>CAKZHP010000080.1 GCA_936924635.1 uncultured Propionibacteriaceae bacterium
CGAGGCGACCGCGCGTCCGGCGGCGGTCGAGACACGCACGCCGGTGCCCCTGACCAGCGCGGCGACCGAGCGGGCGGGGGAGCCGGGACGAGGGGCGAGCGCTGGTCCGACGTCCGGGGCCGCCGTTGACAGTCCCGCACCTCAGCGGGCTGCGGCCGAGGGAGCCGATCGCGAGCGGTCTGCGGTGTCCGAGCCCGCGGACCGTACCGGGGGTGACGCACTTGCCAGTCTGAGCGACGAGACTGCTGACGCCGTGACGACGCATGCGGTGGCGGACGAGTCCAAGGTCACCCGGGCCGCGGATGCTGAGCCGGTGTCGGCGTTTCCGGTGGTGAGGTCGGGAGAAGCGGATCCGGGCGCCGACTCTGCTGGTGCGGTGCCGACGCATGCGCTGGTGGGCGGGTCCGACGGCGGGGAGCGCGCAGGGGCGGGTCCCGCGCCGAGGCATGCGGTGTCGGAAGAGACGGTGACGACACCGGTGTCGGGTAGTGCGCCGGTCGAGGCTGAGGACTCGGTGGCTCCTGCCAGCGCCCCACGAGATGTCGACGAGCCCTCAGTGCGCGGGCTCACGGACGCGGCCGCTGACGGGGCGTCGGGCGAGCGGGACCCCGGGCGGGAACAGGCCGGGGCTCTGCCTGAGCCGGAGACCCCGCCGACGCAGTCGTCGCCTGCGCGGGCCCTCCCGGAAGAGGGAGCTGGCCCAACCGCGCGGTCGACCCCTGCCCGCGCCATGCCGGTGAGCTGGCCCAGCGCGACGCCCGTGTGGGGCGACGACCCCGGCTCGCTGGACGACGACGCCCGCCCCGCCCGGGCCAGGGAGGACTAGTCCGGCCGCGGGGCGTGCGTCCGGTGGCCTGCATCCTCTGCTCGTCGGGAGGGCACGGCGGGCGGCCACCTGCACCCTGGTCGCTGGCAGCACCATGCGCCACATCTGGCACGTAGGTCCGCCAGGAGCCAGAGAATGCAGGTCCCTCCGGTGGGCCACGGCGCGAGCACCTGGGACAACGCCGAAGGCGGCCGCTGCGTGGCAGCGACCGCCTTGCAGGCCAGGGGGTGCGAGCCCTCAGGCGTCGGGCTGCGTCGAGTTCGAGGAGACGCCGGGGACGCCGTCGTGGACGATCTTGCCGGGGTTGAAGTTGTGCTTCGGGTCGACGCCGTCGAAGAGCGCGCGCTGGATGGAGACGCCGGCGGGTGAGATGTCCTGCTCCATCCAGGGGCTGTGCTCCTCGCCGACACCGTGGTGGTGGGAGACCGTGCCCCCGTGGTCCATGAAGGACTGCTGGATGGCCTGCTTCACGAGGTCGTACTTCTCCATGTTCTGCTCGCTCGCGTCGTTGATCGCGAACGTGAAGTACTGGCAGGCGCCCGAGTGGTACGAGTGCGACAGGTGGCACATGATGAACCCCTTGACGCCGGCCGCGGCGAACGCCTTCTCGGCGGCCGCGACCGTGCCCTCGTACATCTCCTTGAGCCGCGACCACGGCGTCGCCGTCTCGGACACGTCAGCGGGGATGCCCATGTCGAGCAGGAAGTCGCGGATGTAGGGGACGTCGAACTTCTTCTGGTCGTACAGGGCACCCGGGCCCTTGCCGACACCCAGCCCGCCGTACCGGCTGAAGACCTTCGACACCTGCGACTTCTCGTACCGGACGTGAACGGGGGTGCCCTCGAAGCCGACGAACGCGAGGCAGATCTTGTCGAGGTCCCAGCCCTTGCGCGACATCAGCTCCTGGACGGCGCGGTTCATGAGGTGCCCCAGCCGCGACGACTTCTTGCCGTTGGCCATCGAGAACAGGGTCTCGTTGGGGTCCATCACCCGGGTGATCGAGGGCGCCGCGTCGCTGGCGGCGAGCTCCTCCATGGCGGAGATGCCCTTGTCGTACGTCTCGAAGAAGTACGCCTGGATCTCGCGCACCTCCGGGAGCCGGTGCACGTGCACCCAGGCCTCGGTGATGATGCCCAGCCGGCCCTCCGAGCCGATCACCATCTCGCGCACCGAGGGGCCCGAGGAGTACGAGGGGAGCGGGCGCAGCACGAGCACCTGCTTGTTCATCACCATGCGCAGGCCGCGGGTAAGGTCGGCGATGTCGCCGTACTTGTCGGACTGCATGCCGCTGGAGCGGGTCGCGATCCAGCCGCCGAGCGTCGACCACAGGAACGAGTCGGGGAAGTGACCGAGCGTCCAGCCGCGGGCGTTGAGCTGTGTCTCCATGTCGGGGCCGAGGACGCCGGCCTGGATGCGGGCGAGGCCCGAGGCCTCGTCGATCTCCAGCACCTTGTTGAGCCGGCCCATGTTGATGCTGATGACGTTGCGGGTCTCGTCGGGCAGCGCCTCCAGGGCGCCGACGATGTTGGAGCCGCCGCCGTACGGGATCACGACCGCGTCGGCCTCGCAGGCCGCGTCGACGATGGCGACGACGTCCTCCTCCGAACCGGGGTAGACGACCACGTCGGGCAGCCGGCCGAGCTGGCCACGCCGGATGCGCACGAGGTCGCGGACGCCCCTGCCGAAGGCGTGCACCACGCGGGTCTCGGCGTCGTCGACGACGTACTCGGCGCCGATCGCCTGCTCGATCGTGGCGCGGAGGCCGGGGTCGATCTGCGAGGCCGGCACATCCAGGGAGGCGAGGTCGCGTCTCTCCGGGGTGCGCTTGGTGACGTCGACGCCCAGACGCTCGAGCACGAACGGGGCGAACTTCGGCTTGTCGGCGAAGGAGAACTCGTGGCCGCCCTCCTCGCCCCAGCCCCACCACTTCTGCTGCTTCACGCCTGGGATGCTCACTCGTCTACTCCTTCTCGGCGGCAGGGCCGCGGTATGTCTGGTCTGACGGCGCTGGTGGGATCGACGCCTGGCGCACGGAGACGGCACGAGCGTAGTCGTCGAGGGTAGGCAGCCCGTACGCACGGGCGGTCGAGTCGTGCAGCTGCTGCACGGCTCGGCGCATCCGCTCGTTGAACTGCTTGGCGATCTCGCCCGGCGCCGGCCGCAGCGGGCGCCCGATCGCCACGTGCACCTCGGGGCGGCCGCGGGGCATGTGGCCCTGCCCGTACGGCCACGCGGCGAACGCGCCGACCAGCGCCACCGGCAGCGCCGGGGCGCCACGCGAGATGCACAGGGCTGCGACACCGGGCGTGAACGGTCCCATGGCGCCGGTGCGCGACCGGGTGCCTTCGGGGAAGATCAGCAGGGGCACACCGTCGCTCAGGAGCTGGCCCGACAGACCCTTGCGAGACCGCATCCCCCGCCGCTCGATCGGGTAGGTGTTGATGAAGATCTGCGTGGGCAGCGACTTCAGCTTGTTGTCGAAGAAGTAGTCGGCCGCGGCGCCCGAGGCGAGGTAGTGGGAGAGCCGGTTCGGGAGCGCGTCGATGATGAGCGGGGCGTCGAGGTGCGAGGAGTGGTTCGCGACGGCGATGAACGGCGCCTGAAGGCCGTCGACGTTCTCACGGCCGTGCACGCGCACCTTCACGATGCGGTGCAGGAGCCCGCCCAGCATCAGGTTCTGGGTGAGGTAGTGCATCCGGGCCCGGACCGGGTTCAGGTACTTCTTCCTGTTGAACTCGTCCTTGGCCATCAGTGCGGCTTCCGGCGTGATCGCGACAGCTGCCCCGACCCCCACCGGATGACCGAGCGGGGGAGCAGACGGCCGATCACGGCCGCGGCGTCCCAGCGTCGGCTCGGCACCGAGAGCACCTTGCCGCGGGCGTTGTCGTCGAGGGCTTCTCGCACCAGCTCGTCGACGTCGATCCAGACGATGCCGGGCAGCTTCGTGGCGTTGATGCCGGCGCGCTCGTGGAACTCCGTGCGCACCCAGCCCGGCATCAGCGCGGTGACCTTGACGCCGGTGCCGGCCAGCTCGACGGCCAGGCCCTCGGTGTAGACGTTCACCCAGGCCTTCACGGCCGAGTAGTTGCCCGTGGTGATCAGGCCAGACGTGGAGCCGACGTTGATGATCGCCCCGCGGCCGCGGGCGGTCATGGCGCGACCGGCGGCCCCCGACAGGACCAGCACCGCCAGGCACATCACGTCGAGGGCCTTCTCCTGGATCGAGAAGTCCTTGTCGAGCAGCGAGGCATGGATGCCGAAGCCGGCGTTGTTGACGAGCATGTCGATGGGCGAGTCGGCCGACTCGACACGGTCGGCGACCCACAGCAGGTCGTCGCGGACGGCCAGGTCGGCGGTCATCACCTCGACGGCCACGCCGCTGCGCTCGGTGATCTCGGCGGCCACCCGCTCCAGACGTTCCGTGTCGCGGGCGACCAGCACCAGGTCATACCCCCGCACCGCCAGCTCGCGCGCGAACGCGTTACCGATGCCGGAGGTCCCCCCCGTGACCAACGCTCGCGCCATGGGGGTCAACCTACTCGGGCCGACGGGCCGTGTCGAAAGGCCGTACGCCGTTGTGGGGACCGTACAAGAGCAGCCGCGAGACCTGCGCGGGAACCTCCAGAACGGCCGCCCGCGCCTGCGTGATCAGGCTCGGTTCTGGCTTGCCGAGTCGTCTCGTGACCAGCCCAGCCCGCCCTGGCAGAGGAGCTGTGCGGTCTCCCGGGCCATCTGGAGCTCCTCGTTCGTCGGGACGACCATGATGGTGACCGGCGACCCGGGCTGGCTGATGACCCGCGGCTCCTTCGAGCGGGTCTCGTTGGCCTCGTCGTCGAGCAGGAAGCCCAGCGGCGCGAGCCGGTCACAAACCGACTCCCGCACCTTGAACGCGTTCTCGCCGACACCCGCGGTGAAAACCAGCACGTCGGTGCCGCCGAGGAGCGCCAGGTAGGCACCGATGTAGCTGACCAGCCGGTGCACGTACACGTTGAGCGCCAGCACCGCGGCCTCGTCGCCGGCGTCGGCCTTGCCCTGCACGTCGCGCATGTCGGAGGTGCCGCCGGCCAGCCCCGCGAGCCCCGACTTCTTGTTGAGGAGGGTGTCGATCTCGTCGACGCTCATGCCGGCCTCGCGGTTCAGGTACGCCACCACCCCCGGGTCGATGTCGCCCGACCGGGTCCCCATGACGAGCCCCTGCAGCGGCGTCAGCCCCATCGACGTCTCCACGGCGACCCCGCCGCGCACGGCCGAGATCGAGGCGCCGTTGCCCAGGTGGCAGACGATCTGGTTGAGGTCCTCCAGGTCGCGGCCCAGCACCTCGGCGGCCTTGCGCGACACGTACGCATGGGAGGTGCCGTGGAACCCGTACCGGCGGATGTGGTGCTCGCGGGCCAGGTCGGCATCGATGGCGTACGTGGACGCCTCGGCCGGCAGCGTCGAGAAGAAGGCGGTGTCGAAGACCGCGACGTGCGGTACGTCCGGCAGCACCGCGCGCGCCGCCTCGATGCCCTCGACCGCGGGTGGGTTGTGCAGCGGAGCCAGCCCGGAGAGGTCACGCAGCTCCTGCACCACCGCGTCGTCGATGCGTACGGGATCGCTGAACCGCGGCCCGCCGTGCACGACCCGGTGGGCGACGGCGACCACGTCGGACAGCCGCGGCCCGTACTCCCCGATTAGGCCTACCACCAGGCGCATCGCCTCGGCGTGGTCGGGCACCGGCTGCTCGCGGTGCTCGGTGGTCTCGCCGACGGTGTGGTCGAGCGTGCCCGTCGCCTGGCCGACCTTCTGCACCAGGCCGGTCGCGAGCACGTCTTCGGTGTCGGCGTCGATGACCTGGTACTTGACCGACGACGAGCCGCAGTTCAGCAGCAGGATCGGTGTGGTCACGGCGGTTCTCCTTCAGCTCGTCGGCGGTGGGGTGGCGGCCGTGCCCGAGGCCTCGGACTGCGCCTGGATCGCCGTGATGGCGACCGTGTTCACGATGTCGTCGATGGTCGCACCGCGGGAGAGGTCGTTGACGGGCTGGTTGAGCCCCTGCAGCACCGGCCCGATGGCGACGGCGTTGGCCGTGCGCTGCACCGCCTTGTACGTGTTGTTGCCGGTGTTGAGGTCAGGGAACACGAACACCGTGGCCTGCCCCGCGACCTCCGAGCCGGGCAGCTTGGAGGCGGCGACGCTGGCGTCCATCGCGGCGTCGAACTGCATGGGCCCGTCCACCTTGAGCTGCGGTGCCCGCTGCCGCACCAGCTCGGTCGCCTCCCGCACCTTGTCGACGTCGGCGCCCGCACCGGAGGTGCCGGTGGAGTACGACAGCATCGCGACCCGGGGCTCGACGCCGAACGCGACCGCGGTCTCCGCCGACGAGATGGCGATGTCGGCGAGCTGGGTGGCCGTCGGGTCGGGGTTGACGGCGCAGTCGCCGAACACCAGCACCCGGTCGGGCAGGCACATCAGGAAGGAGCTGGACACCACCGAGACGCCCGGCTTGGTCTTGATGAACTCCAGCGAGGGGCGGATGGTGTTGGCGGTGGTGTTCACCGCGCCCGACACCATGCCGTCGGCCTGCCCGAGGTAGACCATCATGGTGCCGACGTAGGAGAGGTCGGCCATCTTCTCCCGGGCCTGCTCGATCGTCACCCCCTTGTGGGCGCGCAACCGGGCGTACTCGGCGGCGAACCTCTCGACCAGCTCGGGGTCGCGCGGGTCGACGAACCGGGCCCGGGAGAGGTCGAGGCCGAGCTCCTCGGCGCGGCGGCCGGCGACGTCGGGGGTGCCGAGCAGGATCAGGTCGGCCACGTCGCGGCGCAGCAGCTGGGCGGCCGAGCGCAGGATGCGGTCGTCGGAGGTCTCCGGCAGCACGATCGTGCGGCGGTCGGAGCGGGCCTTGGTCATCAGCTGGTGCTCGAACATCAGCGGCGTACGGACCTCGGGCCGCTCGGCACGGATCGCGGCGACCAGCGCAGAGGTGTCGACGCTCTCGCCGAACAGTGTGCGCGCCAGGTCGACCTTGCGGGGCGAGTCGGTGGTGCCGCCCTCGAGGCGGAACAGCTTCTCTGCCGTCGAGTACGTGCCAGTGCTGGTCATGCCGATGGGCACGTCGATGTCAAGGGTGTCGATGAGGCGTCGGATGGTCGGCGGCAGCGGGTAGCCGCCCACCAGCACGATGCCCGCCAGGCGGGGGAACGCCCCGGAGGTGTGCGCCAGCAGGAGCCCCGGAAGCAGGTCGATGCGGTCCGACGGCGCCACGATCGTCGCGTCGGGGGAGAGGCGCTCCAGCACGCTCGGCAAGGTCATCGCGGTGACCACGACGCCCCCGGACTCGCGGTCGAGCAGGTCGTCGTGCCCGAGGAACAGCTCGGCGCCCACGGCCTCGAACTGCTGCCGTACGGTCGGCGCGGCCAGCACGCGGTTCTCCGGCACCGCGCCGATGACGCCCCAGCCGTGGCCGTCGAGCGCGGTGCGGTACTCGTCGAGGCGGTCGGCCGGCACCCGGGACGCGATCACGCCCAGCAGCGGCACGTGGTGCTGGCGCAGCTCGTCGATGGCGTTGTCGGCCGAGCGGACGACGCCGTCGGGGTCCTTGTCGTTGCCCTTGACGACCAGCAGCGCGGGGGCGTCCAGGTGGGCGGCGACGGCGGCGTTGTACGACAGCTCGGTCGACCCGAGCACGTCGGTGTAGTCGGAGCCGAGGATGACCATGGCGTCGTACCGCTCGGCCAGCGCCGAGTAGCGCGCGATGATCTGGCTCATGGCCTCGTCGGGGTCGCGATGGAGCTCGGCGTACGTGACGCCGTACGCAGTGTCGTAGTCGCCCTTGACAGACTCCTGCGCGACCAACGTCTTGAGGATGCTGTCGCGACCGTCGGACCGGATGATCGGGCGGAACACCCCCACCGTCGCGACCTCGCGTGACAGGACCTCGATCACGCCCAGCGCGACCGCCGACTTGCCCACCAGACCCTCGGGTGCCATCACGAAGACGCTCTTCCCCATGCCGTGAACCCTAGTGGGGCCGGGCCGTGCTGACCATAGTGCCGCCGAGGGCGTGATCAGGTGGTGCTCTACTGTCGTCCCGTGGCACAGACCAGGGGGTGGGAGGGCCTGCCGGGCGCGTTGACCGTGCTGGTGGGCGCACTGGTGACGAACCTGTTCACGGTCGTCGGGATCGTGTGGCTGGGGATGAGCCCCGGCAACGCGTTCGTGCTGTTCGTGGTGGAGAACATCCTCGTCGGCGTCTCCACGTTCGTCACGCTGCGGCGCACCCGCGCGGAGTCCACCGCGATGAACGCGAAGTTCTTCGCGCTGCACTTCGGGACCTTCACTGGTGTGCACGCGATCTTCACCACGATCATCGCGGCGATGCTCGGGGTGGACGCGACGTTCTTCGCGCTGGTGCTGCCGGTGCTGATCCTGCTGTTCCGGTTCTTCTCCGAGATCTGGGCCGTGATCCGAGCGACGGCTGCGGGGCCCGTGATGCGTCCGCCGTCGGTGGTGCCGATCGCCTACGGCCGGGTGGTCCCGCTCCACCTGGGCGTCATCGCGGGCATGATGGCAGGGATCTCCTCGCTCTCGCCCGCGGACAGCAACGACCTCGCGGGCATCTCGGCGTTCGGGCTCGACTTCCCACGGCTGGTGGTGCTGGGGCTGCTGGTCGTCAAGACCATCGCTGACGTCATCGTCGCCATCGTGATCGCCCGGACGCGGAGCACCGCGGGGGCCTGACGGCGCTGCCCTGAACGCGGCTGCTTGTCCCCGGCGGAGGCCACCTGCACCACCGGTGCGCACAGGTGCACTGCCACCTCTCTGGGCGACCTGAGCACGTAGGCGCACCGGTTGTGCAGGTGCAGGCGGAAGGTCAGCGCGGCGGGTCTGATCGCGGCAGGAAGCCGATCGAGGCGATGATCTGCACCGAGAGCCGGGGCGGCCTGGTGCGCTGGCGCTCTACGAGCACTGGGCGTCAGGGGGAGCGCTCGCCGAGCATCTCTCCCTGCCGCAGATGCAGGCCTTACTTGAGCGTCGGCACGAGCTCCTCGAGGGCGATCTCGAGATGGGCTTCCTCCAGCCCGTCGAGGCGATCGGCTGAGGAGAACGAGGTGCTCACAGCCCCCCGGGGGTGGGGGCGCCGACGAGCAGACCACGCCTGCCGCCCGGTTCAGCGCAGCGAGGTACGGAGGAGGGCGCCTCCAGGAGCTCCTCAGCAGCAGCGCGTCGAGGGGTTGCGCTCCATGGCGTCGTACTTCTCTCGCCAGAACTCCGCCTGCGTGGGCGGGGTCTGGTCGGGGTGGTTGCGGCGCAGGTGACCGACGTACACCTCGTAGGCGTCGTCGCCGGTCACCCCGCGCCACCACCGGCGCAGCGAACGGAGCCTGCTCAATGCTCCGCGCCCGGTCGGGCCGGGGTCGGGTCGAGGCCAGCCTCCTGCCACTGCGCGAGCGCCTCCTTCTCCAGCGGCGTGGCGACGAAGCCCGCCGGGGCAAAGATGCGGCTCTCCCGGGTGTCCTCCTCGCTGGTGGGCAGCGTGCCGGCCTGGAGGGCCTTGACGCATGTGTACATGGCGGCGAGGAACACGATCAGCACCAGCGCGGCGAACGCGATCGAGAGCGTGCCCTGCACGGTGGTGTTGCGCACCACTGCGGCGATCTGGGTCGGGTTTGTCGCCGTCTGGAACTTCTGGTCCCCGCGGTCGAGGGCCGCCTTCGCCGCCGACCGCAGCGCCCAGTAGCCGAGCTTCGGGTCGGGGGAGAAGATCTTGTACCAGGACGCCGTCATCGTGATCACGAGCACGAACACCATCGGGATGCCGGGCACCCAGGCGTACTTGAGCAGACCCTTCTTCACCACGACCGTGAACACCACCGACAGGGCCAGGCCGGCCAGCAGCTGGTTGGCGATGCCGAACAGCGGGAACAGCATGTTGATGCCGCCCAGCGGGTCGGTGACACCCATGTAGAGGATCGAGCCCCACGCCACCACGACCAGCGCCGAGCACACCCACGCGCCCACGCGCCAGGACGGGTCACGGAACCGGTGCAGCGCCGGGATCTGGCCGATGGCGTCGGAGAACATGAATCGCGCCACCCGGGTGCCGGCGTCGATCGTGGTGAGGATGAACAGCGCCTCGAACATGACGGCGAAGTGGTACCAGAACGACTGGTCGGCGAGCACGCTGATGAGCGGCACCTGGTGCATCACCTCCGACAGGCCGAAGGCCAGCGTCGGCGCACCGCCGGTGCGGGACAGGATGGTCTTCTCACCGACGCTCGCGGCGGCCTGGGTGAAGAACGACGCGTCCACGGGCGGCAGCGCGACACCGTTCGGGCCGAAGAGGCCGAGACCGTTGGTGTACGCGGCCGCCTTGGCCGCGTCCGGGGCGCCGGTGAGGCCCGCGGGGGCGTTCATCGCGAAGTAGAGGTGCTGGTCGAGCACGCCCGCGGAGACCAGCGCCATGATCGCGACGAACGACTCGGTCAGCATGCCGCCGAAGCCGATGAGGCGGGTCTGCGACTCCTTCTCCAGCAGCTTCGGCGTGGTGCCGGAGCTGATGAGCGCGTGGAACCCGGAGATGGCGCCGCAGGCGATGGTGATGAACAGGAAGGGGAACAGGCTTCCGGCGAAGGCCGGTCCCGCCCCCGTACGCGCGAAGCTCGTCAGGGCCGGCATCTGCACCGCCGGGCCCACGAGCAGGATGCCCAGCGCCAGCATCACGATCGTGCCGACCTTCATGAACGTGGACAGGTAGTCGCGCGGGGCCAGCAGCAGCCACACCGGCAGCACGCTGGCGGCGAAGCCGTAGATGGCGACGGCGATGGCCAGTGTCGGCTTGTCGAGGGTGAACGCGGCGGCCCACGAGGACTCGGCCACGTAGCGGCCGGCGACGATCGCGGCCAGCAGCAGCACCACGCCGATGAGCGAGACCTCGTTCACCCGGCCCGGGCGCCACAGGCGCAGGTAGAGGCCCATGAAGAGCGCGATCGGGATGGTCATGGCGATGGAGAACACGCCCCACGGCGACTCGGCGAGGGCGCCGATCATGATGACGCCGAGCACGGCGATGATGATGATCATGATGGCGAGCACGCCGATGATGGCGGCCCAGCCGCCGACGACGCCGAGCTCCTCGCGGGCCAGCTGCCCGAGCGAGCGGCCGCGGCGGCGCATGGAGATCCAGAGCACCAGGTAGTCCTGGACGGCACCGGCGAAGATCACGCCGAAGACGATCCAGAGCGTGCCGGGCAGGTAGCCCATCTGCGCGGCGAGCACGGGCCCGACCAGCGGGCCGGCGCCGGCGATGGCGGCGAAGTGGTGGCCGAACAGCACCCGGCGGTCGGTCGGCACGAAGTCCTTGCCGTTCTCGTACTGCTCCGCAGGTGTCGCCCTCGTGTCGTCGGGCCGGACGATGTTGCGCTCGATGAAGCGCGAGTAGATCTGGAACGCGATCAGGTAGCTGCCCACGGCTGCCAGCACGAACCAGCGGGCGTTCACCGCCTCGCCGCGGCTGACGGCGATCATCACCCAGCCGAGGGCGGCGACCAGGGCGCAGACCAGGAGACCGATGCGGGCCCGGCCGGACATGCCGTTCGGCTCGCGTACGGCGACCGGCGGCCGGTCGGGATCCGTGCGGATCAGACGCTCGTCACGCGTGTCTGCTGTCATCGTTGACCTTCCAGAACGGGCGGCGGGGCCGCGTGCTAGCGGAACAGTAGACCGTCACCCTCGCGCCCGCGAGCCCTGGTCATGGCGTGCCTACGCCTGCTGTGTCAGCCGCGCGGTGAGCCAGCGGATGTCGTCGCTGGTGCCTGCCTTGCCGCCGGGCGTCTCGAAGACCACGGGGGCGTCGGCGTCGACGATCACCGACACCAGGCCGTCGGGGTCGCACAGCCCGGTGCCGAGGTCGGCATGCCGGTCGGCGCTGGAGCCGAACTCGTCGCGGGAGTCGTTGGCGTGGACGAGGTCGATGCGACCGGTGATCGCGAGCACCTTGTCGACCAGGCCGAGCAGCTCGACCCCGCTGGCGTGAGCGTGGCAGGTGTCGAGGCAGAAGCCGACCTGCTCGGAGCCGTCGGCGGCCTGCACGGCACCCCAGAGCTGGGCGATCCGGTCCAGCCCGCGGGCCATCGCGCCCCCACCGCCCGCGGTGTTCTCGATCAGCAGCGGGACCGGCATCTCGAGGCCCTCGATGCACTTGCGCCAGTTGTCGAACCCCTTCTCCAGGTCGGCGTCGTCGGAGACGTGGCCGCCATGAACGATCAGGCCCTTGGCGCCGATCTCGCCGGCCATCGTGAGCTGTTTCTGCAGCTGCTGACGGCTGGGGATGCGCACCCGGTTGTTGAGGGAGGCGACGTTCAGCACGTAGGGGGCGTGCACGTACAGGTCGATGCCAGCCGCCTCAGCCGCCTCGCGCAGGGCAGCGGCCCCTCCCGAGTACGCGATCGACGGGCCCTTCCAGCCCTGCGGGTCGCCCAGGAAGAACTGCGAGAGGCCGGCGCCGCGCGCCTGGGCCTCGGCGACCGGGTCCGTGGAGTCGACGTGCGCACCGAAGGAGATCATGGGCACGACTCTACGGTCGGGCACCGACAGTTCTCGTGTCAGAGATCGCTAGCGTGAGCGGCATGCGAGTGGTGTGCCAGGACGTACCAGGCTGGGTGCCGGCCGAGGCGGCGCTGACGGCCGCGGGGCACACCGTGGGCGGTGAGCCCGAGGTGCTGGTGCTGGGGCTGCCCGGCGGATCCGACGAGGAGCGGCTGCTCGGTGCGACGCACGGTGTGTACGAGACGCTGCTGTCGACGCCGGCGCGAGGCGTGGTGCTGCTGGGGTCGCTGCGGGTGATGGAGGCGTACGACGAGCGGTGGGCCGTCGACGAGCGGTGGGTGCCGCGGCCGAGCACCGAGATGGCGTCGCTCGCTCCCTTCCTCGCCGAGCACACCGCCCGGGAAGTGGCGCGCGACGGCGGCCCACGGGTGTGGGTGATGCGGCTGGACGAGCCAGGTGGCGGGCGGCCCGGGGTGCACCCCGACGATGCCGCCTCCCTGCTGGTTCGGGTGGTGGAGCGGCTGGGCGAGCTGGGGGAGCGACGCTCGACGAAGGAGCCGGCGTTCTCGGTGGTGCATGCGACGGGCGGTGGGCGGTTCGCCGTGGCGGCGGCTGGCCGGGATCCGTTCTCGTGGCAGCCGGCGCACCCGCGTACGGAGGAGGTGCCCGCCCGCGAGCCGGAGTGGCCCTCCGGTGCGGAGCCGATCACGGTGGCCGGGGGCGTGCAGCGGGTCACGATGTACGGAGCCGGCGGACCGCTCGGCGTCGCCACCACCCGCGAGCTGGTGCGCGAGGTCACCCTCACGGCCACCGACCTCACGCCGTTCGCGGCGCTCGCCTCTCGTGAGCCGCAGGCACCGGGGGCGCCGCTGCCCGAGTCGCTCCCGGCCCCGCACGAGGAGCGGGTCCTCGACATCACCGTGTACGAGGAGGTGCTGGACGCCGCCCGCGGCGCGGACTGCCTCGTGAACACCAGCGTCGTGCGAGAGGACGTCAAGGGCGCGTTCCTGGTCAACCTCGTCGGCGCGTGGAACGTGATGCGGGCAGCCGTGGAGCTGGGCATCCCACGGGTCGTGCTCACGGGGCCGACGCTGCAGCTCGGAGGCCCCCTGAGCTGGTTGCTGGAGTCCCGCGTGCCGGCAGCGTCGCCGCCCAAGCCGGGCGCCTGGGCGTACTCCCTCTCCAAGCACCTCGGCCTCCTGGTGTGCCGGGTGCTCGCCGAGCACCACCGGGTCGCGGCACCGGCCCTGCTGTTCACGCAGCTGCACGAGCCGACCGTCGTGGGCAACGACATCGTCGACTACTCGATCTCGTGGCGCGACGCGGGGCGTGCGGTGGCAGCCGCAACCCGTGTACAGACGTGGCCCGAGCCGTCGACCCACCTGGACGTGTCCGTCCCGAACCCGTACGGATGGGTGCAGCCCGACCTCACCTGGCAGCTGCTCGGAATCGAGCCCGAGGACTCGTTCGCCGACCGCTGGGCCCGCTGACCTGCATCTTCTGGTCTGTGGCGGGCAGTACGTGCCAGATATGGCGCGTGGCGCTCGTACGTCCCAGAGGATGCAGGTGACTAGCCCGCGCTCGCGAGGGCGATCGGGCGGTCGCAGCCGACGACCACCGGCTCCCCGAGACCGGCCTCGGTCACGGGGAAGAAGGCGACCGAGCCGGAGTCGCGGTTCGCGACCGCCACCGTGTCACCCACCACAGCGAGCGAGGCGGGCCATCGGCCGCTGGTCGCCACCTCCTGCACCAGCACCACGCCGGGCTCGCGGCTGTCGTACACGCTCACCGTGTCGGCACCCCGGTTCGCCATGACCACCCAGGCGCCGGCGGCGGCGATGTCGCCGGCATAGCTGCGACCCTCGTACGCCGCCGTGGTGGCCGGCCCCACGATGACGTCGTCGCCCACCACCCGGCCCACCTGGTTCGACAGCTCCAGGGAGACCCACAACCCGCCCGAGGCGTCGGCCACCAGGTGACGGGGTCCCGATCCAGCCGGGCAGACCACGGCCGTACCCACCAGACGCAGGTCCTCGTCGAGCCGCAGCACCCAGTCAGTGCCGAGGTCGGTGACCAGCAGACCACCATCGGCGAACCGCACCGTGTGCGGCCGGGACCGGTCTTGCCGCTCAGGGTCGGTGCCCGGGCCGCCGGCCGGGGCCGGCAACGTCGTGGTCCGCACCGGCCCGTACGCGACCCCGTCCCGGAGCTCGATCAACGAGACCGACCCGCCGTCGTAGTTCGCGCTCGCCAGCGCACCGCCCCCGGGCGAGACCGCGAGGTGGCACGGCCACCCGCCAACCCCTGGCAGCCGGTGAGCCGCGCCGGTCACCAGGTCCACCGTGACGACGGTGCCGCCGTCTGCGCCGCTGGTGAGGTACGCCAGCGGTAGCGACGGGTGCGTCGTCAGGTCGAAGCCGCCCTCCAGGGGCACCTCCGCGACCACCGCCGACGACTCCGGTGAGACGCGTGACAGCACCACCGAACCAGGTCGTTCGGAGACCACCAGCACCTCAGCCATGTAACCCTCAGCTCTTCACGGCGCCGGCGATCATCCCGGCCTGGATCCGGCGCTGGAACACGATGTACACGACCAGGACGGGCAGCATGGCGATGACGATGCCAGCGAACAGGGCCGACCAGTCACCGGCGTACCCCTGGTCGACCGACAGCCGCGCGATGCCCAGGCCGAGCACGTACTTGTCCTTGTCGCTCAGCATGATGAGCGGGAGGATGTACGAGTTCCACATGCTCATGAACTGGAAGATCCCGACGCTGATCAGACCTGGCCGGGCCAACGGCAGCATGACGCGGGTGAACGTCGTCCAGTAGGAGCAGCCGTCGACGCGCGCCGCGTCCATGAGCTCTCCGGGGATGGCCTGGAAGAAGGCGACCAGGAAGAACACGGAGAACGGCATGCCGTGCACGCCGGTCACCAGTGCGAGCCCCCACAGGCTGTTGAGCAGACCGAGGTTCGACATGATGAACCACAACGGCATCAGCGCGAGCACGCCGGGGAACGTCATCACGATCAGGAACATGATGCGCACGGCGCTTCGCCCGCGGAAGTCGAACTTGCTGAGGACGAAGGCGACCAGGCTGGAGAGCACCAGCGTGATGGTCATGCCGACGGCGCACACGATGACGGTGTTGAGGAAGTAGTTGCCGAACTCGGCCGTCACCCAGGCCCGCCGGAAGTTGTCCCACTGCGGCGAGGCCGGCAGCGCCCACGGCTCGGTGAGGATCTCGACGTCGGTCTTGAGGGAGGAGTAGAGCGTCCAGACCATGGGCACGCCGACGGCCAGGGCCCACAGCAGCAGGAACAGCTGGGCGAGCAGCCGCAGCACCCGCCCCACCAGGCGCTTGCCGGGGCTGGCCGGGGCGAAGGCGATACCGCCGCGTGCGGTCGTACGGGCGGGAGTGGCCGGGGCGGTCATGCCGCGGCCCCCTGCCGTACGCGCCGGGCCGGGCGGGCGCCGGGGTCACGCTCACGGGTGAGCAGGGTGGTGACCACCGAGAACACCACGGTGATCACCGCCAGCGCGACGCCGATCGCCGACGCGTAGCCGTACTGCGACTCCGAGAACGCCTTCTGGTAGACGTAGTAGCCGAGCACCATGGTGGAGTAGTTGGGCCCGCCGGGGCCGACCGTGAGGATCTGGACCAGCGCGAAACCGTCGAGGGCGACGATGAACGCGTAGATCCAGCACACCAGCACCGTCTCCCGGATCGCCGGCAGCGTGACGTGCCAGAACTGGTGGCCCGCCGAGGCGCCGTCGATGAGGGCGGCCTCGTACAGCTCACGGCTCACCCCCGCCATGGCCGCGTTCAGGATCACGACGTAGAAGCCGACGCCCGACCAGACCATGACGCCCATCACCGACCACAGCGCCCAGCGCTCGTCGGAGAGCCAGCCCGGGAACTCGGTGATGCCGATGACGCCGAGTGCGGCGTTCAGCAGCCCGTTGCGCGGGTTGAAGATGTTCTGGAACATCACGGCCATCACGGCGACCGACAGCACCTGCGGGAAGAAGTAGACGACCCGGTAGACGCCGGAGCCGAAGGCCGGTCGTGCCCCGCCCGCACGGCTGGTGCCGCCAGTGTTGAGCATCGCGGCCAGGAACAGCGCCAGACCCACCGTGACCACGGGGCTGACGACGACCAGCAGGGCGTTGTTGCGCAGCGCTCGCCAGAAGATGGCGTCGTCCATGAGCCGGCGGTAGTTGGCCACGCCGGTGAACGTGATCTCCGGGTTGTACGCCTCCCAATCGGTGAAGGAGTAGTAGATGGCCTGCACCAGCGGCGACAGGGTGAGCACCGCGAACAGCGTCAGCGGGACCAGCAGCGCCAGCACCACGAACCGATACTTCTCCGCCTTCATCACCGCCTCCTCTCAGGTCGTGACAGCGTCATGGCGGGGGGCGCGCCGCGTGGCGCGCCCCCTGAGAACCAGCTCGGCACTCAGCCGACCGTGCGGCTGCGCGGCTTGTTCTCCGGCTTCGCGGCGTAGTCGTCGGCGGCCTTCTGGCAACGGTTCACGAACTCCTCGCCTTTGATGGCGCCCTTGAAGAGGTCGGTGACGGCGCTGCTGACCGGGTCGGAGTACGTCGGCCCGTACCACGCGTACTTGGTGGTGACGAGGTTCTTGCCGGCGGCCTTCAGAGCCTCGATCTGCGACTTCAGGCCCGGCGTCGTGGCGACCTCCTCGGCCCACTCGGGCTTGCCGGAGGTCAACGACATCGTCTCCTTGGTGAAGATCTGCGACGCCTCCTTGGTGGCCAGGTAGCGCAGGAACTCGAAGCCGAACTTGGGGTTCGCCGACTTCACGGGTACGTAGAACTGCGCGCCGGGCTCGCCCATGAGGGTCGTCTGGGGCATGGTGTCGCCGGGCAGCGCCGGCGCGGGGATGAGGCCCATGTCGTAGTCGGGCGGGATGACGTCGCTGGACTCCTTCTCCAGCCACCCGCCGCACGGGATGAACGCGCACTTGCCCTGCGCCCAGTAGGTCTGCGACTGGGTGTGGTTGAGGCCCTCCGAGCCGGCCATGAAGTAGCCCTTGGCGCGGAAGTCGGCGATCGCGTCGGCGGCGGTCTTGACCGCCGGGTGGCGCCACGCGTTCGGCTTCAGCTCGTCGATCGCCATGAACACCCCGGCGCCACCTTGCTTCATCACCATCGCCCACAGCAGGTTGGCGGGGTAGCCGGCGTGGATGCCGTCGTACCCGATCGGGGCGATGCCCTTCTTCACCATCTCGGGCGCCAGGGCGAGCAGGTCGTTCCAGGTCTTCGGTGCGGTCCAGCCGTTGTCGCGGAACACCTTCTTCGAGTACCACAGGGCGTACATGTTGAGCGTGAACGGCAGCGCCTCGAGCTTCTGGCCGCTGATCGTGGCGGCGAGCTCCCAGCCCGGCGCGAGGATGTCGCGGACCTTGCCGCCGTCGTACGACGGGGCGTCGAAGAACGACGTCAGGTCGCTGATCTGACCCTGCTTCGACAGGGCCTGGCTGTCGATGCCGGTCGGGAAGACCACCTCGGGCGCCGGCCCGGTCGTGAACGCCGCCTGGTGGGTCAGCTTCATGTCCTTGGAGCTGTCCTGCTTGATCGTGATCTCCGGCCACTTCCTGTTGAAGCCCTTGGCCATGTCGTCGAGCCACTTGAGACCGAAGCCCTGGCTCGGGATGAGGACCCAGCCGTTGCCGGAGGGGGCCATGCCGAACGGGTTCTTGCTGTCGCTGCCCGCGGAGGCGCTCACGACGGTCGCGCCACCCTTGGGGGCCCCGGCCGAGGCGCAGGAGGAAAGACCTGCCACCGCGGCGCCCGCGCCCAGCGCAGCCCCCGCCTTGAGCAGCCCCCTGCGGCTGAGGTCGTCGGATGTCGTCATCTCTCACTCCTTCTGTGTGCGGTCGGCCCACGCGGGCCTCGTGGTTGCATCCCTGCGGTGAGGCACCGCCCTGGTGCCTCCTCGGTGGGCCGGGGGCCCCGTCCTGCTGCTCTGGCTCGCCTGATCACCGTTGGTCAGGGGCTGTCGCCGCGCCGCCACAGTAGACCGTGACCGTTCAGCTGGTCGAGGATTCACCCAGACGGTGCACGGCGGGCCGGCCCCGGGGCCGCGGGCACGACGCGTACGTCAGACTGCTGGCGTGAAGCACCCTGTGACCGGTCAGGAGATCGCCTCGCCCGCACCGCCGGGGGCGGGCTGGCCGGGAGATCTCGCCACGCCGGACACGCCCGTCGCGCCGCCGCCAGACGGCCCCGTCGGCCTGGCGGCCAGCGCTCCCGACCTCCCGACGCTCGACGCGCAGGTGTCGGTCTGCCGCGCCTGCCCCCGGCTGGTGGCCTGGCGGGAGGAGGTCGCGCAGACGAAGCGGGCGGCGTACCGCGACCAGCCGTACTGGGGCCGCCCGGCGCCCGGTTTCGGTGACCCGCGCCCCCGCGTCCTGGTCGTCGGTCTCGCGCCTGGCGCCCACGGTGCCAACCGCACCGGCCAGATGTTCACCGGCGACAAGTCGGGGGAGTGGCTGTACGCGGCGCTGCACCGTGCCGGGTACGCGAGCCAGCCCGACGCCCGTCACGCCGGCGACGGCCTGGTGCTGACCGGCATGCGGATCACCGCCTCGGCGCACTGCGCGCCGCCCGACAACAGGCCCACCACAGCCGAGCTGGCGACGTGCTCCTCCTGGCTCGACCGCGACATCGAGCTCTGCACACCGACGATCGAGGCGATGTTCGCCCTCGGCGGCATCGGCTGGTCGGCCGCGCTGCGAGCCGTACGCCGCCTCGGCTGGGAGGTTCCCAGGCCGGCACCCGTCTTCGGCCACGGCGCGGTGGCGGTGCTGCGCAGCCCCGTACGCGAGGTGCGGCTCGTCGGCAGCTACCACGTCTCCCAGCAGAACACCTCGACCGGACGTCTCACCCCCCAGATGCTCGACGAGGCACTCGCGCTGCTCGGGGAGGCTACGGCAGCGTAGGCTGACGCGCACAACGAGGGGGCGCTATGGGCGAACGTCATCTGGCAAGGCTTTTTCGGCAGGCTGCGGTCACGTACGGGCACCGCACGGCGACCCGGGTGCGCCGCGGCACCGGGTGGAGCACGATGACGTACGAACGCCTCGCCGCCGAGGTGGAGGCCCTGGGCCGGACCCTCATCGACCTCGGGGTCGAGCCGGGCGACCGGGTGGCGATCTTCTCCGGCAACCGGCCCGAGTGGAGCGAGGCAGACCTGGCCGTGCTGTCCGCCTGCGCGGTCGTGGTGCCCGTCTACCACACCTCCACCACGGAGGAGCTTCGCTACGTGCTCGACCACGCCGGGGTCACGGTGGCGTTCGTCTCCGGCTCCGCGGAGGTCGAGACGGTGAAGCGGGTCTGGGACAAGCTGCCCGAGCTGCGTACGGTCATCACCTTCGACGCCGTGCGCGACGCCGACCCGCGGGTGAGGTCGCTGGACGAGGTCCGAGCCGAGCCGCCCAGCAAGACCGCCGCGGCCGAGCTGGAGCAGCGCCTGGAGCAGGCCGAGCCCGACGACCTGGCGTCGATCATCTACTCCTCCGGCACCACGGGCACGCCCAAGGGCGCGATGCTCAGCCATGCCGGTTTCGTCGACCAGTGCACGGCGCTGCTGAAGTTCTTCGACTTCGGCCCGTCGGACACGTCGCTGTGCTTCCTGCCGCTGGCGCACGCCCTCGAGCGCGCCTGGACGTTCTGTCTCCTCAGCCAGGGGGCGCTCAACACGTACGTCACCGACCCCCGCACCATCGCCGAGATGCTGACGCTGGTGCGGCCCTCGCTCCTGGTCTCGGTGCCGCGCCTGTACGACAAGGTGCACGCCGCCGTGCACGAGCAGGCGGCCACGCCCACCAAGCGCCGCGTGCTGGAGTGGTCGCTCAAGGTCGGGCGCAAGGCCCAGGCTGCGTACGCGGCCGGCCGACGCCCCTCGCCGCTGGTCAGGGCCCAGCTCGGGGTGGCCGACCGGCTGGTGCTCCGCAAGGTACGCGACGCGATGGGCGGGCCGAAGAACGTCATGGCCTGCGGTGGTGCGGCGCTGCTGCCCGAGGTCGAGGAGTTCTTCTCGGCGGCGGGGATGCTGATCTGTCAGGGGTACGGGATGACGGAGTCCTCGCCGCTGATGACGTTCAACTCGCCGCAGGCGCACAAGGTGGGCAGCGTGGGCCGGGCGATGGCCGGCTCCGAGCTGCGGATCGCCGAGGACGGCGAGGTCTGGTACCGCGGCCCGAACGTCATGAAGGGCTACTGGCGTGACGAGGAGCTCACCGCGCAGACGCTCGTGGACGGCTGGCTGCGCACCGGTGACGTGGGCCGTCTCGACGGCGACGGGTTCCTCTTCATCACCGACCGGATGAAGGACCTGATCGTCACCGCCGGTGGCAAGAACGTCGCCCCGGCACCCATCGAGGGGCGGCTGCTGGCCGACCCGTTCTTCGAGCAGGCGGTCGTGATGGGTGACGGGAAGCCGTACCTGACGCTGCTGGTCAAGCCCTCGCTGCCGCAGCTGGAGGCGCTCGGGCGGCGGCTGGAGCTCACCTGGGGTGACCTGGCCGACCTCATCCACAACCGCACCCTCCTCGACGACGTGAAGGAGCGGGTAGCGGCGGTGTGCGCGTCGTTCCCGAAGCACGAGCAGGTCAAGGACCTGCGCCTGGTCCTCGACGAGTTCACGCAGGAGAACGGGCTGCTGACGCCCACGCTGAAGGTGCGGCGGCGCGAGGTCGCCAAGCGCTTCGGCGGTCTCGTCGACGAGATGTACGCCGCGGTCGCTCGCTGAGCGGCACGGTCTGAGCGGCGTCCACCGGCTGGTCACGGGGCCGCCTGGAGGCCGGCCACGTCCGCGTACGCCTTGCCCGACCGTGGATGGCAAGGCTCTCACCTGGCCGACCGCGAAGCCGGGGCTGTCCTACCGTCGAGGCGATCACGTGGGCCGGGAAACCGGCCGAGGAGCCCGCAGAGGGGACCGCTCGGGCAGCGCCCGAGTCTCTGAGCTGGGTGGTGGCTCTGGTCCTGGGCACACGCCCATCCGCAGCCCCCGAGCAACCGCAGATGCTCGGGGGCTGCTCATCGTTCTGAGCCGGTGAGCCCGGCGGGCGAACACCACCGCACCCCATCTCTGACCACGCACGCGCCTCCTGCCGATGCGGCCTGCTCACGCTGGACACGGGCATCCAGAGAGACGTCATGAGGGAGTTTTCACGTAGAGCTCACCGGCGTGGGGTGCGGCATAGGTTCCGGGACGTCAACAGCAGCACCTCCCCCCGAAAAAGGACCTCCCATGAGCCTCACCATCGCCCACTTCGGCCGCACGATCGAGAACGAGCCGGCGGCGCAGCCGGTCGAGCAGCTGTCGCTGCGCTGGTCGGTGATGACCGCGCTGACCGCGCTCTCCGACACCACCCACCAGGCGCGTCACTGGGGCACGGACGTGGCCGGTCAGGATGACTACGACTCGCTCGCCGAGCACATCACCTGCCTGTACGACGAGTGCGACATCCTGCCCCGGCCCGCCGCCGCCACCGGCCGGGTGCTGCGCCGCAGCGAGGTCGAGGCCATGCAGCTGCTGGCCCGTCGTCTCGGTGGCATGCTGCTCGAGCTCGGGGACGCCGACGACAGCGTCTACCTGGCCGACGCCCGCTGGGCCGGCGTCGTGGAGGCTGCCGCCATCGCGCTCGACGCCATGGAGTCCTGACCTTCCGACCCTCCCCGGGTTCCTCCAGCCCCCTGGCGGCGAGACGGGCTCCCGTTGTCAGTTAGCCCCGCTAGGTTGTGGCCAGTCGTCGGAGGAGTCCCATGTTCCGCAAGATCCTGGTCGCCAACCGTGGTGAGATCGCGGTCCGCGCCTTTCGTGCCGCCACCGAGCTCGGCATCACCACCGTGGCCGTGTTCCCGCACGAGGACCGGCTGAGCGAGTACCGGCTCAAGGCCGACGAGTCCTACCAGATCGGCGAGGTCGGCCATCCGGTCCGCGCCTACCTCGACGTCGAGGGCATCGTGGCCGCGGCCAAGGCGTGCGGCGCCGACGCGGTCTACCCCGGCTACGGCTTCCTCTCGGAGAACCCCGAGCTCGCCACCGCGTGCGAGGAGGCGGGGATCACCTTCGTGGGCCCGCGCCACGAGGTGCTCCAGCTCGCCGGCAACAAGGCCCGGGCCATCGCCGCCGCCCGTGAGGCGGGGCTGCCGACGCTCGCCTCGACCGAGCCGGCCGACGACGTCGCCACCCTGCTGGGTCAGGCCGAGGAGGTGGGCTTCCCGGTCTTCGTGAAGGCGGTCTCCGGCGGCGGCGGTCGCGGTATGCGCCGTGTGGAGAAGACCGAGGACCTTGAGGCCGCGCTGACCGAGGCGATGCGCGAGGCGCAGACGGCGTTCGGTGACCCGCGCGTCTACCTGGAGCAGGCCGTCGTGCGCCCCCGCCACATCGAGGTGCAGATCCTCGCCGACTCCGCCGGCACCGTGATGCACCTGTTCGAGCGCGACTGCTCGCTGCAGCGGCGTCACCAGAAGGTGATCGAGCTCGCCCCGGCGCCGAACCTCGACCCCGAGCTGCGGGAGCGGATCTGCTCGGCGGCGGTGCAGTTCGCGCGTCACATCGGCTACGTGAACGCCGGCACCGTCGAGTTCCTCCTGGGTGAGGACGGTCAGTTCGTCTTCATCGAGATGAACCCGCGCATCCAGGTCGAGCACACGGTCACCGAGGAGATCACCGACGTCGACCTGGTCTCGGCGCAGATCCGCATCGCCGGGGGCGAGACGCTGGCCGACCTGGGGCTGTCGCAGGACTCCGTACGCATCCGTGGCGCCGCGCTGCAGTGCCGCGTCACCACCGAGGACCCGTCCAACGGGTTCCGCCCCGACACCGGCACCCTGACCACGTACCGCTCGCCGGGTGGCGCCGGCATCCGGCTCGACGGCGGCACGGTGTTCACCGGTTCGGAGATCGCCGCCCACTTCGACTCGATGCTGGTCAAGCTCACCTGCCGCGGCAAGGACTTCGACACCGCGATCCGCCGGGCGTCACGGGCGCTGGCGGAGTTCCGCATCCGCGGCGTCTCCACCAACATCCCGTTCCTGCAGGCGGTGCTCGACGACCCGGACTTCCGCGCCGGCCGCGTCACCACCAGCTTCATCGACGAGCGCCCCGAGCTGCTCGTCCACCGGGCCCGGGGAGACCGCGGCACGAAGCTGCTCAAGTACCTGGCCGGGGTCACCGTCAACAAGCCGTACGGGGAGCCCCGCACGCCCATCGTCGCGCGCACCAAGCTGCCGGAGATCGACCTCGCCGCCCCGGTGCCCGACGGGTCGCGACAGCAGCTGGTCGAGCTCGGCCCCGAGGGGTTCGCGAGGGCGCTGCGGGAGCGTACGGGCGTGGCGGTGACCGACACCACGTTCCGTGACGCGCACCAGTCCTTGCTGGCGACGCGTGTACGGACGCGGGACCTCATCAACGTCGCGCCCCACATTGCGCGGATGCTGCCGGGGCTGTGGTCGAGCGAGGCCTGGGGCGGGGCGACGTACGACGTGGCCCTGCGGTTCCTCAAGGAGGACCCGTGGCAGCGGCTCGCCGAGCTGCACGAGCTGATGCCGAACATCCCGCTGCAGATGCTGCTGCGGGGGCGCAACACGGTGGGCTACACGCCGTACCCGCTGGCCGTGACGAAGGCGTTCGTGCAGGAGGCGGCGGCCACCGGTGTCGACGTCTTCCGCATCTTCGACTCCCTCAACAACGTCGACCAGATCCGGCCGGCGATCGAGGCGGTGCGGGAGACGCCGTACGGGGTCGCGGAGGCCGCGCTCTGCTACACGGGCAACATGCTCTCGCCCGGCGAGACGTTGTACACGCTCGACTACTACCTGCACATGGCCGAGCAGCTCGTCGAGGCAGGCGCGCACATCCTGGCGATCAAGGACATGGCCGGTCTGCTGCGGGCGCCCGCGGCCGCCCGGCTGGTGTCGGCGCTGCGCGAGCGGTTCGACCTGCCGGTGCACCTGCACACGCACGACACGGCCGGCGGGCAGCTGGCCACGCTGCTCGCGGCGATCGATGCCGGGGTGGACGCGGTCGACGTGGCGTCGGCGGCGTGGGCGGGCACCACCAGCCAGGTGTCGATGTCGGCGCTGATCGCCGCCACCGACGGCACGGAGCGGGAGACGGGTCTGTCGCTGGAGGCGGCGACCGAGCTGGAGCCGTACTTCGAGGCGGTGCGCGCCTTGTACGGGCCGTTCGAGTCGGGGCTGCCCGGGCCGACGGGCCGGGTGTACCTGCACGAGATCCCGGGCGGGCAGCTGTCGAACCTGCGTCAGCAGGCGATCTCGCTCGGGCTGGAGGAGCGGTTCGAGGACATCGAGAACATGTACGCCGCCGCCAACCGCATCCTCGGCAACATCGTCAAGGTGACGCCCTCGTCGAAGGTGGTGGGCGATCTCGCGCTGGCGCTGGTGGGCGCGAACGCCGACCCGGCCGACTTTGAGGAGAACCCCGCGGCGTACGACATCCCCGACTCGGTGATCGGGTTCCTCAACGGCGACCTGGGCGACCCGCCTGGGGGCTGGCCGGAGCCGTTCCGCGAGAAGGCCCTGGCGGGGCGGCGTACGAAGCCAGTAGAGACCGAGCTCTCCGCCAGCGACGAGGCGGCGCTTCAGGCCGAGCCGAGGCGCACGCTCAACCGCCTGCTGTTCCCCGGCCCGGCCAAGGACTACGAGGACGCGGTCGACGAGTTCAGCGAGCTCGTAGTGCTCACCACCCGGCAGTTCCTCCACGGCCTGGTGGTGGGCCAGGAGCACGAGGTGCCGATCGAGCAGGGCAAGACACTGCTGATGTCGCTGGTGTCGATCGGCGAGCCCGACGAGCACGGCATGCGGCAGGTCGTGTGCATGATGAACGGCCAGATGCGGGTCGTCTCGGTGCGTGACGAGTCGGTCATGACCACGGTCACCAAGGCCGAGAAAGCCGACCCGAAGAACCAGGGCCACGTGGCCGCTCCGTTCGCCGGCGTCGTCAGCCTGCAGGTCGCCGAGGGCGACACCGTCGAGGCCGGGCAGGCCGTGGCCACCATCGAGGCCATGAAGATGGAGGCCGCGATCACCACCCCTGTCGCCGGCACCGTGGAGCGGCTGTCGATCCAGAGGTCACAGGCGGTCGAGGGCGGTGACCTGCTGCTGGTGGTGAGTTGCGGCTGACGCCACATCGGGTCAGGGCGACGTTGGTCGCCCGTAGCCCTGACCTATTGCCCGGGCTTTTCTGTGCGGGCAAACCCTCAGCTCGGTCGTGCCTGATGGCGCGAACTGAGCCGTAGACAGGCAGGTGCTTGGGACGAATCCGGCGCGTTTTCTCCAAACGCTCGCACCCGACAGGCTTCTCTGGTAATTGTTCCGGAACTGATGCGGAGGTCGTGATGGTCGACGCGGTGTGGGCACACAGCTGGAACAGTCGCGGTGAACGGCATTCTCTGCGCGACCATCTGCTGGGCACTGCCGCCCTGGCTCGCCAGTTCGGGGAGGCGTTCGGGGCGGGGGACCTGTGCTCAACCGTCGGGCTGCTGCACGACGCGGGCAAGGTCGCCCCAGCGTGGCAAGAGCGGTTGACGCGCCTCGCAGCGGGCGTGCCAGCAGCCAGGGTGGACCACAAGCGCCTCGGAGCGGGGCTGGCGTACGCCCCGTGCCGGGCGCCCGGCGGTCTGGCGATCATGGGCCACCACGGGGGGATGCCCGATGCTGGAGGCGATACGGTCCCGACGAAGACGGACGACGAGCTGCGGGAACGGGTGCTGGCCGAGGTCCCCGAGATCGCCAGCGTTCTGGCAGGGCCAGCGCCGTTGCTGCCTGCCCACTGGACCGGCGATCCGACGCTCGCCGAGATGGCCACCCGGATGGTGCACTCGACGCTGGTCGACGCCGACTACCTCGACACGTCAGCCCACTTCCTCGCGGATCGGGTCAAGCGGCCCGCTCAGCCGGGCATGGACGAGCTGGTGGAACGGTTCGAGGGCGGGCGGTCGAGCCTCCTGAGCAGGAGGCGAGCCAGCCCGATCGACCGTCTGCGTGAGACTGTCTACGAGCAGTGCCTGGCGGCCGCAGTCCTCCCGCCGGGTCTCTTCCGCCTACCGGCGCCGACCGGGTCCGGCAAGACGATCGCGTCGGCCGGGTTCGCGCTCCATCATGCGGCGGCGCACGGCCTGCGGCGGGTTGTGGTGGCTGTCCCCTTCTTGTCGATCACCGAGCAGAACGCCGAGATCTACCGTCGCCTGCTCGGTAACGACGTGGTGCTGGAGCACCACTCCGCGGTCGAGCCGGGCAGCCTGGCCAGGTACGGAGTCGAGAACTGGGACGCCCCGTTCGTTGTCACGACGACCGTCCAGCTGTTCGAGTCGCTGTTCAGCAATCGCCCGTCCCGCACCCGCAAGCTACACCGGCTTGTTCGGTCGGTCATCGTCCTCGACGAGGTCCAGGCGATCCCGTTGCACTTCCTGCCCACGATCCTCGACGGCCTGCGCCTGTTGTGCTCCTACTTCGGCGCGACAGTCCTGCTGGCGTCGGCCACCCAGCCCACGGTGGAGGCGTTGGGCCCGTTGGTCGAGCACGGCGTGCGACCGACCGAGATCATCAGCGACCCGCCGCAGCTGTACGCCGACATGGCGCGCGTCCGCCCGGAGTGGGTGACGGTGCCGACGAGCGTGGAGGTTGCAGACCTCGTGGCGCGGGAGCGGCAGGCGCTCCTCGTGGTCAGCACGACCTCGTCGGCGCGTGACCTGGCCCGGCTCCTGATCGAGCGCGGGGTGCCCGTCGTCCGGCACCTCTCGACCCGGATGTGCCAGGCCCACCGTCGGGCGGTCCTGGCCGAGGTGCGGGCCAGGCTGGCCGCCGACGAGGGCGTCGTGGTCGTCTCCACCTCCCTCATCGAGGCGGGGGTCGACGTGGACTTCCCGGTGGTGTTCCGCTCGCTCGCCCCGGCCGAGTCGCTCTTGCAGGCGGCCGGTCGGGCCAACCGGGAGGGCCTGCGCCCCTCGGGTCGCCTCGTCGTCCTGGACTGTCCCGAGATCGCGCCGCTCCGGGCGCACGAGACCGCGGTCGCCGTGACCCGCCAGCACTTCCGGCCCCAGCCGGGCTCGCTCAACGACCCGGTGGCGATGACGCGGTACTACACCGATCTCTTCGGCTCGCTGGCGTTGGAGGACCAGGCTCTCCACCGGCGGCTCCACGAGGCGCGGCGCCGACTGGCGCTGGCGACGGTCGCGGAGCAGTTCCGCATGATCGACGACGACTCGGTCAGCGTCTTCGTCGCGTACGACCCCGTGGCTGCTGCTCTGCTCGACGCTCTCGGCGACGAGGTCGAGCGGACGAGGACGGTCGACGTCGCGACGCTGCGACGGCTCCAGCCGTACGTGGTTAATCTCCCGACCCGTCTGGCCGCCGGTCCGGAAGTGGCTGGCTACCTCACCCATCCCGTGCCGGGGCTGGCGCGGTGGGAGGGGCCGTACGACCCGTTGCTGGGTGTCGTCACCGATGCCCCCGTCCACGACACCGTCTGGTGACTGACCGAGAGGAGCCCCGATGTCCGTCCAGTTGCCCGAGCGTGACGGTTTTCTTCCGTTGTGCGTCGAGGTGTGGGGCGACTACGCCTTGTTCACCCGCCCAGAGGCGAAGGTCGAGCGGGTGTCGTACCCGGTGATGACGCCCTCGGCGGCGGTCGGGGTGCTGGAGGCCATCTTCTGGAAGCCCGAGATGACGTGGCGGGTGCTCGCGATCGAGGTGCTCGCCCCGATCCGCGAGATGGCGGTCCGGCGCAACGAGACGACGCAGGTCGTCACGGTGAAGGGCGCGCTCGCGGGTGAGCGGGTGAACACGGCGGCGAACCGTACGCAGCGCGCGTCGACGATCCTGCGCGACGTCCGCTACCGCATCCACGCTCACGTCGAGCTGCGGTCGCACGCCACGGAACCGGTGGCGAAGTACCGCGACCAGTTCCGCCGCCGGGTGGAGCGGGGCGCCTGCTTCGCCCAGCCGTACCTGGGGACGAAGGAGTTCGTCGCCCACTTCGGGCGGCCCACGTCGGCTGCGCCGATCGACCTCACGACCGATCTGGGGGTGATGCTGCACTCCATCAGCTTCGGGCCCGGAGGCAAGGATCCCCGCTCCTCGTGGTTCACCGCTCGCCTCGACCAGGGCGTCCTCCACGTCCCGCCGACCGGGATCGAGGTGGCTACGTGACCACCCTGTACGAGGCCCTGGTCCGGTACGCCGCGTCCGCACCGGGGATCACGCCGCCGTACTACGCCCCGGTGACGTTCGAGTGGGAGCTCGCGCTGGACGAACGCGGTGTACCGCTGAGCGACGAGCTGAGGCCGTTGACCCACACGGTGACGAGCAAGACGGGCAAGACGACCACGCAGCCCGGTCGGTCGGTGCCAGCGCCCTACATCACGCGAACGCGCGCGATCGTCCCGATGCTCGGAAGCGACCAGACGGGCTATGTGCTGGGCTGGTCGGACGAGAACCTGAGTCCGGACAACGCTCGGGCTCGCCACCAGGCCTTCTTCGCGCTCACCAAGGCGTGGGCGGCCTCGGAACTTGCAGCCGACGACCCCGTTCCCCCTGCTCTGCTTGCGTGGTTGCGGTCGTGGCGGGACCAGATCTCGAGACCTGAGAGCGCCACCGCCAAGCAGGGCGTCCTCATCACCGTCGCTGGGCAGAATGCGTTCGACAGCCGGTCGGCGGCGGAGTTCTGGGCTCGGCATGCGAGCGAGAAGAAGGGCTCTGGACGTCAAGGGGTGTGTCTCGTCTGCGGTCGGACCGGCGCGCTGGTGGAGACGCTGTCGCAGATGGTGAAGGGCCACTTCGCTCCCGGCGGCCAGAGCTCAGGGGTGGCGCCTATCAGCATCAACGAGGGCGTCTTCGGGTTCGGGCTCAGGAAGGGGCTGGACCACGTCCCCATCTGCGAGACGTGCGGGAATGCCATCCCGGCAGCCCTCAATGACCTCCTCGGTGATCCGACGCGAACCCACCGCGACGACGTAGCAGCCACGACCTGGTGGCTCGAGGGCGGGTCGACCTTCGACCCGTGGGAGATCACGCAGGACCCCCAACCGGCGGAGGTGCGCCGCCTGATCGACTCCGTCACGCAGGGCAAGCACAGCGCCTCGGAGGCACGGGCGGACCAATTCTGCTCGCTGACCGTCTCTGGTAACGCCTCGCGCTTGGTCGTGAGGCGGTGGAGGCACATGCCGCTCGCCCGCCTGATGGCGAACGTCGCCGCGTGGTTCGGCGACAGCGAGATCGAGCCCGCAAGCGTCGACCGCCCCCGCCACCTGCCGCTGTGGCGGCTCGCTAACGCCACGGGCCGGTGGGATCCTGCCAAGGACAGATACCTTCAGACCGGCGACAAGGCGGGTCATCATCCCCACGGGATCACCCAGACCCTGGAGGAAGCCGCACTGGACGGGGCCGACATCCCGCCGTCAGTGATTGCTCACCTTGTGCAGCGGATCGCCGGCGACAGGCGGGTCGACGACCCGCGCGCCGCACTGCTGCGGCTAGCGCTCACCCGTTCCCCCTTGATGAAGGAGACAATCATGCCTGGACTGGACGAGACGCTGGGGGCGCCCTGCTACGTGGCTGGACGCTTGTTCGCCTTGTACGAAGACCTGCAGGTCGCGGCGGCGACCGTTGATGGCGGAGAGCGCCCGAACGCGACCTTCGCGGACAAGAACCTCGCAGGGGCGATCAGCTCACCTCAGCTGGTCCTGGCCGCGGGGGGCAAGCAGAGCGCGGCCTGGCTGGCCAAGCTCCGCAAGAAGGGGTGGGACGGGCGCTACCGCAGACGACTCGACGCCGTGATGGGCCTGCTGGACCCTGCCGACCCGGTGCCGGTCCGGGCCGATGTCGGGGGCCAAGCGCTATTCGTCCTGGGCTACCACCACCAGAGCAATGCCCTGCGCATCGAGCGCGACGAGGCCAGGGCGCAGAAGGAGCTCGCACGAGTTGGTGAGAGCACTGAGACCACTGATGAGGAGAACCGATGAACCAGCACACCGACCCTGCCCGTCGCCACGACGTCGTCTGGCTGTTCGAGATCAGCGACGGCAATCCCAACGGTGACCCTGACGCCGGCAACCGCCCGCGCACGGATCCCGAGACCGGTCACGGTCTCGTCACCGACGTCTCCCTAAAGCGCAAGATCCGCGACACCCTGCCGCTGGCGTCGGCGGGGGCGCAGGGGTACGACATCTTCGTGAGCGCGGGTGGAGCGCTGAACGACAGACTGGACGAGTCGTACAAGGAGACGGGGCTGCTCCTCGGCAAGGAGACTCGGGATGCCACTGCGGCGCGGCATTGGCTGTGCCAGCGGTACGTCGACCTCAGACTCTTCGGAGGCGTGCTGTCGACGGGCAACACCCCGGCGCTTGGTCAGATCCGCGGGCCCGTCCAGGTCTCGTTCGGGCGTACGTTCGACCCGGTGACCCCCAGCGAGCACGCGATCACTCGAGTGGCCCACACGACCGCCGCCGACGCGCAGAAGGGCGGTGGCACGATGGGGAACAAGTGGACCATCCCGTACGGGCTGTTCCGCGCCACCCTGGCCTACTCGGCCAACCGGGGCGGGGGGACCGGGGTGAGTGACCGGGACCTCGAGCTGCTCTACCGGACGCTTGTGAATGCGTTCGACCATACGTCGAGCGCAGCCCGGCCGACCATGTCGACGCGCGGCGTCTATGTCTTCACCCACGAGGACGCGTTCGGGCGCGCTCCGATGCAGACGCTCGTTGAGAAAGTGCAGGTCCAGCGGGCAGAAGGAGTCCAGACGCCCCGGTCGTTCGCGGACTACCGGGTGACGGTCGATCGCGCGCTGCCGGACGGGGTCACGCTGACCGAACTTCTCTGACTCCGATGGAGGACGGGGTGGTGCCGATCTCGGCGATCGAGCACTTCGCCTACTGCCCACGGCAGACGGCGCTCATCCATGTCGATGCCCAGTGGGAGGCGAGCGTCGAGACCGCGCAGGGTGAGGCCGACCACGCGGCGGTGGATCGTGCGTCGCGACGTCGGAACCGGCGGGGAATCACGGGACTGCTGCACGAATAGGTGACGGGTTGGGTTAGGCCGCTTGAGGGGCGGCTG
>CAKZHP010000081.1 GCA_936924635.1 uncultured Propionibacteriaceae bacterium
CGTCAACATCGCGCTGCACACCGACCACTGCCCCAAGGAGAAGCTCGACTCCTACGTGCGGCCGCTGATCCAGATCTCCCTCGACCGCGTCGCAGAGGGCAAGAACCCGCTCTTCCAGTCGCACATGTGGGACGGCTCGGCCGTGCCGCGCGAGGAGAACCTCGAGATCGCCAAGGAGCTGCTGGCCCTCACCTCGAAGGCGCGTCAGGTGCTGGAGATCGAGGTCGGCGTCGTCGGTGGCGAGGAGGACGGTGTCGCCAACGAGATCAACGAGAAGCTCTACTCCACGGTCGAGGACGGCCTGGCCACCGCGGAGGCGCTCGGCCTCGGCGAGAACGGCCGCTACATCACCGCGCTCACCTTCGGCAACGTGCACGGCGTGTACAAGCCGGGTGCCGTCAAGCTGCGCCCCGAGGTGCTGCAGGAGATCCAGAAGGCGGTCGGCGAGAAGTACGGCAAGGACAAGCCGTTCGACCTCGTCTTCCACGGCGGTTCTGGCTCCTCGGCGCAGGAGATCTCCGACGCCGTCGACTACGGCGTCATCAAGATGAACCTCGACACCGACACGCAGTACGCCTTTACCCGCAACATCGCCGGCTACATGCTGGGCAACTACGCCGGCGTCCTGAAGGTCGACGGCGACGTCGGCAACAAGAAGCTGTACGACCCCCGCGCCTGGGGCAAGGAGGCGGAGGCCGCCATGGCCGCCCGCGTCGTCGAGGCGACCAACGAGCTGCGGTCCGCGGGCAAGTCCCTCGGCCGCTGACCAGGAGAAGGGGACGCACATGAACATGTTCGACAGCCTCAAGGGCAAGGCCGCCGAGATGGTGAAGGACGCCCTGGGTGACGAGTCGCGTACGGACGCGCTGCTCGACAAGGCCCGCGACATCGCCAACGAGAAGACCGGCGGCAAGTACGAGTCGCAGCTGAACCAGGCCCGGGAGATGGCCGACGGGCGCGTCGGCGGCCGCGAGGAGGCATCCGCCGCAGACACCTCGGAGCCCGCGGCTGCCAGCTTCGCCGCGCCGACGATTGCAGACGCCGGTGCCGACGCGGCTGCCGACGTCGCCCCCGCCGATCCGGCTCCGGAGGCCGACCCGGCCCAGATGCAGGCCGCTGAGGGGGTCTCAGGTGAGGCCGTCGAGGGCGGGTCCGAGCAGGCCGACGCGGCCCAGCCGGCCGGGGACCCCACCGAGGGGCTCCCGGAGCACTCGCAGGACCCGGCCGAGGGCGCCGACCCGGCTGAGCCGGCGGAGCAGGACCAGCCCGAGGTCCACTCGGAGGACCCGGCCGAGGGCTGAGCCCTCGCTGCAGCAGAGGTACGCGCCAGCGCCCGCCGTGCCGGGCACTGGTGCCGCTGACGCCGTACGCCGCATGTGGCGATCAGGAGCCTCTGCCGCGAGAACACATCGAGGACTCCACGATCGCGCGATCGGGACGCTCCTGGGGCCCGGCGCCGGGCCGAGGTCCCCCGACCGGAGCGGAGCAGATGGGCCAGGCGTGCCCCAGTTCGCTGATCCTGACGTCGAGCTGCGATCATGGAGCGGTCAGGAGGTGGTCCGCTCGATGGCGGGATGCGCCGCCTGAAGGCCGAGTTCTCCGGTCGGGGCGAACGATCTGAGCGGCTGTGGGTTGCCAGAGCCTTGGCCTCGCTTCGCTCGGTCAGGTCCGGTTTCGACGCGCAGGACCCTCGCAAGCTCGGCTCCTGCTTGCTCAACCAGCGTCTGGGTCTCCACGATCGCGAGCGAGCCGAGGACCCCGGTGCCAGCTGAGCTTGGCAGCGGCCAGGTGTTGTCCATCCCCGGATCGCTGGTCCCGACGTCGAGCTGCGACGGTGGAGCCTCTGCCGCGACGCGGTGAGAACTCCACGATCAGGGGGTCAGCCGGCGTCGTGATGGATCGGGCCCCCGCGCTGCGACAGGCGGCCACCGTCGCCACCCCAGCGCAGGGAGATGATCTCCGCGGCGATCGAGACCGCGGTCTCCTCAGGCGTACGGGCCCCCAGGTCCAGACCCAACGGGCTCGACAGCCGGGCCAGCTCGTCGTCGGTGAGCCCCTCCTCGCGCAGCCGGGCCATCCGGTCGTCGTGGGTGCGGCGCGAGCCCATGGCGCCGACGTACGCCACGTCCAGCCTTAGCGCCACCGCCAGCAGCGGCACGTCGAACTTCGGGTCGTGCGTGAGCACGGCGATCACGGTGCGCTCGTCCACGGCACCCGCTGCGGCCTGCCGAGCCAGGTATCGGTGCGGCCAGTCGACGACCACCTCGTCGGCCTCCGGGAACCGTGTCTGGGTGGCGAACACCGGTCGCGCGTCGCACACGGTGACCCGGTAGCCGAGGAAGCTCCCCATCCGCGCCGCAGCGGAGGCGAAGTCGATGGCCCCGAAGACGATCATCCGGGGCTGCGGCGCGAACGACTGCACGAACACCCGCATCCCCTCGCCGCGGCGTTGGCCGTCGGGTCCGTACGTCAGCACCTCCGACCGCCCGGCACGCAGCAGGCCGAGCCCGTCGTCGAGCACGGCAGCGTCCGCCCGCTCCGACCCGAGGGTGCCGGTGTGGCGGCGGGGGTCTGACTCCGACGGGCGCAGCATGATCCGCCCGCCCACACGCTCGTGGTCGGGGTGCTCGACCACCGTCGCGACCGCCACCGGGCGCTGGGCCTCGACATCGGCCGCGAGGTCGGCCAGCTCGGGGAAGGTCGCGGGGGAGATGCGCTGCACGAACACGTCCAGGATCCCGCCGCAGGTGAGACCCACCGCCAGTGCGCTGTCGTCGCTGACCCCGTACCGCTCCAGCACGCCTTCACCGCTGGCCAGCACCTCGCGCCCCAGCTCGTACAGGGCTCCCTCCACGCAGCCGCCCGACACCGAGCCGGTGACCTCGCCGTCGGCGGCCACCAGCATCGCGGCGCCGGCCTGGCGCGGGGCCGAGCGCCACGTCGCGACGACCGTGGCCAGGGCCACCTCCTCGCCTGCCTGCCACCGGCGCAGCAGCTCCGGCAGCACCTCACGCATGGTGACGCCCCCGTCCGAGGCGTTGGTGCGGGGTGCTGACGTCGCTGCTGGCTGCCAGTGCGGCGGCATCACGCGCGTGGCCGGGCAGCACCTCACGCACGGGCGGGCTCCTGCGGGGTGTCCACGTCTCGCCCGGTCGCCAGGTCGGCGCACTCGACGAGGGTGTGGTCATGCACCGCGAACAGCGCTCGCGCGCCCTGGTCGCCGCGGGCGACGTCGGCAGCGTCGTCCCAGTGGTCCCGCCCGATCACCACGGGGTGTCCCGGTACGCCCTGGTAGACGGCCCGCACCAGCGCCGTACGCGGCTCGTGGACCGCGCCGAGCACGCGCGCGACGACCCGCTCGTCGACGTCGGGCAGGTCGACCAGGCTGATGACGGCTGCGTCGGCGTCGAGGTCGGCGCAGGCGGCCAGCCCGGCGCGCAGGGAGGCGCCCATGCCGTCGGCCCAGTCGGGGGCCACCACCGTACGAGCCCCGCTCACCAGCCCGCGGGCCTGATCGGCCGCGGCCCCGAGCACCACGAGCACGGGGTCGCACCCGCCGGTACGCAACGCGTCGACCCCTCGCTGCAGCCACGACCCACCCGGGTCACCGAGCAGCGCCTTCGGGGTGCCCATCCGCCGGCCGGCGCCCGCGGCGAGCAGCAGGGCGGCTACCGGCACAGCACCCGGAGACTCACAGACCCGCCTCGATCAGCGACGCCGGCGTGAACGGCAGCTCCCGTAGCCGGATCCCCGTGGCGTCGAAGATCGCGTTGCCGATCGACGCCGGTGTGCCGACCATCGCCAGCTCGCCGATGCCCTTGGACCCCTTCGCGCCGTACCACTTGTCGTGCTCAGGCAGGAACTCCACGTCGAGCTGCCCGATGTCGGCGTGCGCGGCGACGTGGTAGCCGGCGAGGTCGCTGTTGACGACGTGGCCGAAGCGCGGGTCGCGGTACGCCTCCTCGTACAACGCCGCCGACTGGGCCATCGTCATGCCGCCGATCATCTGGCTGCGGGCCGTGAGCGGGTTGATGATGGTGCCGGCCGCGTACACGCCGAGCAGCCGCCGTACGCGCACCTCGGCCGTCACCTGGCTCACCGCCACCTCCGCGAACTGCGCGCCGAAGGAGTGCCGTGAGCGCTTGTCAGCACCGCGTGGGGGTTTCCCCTGGGCACGCGCCGAGGCGCCTTCGGCCGGGTTGTCCCCGTGCCTGCGGCGGAACTTCTCGCACGCGGCGACGACGGCGTTGCCCCACTCGTACGTACCCTGGCTGCCGCCAGCCATGATCGCCAGCGGGGTGCCGGTCCGGCCGATGTCGGTGGTGACCTGGTCCACCGGCACGCCGAGCGCGTCGGCGGCGATCTGCCGCAGCACGGTGTGCGCGCCGGTGCCGATGTCGGCGGCCTGCATCTGCACGACGTACGAGCCGTCGGTGTAGGTGATCCGGGAGAAGAGACTGGCGATGTGGTTGTTGGGGTAGCAGGAAGACGCCATGCCGTGCCCGATGAGCCACTCGCCGTCCGTACGCGTGTCGTGCCGCCGGCCCCACCCGAACAGCTCGGCCGCCCGGCGCAGGCACGCGACCAGTGCCCGGGTGCTCCACGGCTGGTCGGTCTCGGGGTCCACCTCGGGCTCGTTGCGGATGCGCAGCTCGACGGGGTCCATGCCGATCTCGCGGGCCAGCTCGTCCATGGCCGTCTCCAGGGCGAACATGCCGGTGAAGTCGCCGGGCGCCCGCATCCAGGTCTCGGGGCCGACGTCGAGCTCCACGGTCCGGTGCTCGGTGCGGCGGGCCGGGGTGGCGTACATCATGCGGGTGGCCATGCACGACTGGTCGACGCTCGACTTGAGGCGGGAGGCCGCCTGGGTGCTGACGTGCTCGATCATGGTGAGGCGGCCGTCGGCGCCGGCGCCGAGACGTACGTGCTGGCTCGACTTCGCGCGGTGGCCGACGCTGTGGAAGGTCTGCTGACGCGTCAGCGCGAGCTTCACAGGCCGACCTCGCACCGTCTTCGCGGCCATCGCTGCGAGCACGATGTGCGGGTGCGGGAAAGCCTTGCCGCCGAACGCGCCGCCGACGTACGGCGAGATGATCTCGATCTGGTTGGGCAGCAGACCCAGCAGCGGCGGGAGCAGCGCCTCGTGCATGATCGGCCCCTGGTTCGCGTCGAACAGGGTGAGCCGGGTGGGCCGCGGGTCGAGCGTGCTCACGTCGTGCCAGGTCGCGATGACCGCGTGCGGCTCCATCTGCACGTGGTACTCGTCGGTGTGCTCGTACTCGTGGTCGACGCGGAACGCGGCCTCCTCCCAGCCCTGGTCGGGGTCGCCCTTGGTCTCGGTGCCGGGGCGTCCGTTCACCTTCTTGACGCTCTCGGCGGCGGGGTCGTGCGGGTCGAGCTCGACCTTCGGGTCGTCCTCGTCGCAGTGCACCACGACCAGCTCGGCGGCCTCGCGCGCTGCCTCCGGAGTCTCGGCGATCACGCCGCCGACGATCTGCCCGCGGTGGGCGATCTCCGGCCCCTGCAGGATCCACAGCGCGGGGTCGGACTTCACGATCAGCCGGGGCGAGTCCTCATGGGTCAGCACGTGCAGCACGCCGGGCACGGCCAGGGCCTGCTCGACCTCGATGCTGGTGATCGCGCCGCGCGCGACCGGGGCGGGCACGGGCCACAGGTAGCAGGGGTTCTCGACCTCGTGCTCGTACGCGTACGGGGCGGAGCCGGTCACCTTGAGCGGCGCGTCCACGCGGCGTACGGGGGTGCCGACGCTCTGCCCGGCCGGCGGTGTGGTGGTGGTCATCGCGTCGCTCCTTCGACCAGGCCCTGCAGCACGGCGACCACGGTGCGGCGCAGCAGCGGCGGCTTGTACGCGTTCTCGGGGCCGGTACTCGCGGCCGCGAGCTCCGCGTCGATGGCGGCCTCGAACGCCTCGGGGGTGGCGGGTCCGCCGCGCAGCTGCTCCTCGGCCGTACGCGCCCGGTGCGGCTTGTGGGAGACGCCGCCGAGGGCGAGCCGCACGTCCTTGACCTGCCCGTCGGCGACGTCCAGTGCCGCGGCGACGGAGATCAGCGCGAAGGCGTACGAGGCGCGGTCTCTCACCTTGCGGTAGCGCGACCGGGTGGCCCACGGCAGCGCCGGGAGCTCGACGGCGGTGATGAGCTCGCCGGGCTCGAGCGTGGTGTCGCGCGTGGGGTCGTCACCGGGCAGCCGGTGGAGCTCGCCGAACGGGATCCGCCGCTCGCCGCCGGGGCCGGTGACGTGGACGACGGCGTCGAGCGCGGTCAGCGCGACGCAGAGGTCGGACGGATGGACGGCCACGCACTGGTCGGACTGGCCGATGACCGCGTTGTACTTGCCGAACCCGTCGATGGCCGAGCAGCCGGTGCCGGGCTCGCGCTTGTTGCACGGGGTGGAGCGGTCCTGGAAGTACACGCAGCGGGTGCGCTGCAGCAGGTTGCCGCCGGTGCTGGCCATCGCGCGGATCTGCCCGGACGCGCCGGCGAGCAGGGCCTCGCTGAGGAACGGGTAGCGCTGCCGGATGAGCGGGTGCGCGGCGAGGTCGGCGTTGCGCACGTTGGCTCCGATGCGTACGCCGCCGTCACCGGTCTCCTCGACCCCGCCGAGGTCGAGGCGGCTGACGTCGACCACACGGTCGGGCCGCCGGATGTTGAGCCGCAGGTGGTCGACGAGGTTGGTGCCGCCGGCGAGGTAGGCGGAGTCGCCCTCCCCGTACAGCGAGATCGCGTCGGCGACGGTCTCGGCCCGGACGTACTCGAACTCCTTCATGCCTGCCCCCGTGCTGCCGCGACGTCACCGATGGCGTCGCGGATGTGTGCGTACGCGCCGCAGCGACACAGGTTGCCGCTCATCCGCTCGGCGATCTCCTCCGGTGTCAGGCGCACCTCGCCCAGGTCGCTCACATCGGGCGTGACGTGCGACGGCATCCCGGCGGCCGCCTCGGCGAGCATGCCCTGCGCGGAGCAGATCTGGCCGGGGGTGCAGTAGCCGCACTGCAACGCGTCACGGTCGACGAACGCGGCCTGGAGGTCACCGAGGTCGTCGACGGTGCCCAGACCGGCGACGGTGGTGACGTCGGCGTCGTCGTACGAGGCGGCCAGCGCCAGGCAGCTCAGGATCCGCCGGCCGTCGGCGAGCACCGTGCAGGCGCCGCACTGGCCGTGGTCGCAGCCCTTCTTCACCGACGTGATGCCGAGCCGGTCGCGCAGTGCGTCGAGCACGCTGGTGCGCGGGTCGATCTCGACCTCGTGCTCGGTGCCGTCGACGGTGAGTCTGACGGAGAGACGTTGGGCAGATGGCATGGGCACACCTTCCGGCGATGGGATCTTCACACTAACTGCGGCAGTCGCCCGGCGGGCCCATCACGCCCGAAGGGGCGGACCGAGCACCCGCCCTCGCAGGATGGTCCCCTCGACCCCGGGTTGGGCCTGCGGGAGCGCTGGTCCGCGGTCGGACGGAACGTTCTGCCCAGTCACGTGGCCCGCGGGAGGATGGGGGCATGACTCTTGTGATGAACAGCTGCACCGGCGCGTGCTCGTGGCACGCCACCGACGACAGGTACGAGGGGGAGCGACTGTTCACCTGCGCGGGATGCGGCTCGGGCTGGGTGGCCAGCCAGCGCTGGACCCCCCAGGACGCCGACGGCACCGTCAGCGCCCAGGTCCAGGCCGAGCGGGAGAGCCACCCGGCCTGAGGGCCACCCGCTGTGACTGCCCTGCCCGATCTGGGGGGGCCACCCGATGAACAGGGCGACCCCGAGCGCCCGGTCGAAGGGTCCCGCCCGGGGCCACCCGCGCAGGATCGTCCTCTCGAGGGGCGACGTCGCCTCTCGACGGGCCGCATCCGTGCCGAGGGGATCGCCCTGCGCGGCGGTAGTCCATGCGTGGCAGGCAGGGCTGCGTTGGTCGAGGTTTCAACAACGGCTCCTGCGCCTTCCTGCTGCAGGATTCGGAGTTCGTCACCGCTGGGGTTGGTCTGTTTCCGACACGCATCCACCTCGCATCTCCGAGATGCCCGCCCAACCACCGCCAGGACGGCGTGCTCGCGCTGGGCGCTGTGATGGCTTGGGGGAGGATCCGGCTGCGCAGAATGGTCCTCTCGACCGCGGATCGGGGCCTTTGTCTGCGCGTCCCCCGGTTGAGCGGACCATCCTGCGCAAACGGTCTCCGATGGTTGATCGGCGCCGTGGCAGGGCTCCGCGGAGGGCCTGGCTGCGCAGAACGATCCCCTGGACGGCCGCATCGGCTCCTGACACGCGTGCTCGCCGGTTGAGGGGACCACCCTGCGCAGAGCGGCCCCTGAATGCGGATGCGTGCCCCCGCGGCTGCTTCGCGGGGCCCGGCTGCGCAGAACCGTCCCTTCAACCGCGGATCGGGGCCCTGTCGGATGGGTCTCGGTGTCGAGCGGACCCTCCTGCGCAGAGCCACGCCCGCCTGGGGCGTCCCCCGAGAAGCCGAGGGCCCGGCTCATCAGAGCCGGGCCCTCGGGTCGTACGTGCCAGGTGTCAGCCCAGGTAGTAGCCGAGCAGGTCGACGACGACGTGAGCCGGGGCCACCGAGCCCACGGCGACCGACATCTGGTTGCCGTTCAGCTTGACCGTCGCCGAGGAGGCCACCGTCTGGCCACGCACGAAGTTGACGTTCGACGCGAGCGGGCGGGGGCTGCCCATGGGGTACGCCGTGAGGTAGCCCGGGGCCTGCGGCTCGGTGACGGTGAGGTTGACCAGCGCCGCCGCGTACGTCCGGCCCGTCGCCGGGTCCTTGGGCAGCGTCACGCTGTCCTGCCCGCGCACCGGCCCGGTGGTGCGGGTGTCGAGCCAGCGGGTGGGCGTCGCCGCCACGTACGCACCGGGCTTGGTGGCCTGACCACCGGTGACGTACCCGACGATGTCGACCACCACGTCGGTGGTGCCCACCGAGGCGTTGAGCACGGTGAACGTGCCGTCCTGCGTGAGCGGGACGGTGATCCCGTTCGCCGCGGTCTCACCCGCGGTGAAGTTCAGCGCCGACGTCCCTGGGGCAGTGGTCCCCGCGTACGCGCTGAGGTAGCCCGCCGCCGTCGCGTTGGTGGCCGTCAGGTTCACCACCGCGGCGACCGCACCGGCCGGACGCGACGGGTCGCTGGCCAGCGAGACCTGCCGGGTGCTGTTGGGCGCCACGGCACCGCCCGCGTCGCGGGTGTCGACGACACGGCGGGGCTCGACGGTCTTCAGCATGCCCGCCTCGGTCGGCTCACCGGCTCCGAACCAACCGGCCACGTCAGCGACCAGGTGGAGCGTGCCGGCCGAGCCGTTGCGCAGGGTGATGGCGCCGTCGGCGCCGAGCTTGACCGTGACCAGGTTCGGCTTGTCCTGCCGGGCCACGAAGTTCAGCGACGACACGGTCGGCGCGATGCCGCCCGACGGGTACGCGGCGACCCAGCCGGCCTCCGACGCGTTGGTGACCAGCAGCATCATCTGCACGGCGCCGGCACCGGCCGGGACACCGGCCTTGCCCGCGACCTGCACGGTGATCGACTGGCCCGGCAGCACGGCGCTCGGGTAGCCGAGCCCGGTCCGGGTGTCGAGGAAGCGGGTGGGCGCCGTCGGCACGTACGCGCCGGCGTCGACCACCGTGATCGGGGCCACCACCGAGGTGCCGGCGGGAGCGGCGGTCAGGGTGACCGAGTGTGTCCCGGAGCCGACCGAGGCCGGCACGGTCACGTCGAGGGTCACCTTGCCCTGCGCGGCGGTCCCGGTGCCCACGTCGACGCCGTCGATCTTCGCGGTCACCGTGGTCGTCGGCTGAGCGCCGGTGCTGGTCATGTCCAGGGTGTCCAGGGCGAGCGGGTTGGTGCCCAGCGGGGCGCCGACCGTGATCCTGGTGGGCTTGCCGACCGTCGCCGTGGCCGACGACACCGACACCCCCCGCATCGCGAACGACGGGGCCAGGGGCGACTTCGCCTTCACCCAGCTGACCCAGGCCTCGAGGTCGGCCTTGCCGGTGTCCTTGGTCTGGGTGCCCTTGCCGAGCGTACGGAAGTTGTCGCCGCCCGCGATCAGGAACGAGCCCGACCCGACGGTGTAGAGCTTCGCCGGGTCGACCGGTGCCCCGTTCACGGTGATCGAGGTGATGCGGTCGTTGAAGGGCCGCGACTCGTCGTAGGTGTAGCTGACGTTCTTGCTGAGCCCCAGGCGCAGGAACTGCCGCCCGGTCGCCAGCGGCACGCCGTTGACGTCGCGCTGCCACTGCTCCTCGAGCACCTGCTTCAGCTGCGCGCCGGTCACCTTGGTGGTCATCAGCGAGTTCGCGAAGGGCAGGACGGCGGCGGCCGCGGCGTACGTGATGTCACCGGACGCCAGGTCGGCGCGCGTGCCGCCCGGGTTCTGCATGCCGATGAAGCTCGCGTCACCGTCGGACAGGGTGTCGAAGAACATGTCGGCGACCATGTTGGTCATCGCGGACTCGTACCCGCGGTCGTTGCCGGTGGCCTTCGAGCGGGTAATCGCAGCCGACGCCGAGCCGACCTTCTGCTGCCCGACCTGGTTCGCGTTGGAGAGGGCCCCGTCGACCACCGACTTCGCGGCCTTGGCGCGGGGGTAGCTCGCGACCAGGGTGTCGACCGGCGTGGTCGACATGCCGAGGTTGGTCTGGGTGGCCGTGCAGGAGGCGCCGGTGGTGGCGTCGACGGTGAGTGCGACCTTGCCGATGTTCGACGCGTACGAGCCGGACTGCACGACCGGCCGGGTGCCGCCGCCGGGGGCGGGAGCCGCGTACGCGTACGTCTGGTGCGTGTGGCCGTTGAAGATGGCCTGAGCGCGGGCGTCGGTCTGCTCGACGATCCGCTTGAAGACCGCCGACGCAGCCTCGTTGTCAGCGAGCGTTCCCGACCCGGGGGGACCCTCGTGGTACTCCACGAGGATCACGTCGGCCTCGCCGTTGGCGGCGTCGCCGTCCTTGAGCTGCTTGATGGTGCGGTTGACCGCCTCCACCGGGTCGCCGAACTCGACGTCGGCGATGCCCGCGGGCGAGACCATGTTCGGGGTGTCGGTGGTGACCGCACCGACGATCGCGACGCGCAGGCCTGCCTTCTGCACGATCGCGTACGCCGGCAGGGCCGGCGTGGTCGTGCCCTTCTGGTACACGTTCGCGGCCAGGTAGGGGAACGTCGCGCGCTGCTTGATCTCGCCGTTGAGGCGCGGGAACCCGGTGTCGAACTCGTGGTTGCCCACCGCCGAGGCCGACACGTCCATCGCGTTCAGCAGGTCGATCGTCGGCAGGTCCTGCGCGATGAAGGACGCGAACAGCGAGGCTCCGATGTTGTCGCCCGCCGAGAGCACGAGGCTCTTGTCGTCGCCGCCGGCCTGCGCCCGCTGCTCCTCGATCGTGCCGGCGAACAGCACGGTGTTCGGGTTGGCCGAGTCGAGGCGACCATGGAAGTCGTTGAAGTTGAGCACGGTGAGCGTGGTGGTGGTGTCGCACGCGGCCGCGTGAGCGGGCGTGGCGAGAGCCACGGAGCTGACGGCCGCGACGGCCAGGCTCGTGGCGGCGGCAGCGAGCCGTCGGGTGGATCGGGGCATGCGGACTCCTCGTCAGAACTAGGTGGGTCGATCCTGCTGGCCGCAGGTTACGTCCGGGGGAACGACCGGTGACGTCGCGAAGGTGAAGTCGTGCTGGATAGACTGCGGCGGTAAGAGCCCGGGGCGCGTACGCACCCTGGGCATCCGCGTGAGAAGGGGCGGCACAGATGCCAGCCATCATCGTGATCGGCGCTCAGTGGGGCGACGAGGGCAAGGGCAAGGCCACCGACCAGCTGGGCGACCGCGTCGACTACGTGGTCCGGTACTCCGGCGGCAACAACGCCGGCCACACGGTCGTCGTCGACGGCGAGAAGTACGCGCTGCACCTGCTGCCCTCGGCCATCCTCAACCCGGCCTGCACGCCGGTCATCGGCAACGGCGTGGTCGTCGACCTCGATGTGCTGTTCACCGAGATCGACGCGCTCACCGCGCGCGGCTGCGACGCCGGGCGGGTGCTGATCAGCGCCAACGCCCACCTCATCACCCCTTATCACCAGGTGATCGACAAGGTCACCGAGCGTTTCCTCGGCAAGCGCAAGATCGGTACGACCGGGCGGGGGGTCGGGCCTGCGTACGCCGACAAGGTGAGCCGCGTCGGCATCCGCGTGCAGGACCTCTTCGACGAGCCGATCCTGCGTGACAAGGTCGCCGCCGCGCTGGAGCAGAAGAACCAGCTGCTGGTGAAGGTCTACAACCGTCACGAGATGTCGGCCGACGAGATCGCCGACCGGCTGCTCAGCCATGTCGAGCGGCTGCGGCCGATGGTGGTCGACGCCAGCCTGCTGCTCAACCGCGCCCTCGACGAGGGCAAGGTCGTGCTGCTGGAGGGCGCGCAGGCGCACCACCTCGACGTCGACTTCGGCACCTACCCGTACGTGACGAGCTCCAACCCGATCGCCGCCGGCGCGTGCACCGGCTCTGGCATCGGCCCCACGCGCATCGACCGGGTGGTCGGCATCGCGAAGGCGTACACGACGCGCGTCGGCGAGGGCCCCTTCCCCGGTGAGCTGCTCGACGAGACCGGCGAGAAGATCCGCGTCGACGGTGCCGAGTTCGGCACCACCACGGGTCGCCCGCGGCGGTGCGGCTGGTTCGACGCGCTGGTCGTGGAGCAGGCGGTGCGAGTGAACGCCGTCACCGACGTGGTGCTCACGAAGCTCGACGTGCTGACGGGGTGGGAGAAGATCCCGGTCGTCGTCGGGTACGACATCCGCGGCGAGCGCGTCGACGTGATGCCGATCAACCAGTCGGACCTCCACGCCGCGACCCCGGTGTACGAGGAGCTGGACGGCTGGACCGAGGACATCTCCGGCTGCCGCACCTTCGACGAGCTGCCGGCCACCACGCAGGCGTACGTCCGGCGCCTGGAGGAGCTGATCCGCTGCCGGATCTCCGGCATCGGTGTCGGCCCGGGCCGCGAGCAGTCGATCCACATGCACGACCTGCTCTGAGGGCGCGCACGAGCGGACGGCTCTGAGGCTGGTCTGCTCGGCGCCGAGGCGTCTGCGCGGGTCAGCGCCTCTCGTTCTCGTCGACCGCCCGCACGAACGCCTGGAAGTCCTCGAACGCCGCCGGGGGTGTTCATCATGCCGGCCCAGCGGAACGCCGTCCTCTCCTCGGGGTCGTTGTCCGACTCGGAGAAGGCGTGGACCGCTCCCGGCCACCGGCTGAAGAAGCCGGCGGTGTGGAGGGTGGCCATGGCCTGGGCCGCGCACTCGAACCGCAGCAGATGGTCGGTCCCAGAGGGTCGCCTCCCGGGTGCCCGTCGAGGAGGCGCTGGTGGGCCTGCTGGGCGAGCTGCCGGTACTCCCAGACCGGGTCGGCCATGCGTTCCGCCGGCGTCCCCAGTCCTCGCTGGTGAGGTCCCACCCGTGGAGGTTCCACTTGCCGTCGAGGTAGGCCAGGTCCTTGTCGTACCCCCGCTGGACGAGGTAAACGGCGTTCCTCACCCAGGTTGGCCTTGGTGTTGGCGACCTGGACGAGTGCGTAGCTCTGCCTGTCGACGATCGCTCCGATGCCGACCACGTCGGAGGCCGGGATGCCCTGGGTGAGCTTCTCGAAGCCCGGCTTCAGCGCCTCGGCCAGATGGGGGACCATCGCCGCGTACCAGTCACCGATCGCGCTCATGGCGCGATGCTGCCAGCGGGTAGGAGCAGCCCTGGGTGGTCCGTCCTCCCGACGATGTCGACCCTCAGAACCGTACGATCCCCTGGTGTCCAGCCAGGGGGAAGACGTCCGCGAGCCGGAAGGTCTGGCATCGGAGTGGGAAGCGCCCACCGGGGTCCCCTCCGGGAGCTCACCGGCCCGCGACACCGGGCTGGCGCCGTACCCGGCCGGCTCCCTGACGCCCTGGAGAGAGCGCCCGCGGTGGTACGCCCCGGCCAGGCGCAACGGCCGCTACATCGGTGCCGCGGTGGTCCTCAGCATGTTCTTTGGTTTCTGGGCCTGGGGCTTCGTGACGGTCGTCGTGGATGACCCTGCCAACCCGGTCTCCTGGGTCATGGCGGCCATCGCCCTGATCGCGACCGGGCTGGCCCTCTGGGGTGCCGTCAGCAACGCCCGCAAGCCATGACGTCGAGCGCCCGTGAGCCGCACGGCCCCGCTGAGCAGCTGGCAGACAGCATCGCCCCAGGGTGGAGCGCGCCGCAGACTGCGCCTCCTGCTCCGGGGCCGGCGGCGCCGCGGTGGGAGACGCTCGAGACTCGCCCGGTAACGCGCCGTTCGGGGCAAGGACCGTCGTTGCCCGCGCCTCTCCCGTACGCGCCGGCGCCGCCGAGGAACCGGAGCGTCGGGTGCCTGGCAGCCCTCTTCTGCGTCGGCAGCCTGATCCTGGTCACCCTGTGGGCGGCGCTCGGGTACGCGGCCGCCGGCTCGTCCGACTGTTGATCCGGCGTCACCCTCGCCAGGGCGGTCCTGGGCGCAGCCATCGTCAGCTTCGTCGTCGGTGTTCTCCTCGCCTGGAAGGCCTGACCGGCTGGGTTACCTATTCGTCCTGCGCACTGATGCCCTGACGTCGATCCCGTGACCTCCGTCTCTGGGTCCCGCGGCGCCCCACTAGGGTTCAGGGCGTGACTGCGCGCACCGTCCTCGTCATCGGCTCCGGCGGCCGCGAGCACGCCCTGGCCCGGGCGCTCGCCGCCACATCGGGGACCGAGGTGCACGTCGCGCCCGGCAACCCCGGCACCTGGCGCTCCTATGCCCGGCACGATGTCGAGATCACCGACCCCGCCGCCGTCACGGCCCTCGCGCAGCAGATCGGCGCCGACCTGGTCGTGATCGGCCCGGAGACGCCGCTGGTGGCAGGGGTCGCCGATGCCGTACGCGCCGCAGGGATCTCGTGCTTCGGGCCCTCGGCCGAGGCCGCCCGGCTGGAGGCCTCGAAGCAGTTCGCCAAGGAGGTGATGGCGGCCGCTGGCGTACCGACCGCTGCCTCCCGCTACTGCACCGACGCCGAGCAGGCCGCCGCCGCGCTGGACGCGCTGGGCTCCCCGTACGTCGTGAAGGCCGACGGCCTCATGGCAGGCAAGGGCGTGGTGGTGACCGAGGACCGCCACGCGGCGCTCGTGCACGCCGTCGCCTGCGGCACCGTGGTGATCGAGGAGTTCCTCGACGGGCCGGAGGTGAGCCTGTTCGTGGTCACCGACGGCGAGACCGGTGTGCCGCTGCTGCCGGCGCAGGACTTCAAGAGGGCGTACGACCGCGACGAGGGCCCGAACACCGGCGGCATGGGCGCGTACACCCCGCTGCCCTGGGCGCCCGCCGGCCTCGCCGATGCTGTGCTGGAGCGCGTCGTGCACCCGACGCTGGCCGAGATGCGCCGCCGGGGCACGCCGTTCGCCGGCCTGCTGTACGTCGGTCTCGCCCTCACCTCCCGCGGCCTGCGCGTGGTGGAGTTCAACGCCCGCTTCGGCGACCCGGAGACCCAGGCCGTGCTGGCGCTGCTGGAGTCACCCCTGGTCGACCTCCTGCACGCCGCCGCCACCGGCACCCTCGCCGAGCTGCCGCCGCTGCGCTGGCGTGACGGGTCCGCGGTGGTCGTCGTGGCTGCCGCCGAGGGCTACCCGGCGGCGCCCCGGCTCGGCGGCGAGATCAGCGGGCCGACGCTCGACGACGACACCGGTGACGTGCACATCGACCACGCCGGGACGGCGCTCGACGGCGACCGCCTCGTGGTGGCCGGCGGGCGGGTGCTCGGCGTGGTGGCCACGGCCCCGACGCTGGGCGAGGCGCGCGGCGACGCGTACGCCACCCTCGCCGACCTCGACGCCCCGACCCTGTTCTGGCGCACCGACATCGCGCAGCGCGCCGCCGACGGCCTGGTGCCGACCGTGGAGGAGATCTGAGATGACCGTGCCCAACGTGCTGGCGGCCCGCTACGCCTCGCAGTCCATGCGCGACCTCTGGTCGCCGGAGCAGAAGGTCGTCGCCGAGCGGCGGCTCTGGCTGGCCGTGCTCGCCGCTCAGCGTGACCTCGGAGTCGACTTCGGCGGCGACGACCCCGATTCGGTGATCGCCGACTACGAGCGCGTGCTGGAGCAGGTCGACCTCGCCTCGATCGCCGCCCGCGAGCGGGTCACTCGGCACGACGTGAAGGCGCGCATCGAGGAGCTCAACGCCCTCGCCGGCCACGAGCACGTGCACAAGGGCATGACCTCGCGCGACCTCACCGAGAACGTCGAGCAGGCGCAGGTGCTCGGCTCGCTCCGGCTCGTCCGCGACCGTGTCGTCACCGCCCTGGTCGCGCTGACGCGGCTGGCGGTGCAGTACGCGGAGCAGCCCATCGCTGGCCGTTCCCACAACGTGGCCGCGCAGGTGACCACCCTGGGCAAGCGGTTCGCGACGGCGGCCGACGAGCTGCTGGTCGCGTACGAGCGGCTCGACCAGCTCATCGCCCGCTACCCGATGCGCGGCATCAAGGGCCCGGTCGGCACCAGCCAGGACATGCTCGACCTGCTCGGCGGCGACACCGAGCGCCTGGCCGAGCTGGAGCAGCGCGTCGCCACCCACCTGGGGTTCGAGCGGGCGTTCACCTCCACCGGGCAGGTCTACCCCCGTTCGCTCGACTTCGACGCCGTGACCGCGCTCGCGCAGACCGCGGCCGCGCCCTCCAGCGTGGCCACCAGCATCCGGCTGATGGCCGGCCACGAGCTGGTCACCGAGGGCTTCCGGCCGGGTCAGGTCGGCTCCTCGGCGATGCCGCACAAGATGAACACGCGCTCCTGCGAGCGGGTCAACGGCCTGGCGGTGATCGCCCGCGGCTACGTGTCGATGACCGGCGAGCTGATGGGCGACCAGTGGAACGAGGGTGATGTCTCCTGCTCGGTGGTGCGCCGCGTCGCGCTGCCGGACGCCTGCTTCGCGGTGGACGGCCTGTACGAGACGTTCCTCACCGTGCTGGCCGACTTCGGGGCCTTCCCGGCGGTGATCGAGGCGGAGCTGGCCCGCTACCTGCCGTTCCTCACCACCACCAAGGTGCTGATGGCGGCCGTACGCGCCGGGGTGGGCCGGGAGTCGGCCCACGAGGCCATCAAGGAGCATGCCGTCGCCGTGGCGCTGGAGATGCGGGAGACCGGCCGCGCCACCAACGACCTGTTCGACCGGCTGGCCGCCGACCCCCGCCTGGGTCTCACGCGTGAGCAGCTGGACGCCCTGGTCAGCGCCCCGCTGGAGCTCACGGGCGCCGCGGCAGACCAGGTACGGGCCGTGGCCGCGCGGGTCGCCGAGATCGCCGAGCGGCATCCCGAGGCGGCGGCGTACGTGCCGGGGGAGACCCTCTGACCTGAGCCGGTGAGCGGCCTCTCATGAATGGGCCGCGACACCGTACGTCGCTTCATCCTGTGCTCGAACTCGCCCGAGCAAGGAGTCCCCGTGCACCGTCCCGCCCTCGTCGTCGCCGCGGTCGGCGCCGCCCTCGTGATGTCCGGATGCGGAAGCGTCCAGACGCCCGAGGCCCCGCAGCTCCTGCTCACCCAGCAGCAGCGGGGCACCACGGGCCCGCTGCCTGCCCTTGCCGGTGTCCCGGCGCCTGGATGGACGAGTGCCTCCGCCGTGCCGCGGCAGCCGTCGGACGGAGCGCCGGCCGCCGAGGGCGTCACCACCCTCTATGCAGCGCCCGGGGGCTGCGTCGTCGAGGTGGCGACCATGCTGGCGCGGGCGGACGGCAAGGACTTCAGCTGGGGCAGGGGCGACGACCGGCAGCTGAGCGACAAGTTCGCCAAGACCGCGCTGGGCAAGGGCAGCAAGGGCACCCGCATCGAGGGGCTGGACTCCGACATCGCCGTCTCCGAGGTCACGGTCAAGGGCGACAAGGGGAAGGTGTCGGCCCGGGAGGGCTCGGCCAAGGTCACCGGGTACGAGGTGCGTACGCTGACCCGTCTCTCGGAGACCTCGGGCCAGGGCTTCTTCGTGAAGTACCTCTGCCAGGGGCGCGTCGACTACGCCACCTGGACAGCCATCAAGGACGGCATCACCGTGGTCGGGTTCGTCAACGGGGACTTCTAGCCGCCTCAGAACCCCGGGTACGGCCCAGCGGCGGTGGTCGGGTCACGTCCGGCTGAGCACCGGGACGTCAGTCATCGTGTCTTCTCGGTTCGCCGCGGCCACGGGTGCGACGCCGCCGCAGCGTGCCGTCATCGGGCCCGCCCGTAGGGGTCAGTCGGCGAGCCGCCCGCTCAGTGCCACCAGCTCGGACAGCAGGCCGTCGAGCTCCTCGGCGCGCCTCGCGATGGGCTTCAGCTCGCCGCCCATCTCGTAGTCCAGCCCCACCGCGAAGCCGATCTGCGGCCGCACGTCGTGCATGCTGAAGTTCGCCAGCGACTGGCGCCACGCCTCGACGGCACGGTGGCCGCCGATCGACCCGTACGAGATGAACCCGACGGGCTTGCCGACCCACTCCGGGCCGAGGGAGTCGACGGCGTTCTTGAACGGACCGGGCACCGAGTGGTTGTACTCGGCGGTCACGAACACGTACGCGTCACAGGCGTCGATGGCGGCGCTCCAGCGCTGGGTGCCCTCGGAGTCGTACTGCTTGTTCGCCCGCATCGGGTGCACCGGGCTGGTCAGCAGCGGCACGTCGAAGCTCTTGAGGTCGATCAGCTCGTGCTCGGCGTCGTCGCGCCCGGCCACCTGCTCCATCACCCAGTCCGCGACCTGCTGGCCGAAGCGATTCTCTCGGATGGAACCCAGGACGATGCCGATCTTCATCACGTTCTCCTCACAGCGGCACGCTGCGTGCTCGCTCTCGGGACACCCTAGTTGCGATTTGCGTCTCTAGTCTGTGGTACTACATACTAGAGACGTGCGGCAGGGGCCGTACCCGAGCAGAGGAGTCAGTCATGGGTGGCGGTCGGTGGAGCACGGACCGGTACGAGGCCGAGGCGGCGTACCGCAGGGCGCGCGGGCTGGAGACCTTCGCGTACGACGACCAGACCAGGCGTCTGGACCCGGGGATGTGGCGTGCGGCGCCGGCCCTCGACCCGTTCGGCGTGTCCGTACGCGAGGCGCGCGACTCGGCCGAGCACCCGAGCTCGACGCCGATCGCGGTGCTGTTCGACGTGACGGGCTCGATGCAGCGGGTGCCCCGGCAGCTGCAGGAGCGGCTGCCCGACCTGCTGGGCCTGCTGAACGAGGGGCGCTACGTCAGCGACCCGCAGATCATGTTCGGCGCCATCGGTGACGCCGACAGCGACCGGGTGCCGTTGCAGGTGGCCCAGTTCGAGTCCGACAACCGGATGGACGAGCAGCTGCGCCAGATCTTCCTCGAGGGTGGCGGCGGTGGCCAGAAGTCGGAGAGCTACGAGCTGGCGGCGTGGTTCATGGCCCACAAGGTGTCGGCCGACGCGATCGAGCGGCGGGGCCGCAAGGGCTACCTGTTCATCATCGGCGACGAGATGAACAAGCCGGTGCTGAAGGCGAGGCACCTTCGTGAGGTGCTGGGGGTCGAGGTGACCCAGGACGTCGACGTACGGACTCTGTACGCCGAGCTCCAGCGCACCTGGAACGTCTACTTCGTGCTGCCGCGGCTGACGGCGTACTGGGACGACCGCGAGGTCGCCGACCACTGGCGCGAGCTGCTCGGGCAGCGGTTCCTGCGCCTGGAGGACCCGGCGAGCGTGTGCGAGCTGATCGCCGTGACCATCGGCATGGAGGACGGCTACGTCGACCTGCGGCAGGGGAGAGACGACGTGCGACGGGTGCCCGGTCTCCGTACGCCGGGGGTGCGGGCCTTCGGGCCCGAGGCCGAGGAGGGCTATTGGGACAGCTTCCGCGCCGAACCTGCCCGTCCCGCTCCCAGCTCCGGGCTGCGCCGGCTCTGGAACCGGCGGGTGAACTGACAAGATGCGCAGGCGCCCGAGCGGGCGCGGAGGGGGAGATGACGTGCACACGATCGTCGTGGGTCTCGGCTTCGGTGACGAGGGCAAGGGGGCGACCGTTGACTGGCTGTGCTCGGCCGGTGGCCGTACGGGCCGGGGTGTCTCCGGCGTGGTGCGGTTCAACGGTGGCGGGCAGGCCGCGCACAACGTGATCGCCGGCGGCCTGCACCACACGTTCCGCCAGCTCGGGTCGGGGACCCTCGCGGGGGTCCCCACCCATCTCTCCCGGCACCACCGCCTCGACGTCGAGCAGCTCGCGGCCGAGGCGATCCAGCTGGAGCGCAAGGGCGTCCGCGACCCGCTGGCCGGTGTCAGCGTGCACCCGGCCGCCCTGCTGGTGACGCCCGTGCACGAGGCCGCGAACCGGGCCCGGGAGCGGGCCCGGGGCGTGGAGCGGCACGGGTCGACCGGGCTCGGGATCGGGGAGACCACCTTCTACGCCGGGGCCACCGGCCTCGGTCTCAAGGCAGGGGAGTGGTTCGGTGACACGCAGTGCCCCTCCGACGCCGAGGGGGTGGCACCCCGGGCGTCCGACACCGTCGACCGGCGGCGGCTGACGTCGCGGCTCGACGACCTGGTGCGGTTCTACGCGCCGCTGACGACCGACGTGCCGTCGGTGGGGGAGATGGTGGCGCTGCTGATGGAGTTCGGCCAGACCGTGCCGCTGGCCGACCCGCTAGCCTCCTGGTCGGAGCGCGGCGAGGTGGTGTTCGAGGGCGCCCAGGGGGTGCTGCTCGACGAGAACGCCGGGTTCCACCCCCACACCACGTGGTCGACGACCCTGCCGTCGGCCGCGCGGGCGCTGCTGGCGGAGGTCACCGACGATCGGGTCGAGGTCGTGGGTGTGACGCGCACGTTCCACACCCGCCACGGCGCTGGCCCCTTCCCCTCGGAGGACCCGGCTCTCGATGTCGGTGAGGCCCACAACGGCACCGGCGAGTTCCAGGGCGGGTTCCGGCTCGGCGGGCTCGACCTGGGGCTTCTCCGGTACGCGGTCGGGGTGGCCCGGCCCGACCATCTGGCGGTGACGCACACCGACGTCGAGGTGGCGGCGGTGGACTCCGGCGAGGTCGAGCCGGTCGTCGATCCCGACGACCTGGCCGCGCGCGAGGCCGCGAGCCGGCGGCTCGCCGCGGCCGCTCCGGCGCCGGTCGAGGGGCCCGCTCTGGCGGCGATCGAGTCTCTGGGGGTGCCGGCGCTGGTCACCTCGGACGGCCCGGCCCGGGAGGATCGTCGCCCAGCTGGGTGATCTCCCGGCTGGTGAAGCAAGGGTCAGTGCGGCAGCCTTGTTCCGACTACGGAACACAGCTGCCGCGTTGGCATGGCGCTAGGCAGAGAGCGTGCCCGGCCGGGGCCGTACGGACGGGTCCCAGCGCCACAGCGACGGCCGGCCCCGCCCCTGGCCGTGGCCCGCGTGCACCAGTCCGGGCACCGAGGCCAGCTTCTTGTTGAGGTTGCCGCGGTCGGGCATCACGCCCCACAGCGACTGGGTGGCGGCGATCGCGTCGCCCACGGTGAACTCCTCGCCCATGAGGGCGCGCGTGAGCTCCTGGTCGTTCCACAGCATCCTCGCCAGCAGCGGCCGGCACCGGGTGACGATGTCGTGGTGGTCGAACGCCAGGCTGCCCGGGTCGTCGATCGCCCGCCACTCCGCGGTCGCCGGCTGGTGCGCGACCGCCCACATCGCCGCCGACAGCGTCGCCCCCCGCGGGTCACGCATCGGCTCGTCGAAGACCACCAGCTGCCCGACCGCATCGGCGGTCATCCCGCCCTTGTCGCGGAGCGCACGTCCGGCCGCCTCGGCCAGCCGCTCACCCTCCAGCAGCAGCACCCCGGGGAGGGCCTGCTGGCCGATGTACGGCTCCGTCGCCCTGCGTACGGTCGCGAACCTCACCGCCTGGTCCATGAACCGCACGGCGAGCACGTCCACCGACACCAGGGAGGTATTCATCGGGGCAGATTATCAGTACGTGGCACTAACAACGCGACCGGGCGCTCTGTCACTAGACTCGCCCTCGTGCCGAAGCCACGTCTCGACCTCCCCCTCGTCCACGCCGGCAAGGTGCGGGAGATGTACGCCACCGACCATGACCGGCTGCTGATGGTCGCGACGGACAACGTGTCCGCATACGACCGGGTGCTCCCGACCCCCATCCCCGGCAAGGGCGCCGTGCTCACGCAGCTCAGCGTGTGGTGGCTCGGCGAGCTCACCGACATCGTGCCGAACCACCTCGTCAGCTCCTGGGTGCCTGGCGACGTCACCGGGCGGGCCGTCGTCGTCGAGCGGCTGGAGATGGTGCCGGTGGAGTGCGTGGTGCGCGGATACCTCGCCGGCTCGGCGTGGCGCGAGTACCAGGAGTCGGGCATGGTGGCCGGCATCCAGCTGCCCGCGGGCCTGCGCCAGGGCGAGCGGCTGGAGCGCCCGATCTTCACCCCCGCCCGCAAGGCCGAGCAGGGCGAGCACGACGAGAACATCACGTACGACCAGCTGGTGGAGGCCGTCGGCGAGCAGGCCGCGCGCGAGCTCCGGGTGACGTCGATGCGCCTCTACGTGCGCGCCGAGCGCATCGCCCGGGAGCACGGCCTGGTGCTGGTGGACACGAAGTTCGAGTTCGGCCGCCGCGCCGACGGCACCCTGGTGCTTGCCGACGAGGTGCTCACCCCCGACTCCTCCCGCTACTGGTTCGTGAGCGACTACCGCCCCGGCCAGCCCATGCAGGCGCAGGACAAGCAGCTGCTCCGCGACTACCTCACGAACGATTCCGGGTGGGACCCGGACTCCGGCGAGCTCCCCGAGCTGCCCCAGGAGATCGTGCAGCGGCTCCAGGAGACGTACGCCGGCACGTTCCGCCGCCTCACCGGCCGCGACGTCACCCCGGCGGCCGATCTGCCTCCTGTCCGGGACGAAGACCAGGGCGACGAGGATGAGCGCGACGCCCAGCAGCAGGACGTCGACCAGCGCGCCGAGGACCAGCGCGGCGCTGACCTGCGCGACGAGGACGAGCGGGAGCAGCAGACCGACGAGCAGGTCAACGGCGTCTCCGCTGCCGAGGGCGACCTCGCCTCGTCCGGCGCCGACGCTCCCGCTGCCAACGCCGAGCGCCGCGGCGACCGTGGTCCCGAGGCCGAGGCCGAGAAGTCGGGCTCTGTGCTCTCCGGTCTTGCCACCGCGGCTGCCGTCGCGGGCGGCGCGGCGGTCGTGGCCGCTCTCGGTGGGTCCGGGGCCCACGAGCAGGACGACTCCGCCCCGGCCGTCGAGGACACCTCGGTGTGGGCAGGTCAGACCGAGGGCCAGGCGGGCCAGGATGTCGTCGGGGAGGAGGGGCCTGACGACTCCGCGGACGACGGCGATGGTGCGCACGAGAACCGGCCCGAGGCGCCGGCCGGCGCCGATCAGGGCGAGCAGGCCGACCACGCCTCCGGCCAGAGCGCTGACGAGTCGGGTCAGGCCGAGCTTGCCGAAGACCCGGGCAACACCAACCTCGAGATCGACGAGACGGGCCCGGCGCTCGACCCGCAGATCGGCACCACCCCGGAAGGGCTGACGCCGACCCAGGACGCCGGGGTCGACCACGCCAGCGACGGCCCGACGGTCACGTTCGTCGTCGAGGTGATGCCGAAGCCGGAGATCCTCGACCCGCAGGGCAAGGCGGTGACCGGGGCGCTGCGGCGGCTCGGGTTCGAGGGCATGTCGGTCCGTCAGGGCAAGCTGTTCGAGATCGTGGCGGAGGGTGAGCTCACCCAGGAGCGTGTCGACCAGGTCCGCGAGGCCGCCGAGCGGCTGCTCGCGAACACGGTGATCGAGGACTTCGAGGTCTCGGTGCTCGACTTCGAGGACGAGGACGGCGACCACGACGAGCACGACCACGACCACCACGGGGAGAGCTGATGAAGATCGGCGTCGTCACCTTCCCGGGCTCGTTGGACGACCACGACGCGCTGCGGGCCGTACGCCTGACCGGTGGGGAGCCGGTGCCGCTGTGGCACGGGTCTGACTCGCTGCAGGGAGTCGACGCGGTGATCCTGCCGGGCGGGTTCTCCTATGGCGACTACCTGCGCTGCGGCGCCATCGCCAGCTTCGCGCCGGTGATGACCGAGGTGGTCCGCAAGGCGGGTCAGGGCATGCCCGTCCTCGGCATCTGCAACGGCTTCCAGGTGCTCTGCGAGGCGCGGCTGCTGCCGGGGGCGCTGACGCGCAACGCGAGCCGTACCTTCCTCTGCACCGAGCAGCGCCTGCAGGTGGTGACCCGCGACACGGTCTGGACGAACCAGTTCGAGGCGGGCCAGGAGATCACGATCGTGCTGAAGAACGGGGAGGGCTCCTACCAGGCCTCGCCCGAGACGCTGAAGCAGATCGAGGACGGCGACCAGGTGGTGTTCCGCTACGTCGGCAACCCCAACGGGTCGGCCAACGACATCGCCGGCGTCACCAACCCCCGCGGCAACGTGGTGGGCCTGATGCCGCACCCCGAGCACAGCATCGACACGCTGACCGGTACGTCCACCGACGGTCGGACCTTCTTCGCCTCCCTGCAGAGCTTCCTGGGCTCGCTCGCCGTCGGCTGACCTCCCGCCGGGATGAGACATCGCTCGCCCCGGTTTGACAGGGCCAGGTTTCCTGAGAAGATCTCAGCATTCACGAGAGGGGTACTGGCAGGTGCTGGTGAGACGTCTGGTCGCCGCGGTGGCGACTCTGGTGGTGGCCGCCACGGCTGCCGTGGTCACACCCGCGGCCGAGGCCGCCCCGCTCGGCAACGTGATCATCCCGGCTCCCTGCCCGACCTCGAAGCCGTACAACCCGAACGCGTCGATGACGGCCCTCCGCGACGGGATCACGGCCAACTGGGGCTTCCCGACCACGGGGTCGTACTGGACCGACCCGCGGTACCGGCCGCTGGTCAAGGTGATCTGGGAGGACCTGGACGCGATCAGCTGCACCCCGTACCTCGCGGCGCTCAAGAACAACGTCGGTGGCCCGCTGACGCTGAACGCCACCTCGATCGGCGGCTGGGTCGCCGGTGACTACGGCCTCACCAAGGGCGGTGCCGTCAGCCTCGACTTCCCGCAGCTGCTGACCTCGTACCAGGAGGACCCCGGCCACGTGGGCCGGCTGTTCATCCACGAGATCACGCACGCCTACAGCGCCAACCGGGACAGCAACCCGGCCTACTGGACCGAGTTCGGCCGCCTGTACGCGAAGAACGGCAAGTTCGGCACGTACGGCGACAACCAGTCCGAGGTGATGAGCGAGGTGATCGGCTTCTACGTCGCTCGCTGCGCCGTCGGCAACCCGTACACGACCTCTGCGCAGCGCGACTACTACGAGTTCGCGAAGAAGATCTTCGGTGGCAAGGAGTTCGGGCCCGCGCTCGGCCAGCCGCTGGTCTGCGACGCCAAGGAGCTCGCCGCGCAGGCGCAGCGAGCCGAGGCCGCGAAGTACGCCGACGCCCGCTCGCTCGCCGAGGCCGTCGCCGCCCAGCGGCAGCAGGCGCGTGCCGAGATCGAGGCGGCGGGCACCGCTCAGGCCGACTGACCCGTACGCGGTCAGCCGACCGAACGGTCCACCCTGGTCGTGAGGCCGGTGCTGACCCGGTCCAGCAGGTCGGCCCCGTCCAGGCTCGTCCCCGACGGCGCCTCCAGCCGTGCCGAGGGCCGCTGCTCCGACAGGCCGGCGACGAACGCCTCGCGCACCACGGCGCTGCGGAACACGTTGCCCAGCTGGCAGACCGGGTCGCCGGCGTCCGCGTCCACCTGCTCCAGACCACGCACGGCCGAGGTCACCATCTCCGCCGCGGCGTCCTGCAGGATCCGGCGGGCCACCTCGTCCTGCGCGGCCACGTCGTCGACCCTGCGGGCGTACGAGGCGAGCCGGAACACCCGACGCGGGTCAGCCTGCAGCTCCAGGTAGGCCGACTCCAGGTCGGGGAAGTCCGCCGCGATCACGTCGGTAAGGAGGGTGGCGGGGCCGCGGCCGTCGTACGCGCGCATCACCGCGTCGAACGCCCGCTTGCCGATCCAGGAGCCGGAGCCGGCGTCGCCGATGATCCAGCCCCAGCCGTCGACGCGCTTCACCCGTGTACGGCCGGCGGCGAGCGTCACCACGCCGGTGCCGGCGGCGACCACACAGCCCGTACGGTCGCCGAGCGCGCCGAGGTAGCAGGTGACCGAGTCGTGGGCGAGGAGCACCTCGCGGGTGCCGGGGAGCAGGGCGTTCAGGGCCGCCGCGCTGTCGTCGGGGCCGAGCCCGGTGGAGCCTACGAGCACGGTCTCGGCGCCCTCGGGGGCGGCCAGCCGGACGCGGTCGGCGAGCTGGGGCACAAGCGGCACCCCGGTGTCGATCCCGGCCCACTCGGTCACGACGCCCTCGGCCGTACGGCACCTCACGCCGCTCTGCCCGGCGTCGACAGTGAGTCTGGTAGTCACGGCCGATCACCTTAGTGCCGCCACGACCAGCCGGGGCGCGAGGGGGAGGGCTGCTCAGGATGGTCCTCGCGACGGCCGGATCGGGGCCGTGGCCCGCGCTTGATGCGGTCGAGCGGATCATGGTGCGCACGGGGCTGGGTGGTTGCCGTCTGGCGCGGGGTGAGATTGGTGCCGGATGAGCCCCTGGGGACGGGGGTGCCGCCCTGCTCAGGATGGTCCTCTCGACGGTTGGATCGGGTGGGGGGCCGCCCGTGGTGCGGTCGGGAGGACGGTCCTGTGCACCGAACGGATGGTGCCGTGGGCCAGCGAGATGCAGGCGGTTCTGGATGCCCTGGGGCGGGTTTGGGTCTGCTCAGGATGGTCCTCTCGACGGGTCGGATCGTGCGGTGGGCCGCACGTGATGCGGTCGGGAGGACGGTCCTGTGCACCGAACGGATGGTGCCGCCCGAGGTGTGGGCGGTTCGGGTGGTTGCCCCGGGGGCGAACCGGGCTGCGCAGGATGGTCCCCTCGGCGGCCGGACCGGGTGGGGGGCCACACGTGGTGCGGTCGAGAGGGCCGTCCTGCGCACGGGCAGGAGCGGTCCCCCGGGCGAGGCGCCCAGGTGGCCCGACAGGGCGTATCTCCGGCCGTGCCGGTAGCGTTACGCCCGTGACGACCGACACCGTGGCCCGAGCGCAAGAGACCCCCGAGCAGGAGCAGCCCTGGGCGGCGCTGGGCCTCAAGGAGGACGAGTACCACCGCATCCGCGGCATCCTCCATCGCCGTCCGACCAGCTGCGAGCTGGCCATGTACTCGGTGATGTGGAGCGAGCACTGCTCGTACAAGTCGAGCAAGGTGCACCTGCGCGAGTTCGGCCGCATCCCGCAGACCACCCCGCGCGGGCCGCTGCTGGCCGGGATCGGCGAGAACGCCGGCGTGGTCGACGTCGGGCAGGGCTGGGCCGTCACGTTCAAGATCGAGTCGCACAACCACCCGAGCTTCGTGGAGCCGCACCAGGGCGCGGCGACCGGCATCGGCGGCATCGTGCGCGACATCCTCGCCATGGGCGCCCGCCCGATCGGTGTCATGGACCCGCTGCGGTTCGGCCCCCTCGACGCGCCCGACACGGCCCGGGTGCTGCCCGGCGTCGTCTCCGGCATCGGCGGGTACGGCAACTGCCTCGGCCTGCCCAACATCGGCGGCGAGGTGGTCTTCGACCGCTCCTACGCGGGGAACCCCCTGGTCAACGCGCTCTGCGTCGGCAGCCTGCGGCACGAGGACCTGCACCTCGCCCACGCCTCGGGCGTCGGCAACCAGGTGATCCTGTACGGCGCCGCGACCGGCGGCGACGGCATCGGCGGGGCCTCGATCCTGGCGTCGGAGACCTTCGATGAGAGCGGCGTCACCAAGCGGCCCTCGGTGCAGGTGGGCGACCCGTTCCTGGAGAAGCTGCTGATCGAGTGCACGCTGGAGCTGTTCGCGGCCGGAGTGGTCACCGGCATCCAGGACTTCGGCGCCGCCGGCCTCTCCTGCGCCACCTCCGAGCTGGCGTCGGCCGGCGAGGGTGGCATGCACGTGCGGCTGGACGCGGTGCCGCTGCGCGACTCCACGCTCGCTCCCGAGGAGATCCTCATGAGCGAGTCGCAGGAGCGGATGATGGCGGTCGTCCGGCCCGAGGATGTCGAGAAGTTCCTCCAGATCTGCGCTAAATGGGACGTGCTGGCCACCGTCGTCGGCGAGGTCACCGACACCGGCCGGCTGCACATCGACTGGCACGGCGAGCGGGTGGTCGACGTCGATCCGCGCACGGTCGCGCACGACGGGCCGGTCTACGAGCGTCCGTACGAGCGCCCGTGGTGGATCGACGAGGTCAACGAGCACCGGGCCGAGGACCTGCCGCGTCCGGTGTCGGGGGAGGAGATGGGGCAGACGCTGCTGCGCCTGCTCGGCTCGCCGAACCTCTGCGACACGTCATGGATCACCGACCAGTACGACCGGTTCGTGCGCGGCGACTCGGTGCTCGCGCAGCCCGAGGACGCCGGCATGCTTCGGATCGACGAGGAGAGCGGGCTCGGCATCGCCCTGGCGACCGACTGCAACTCCGGCTACTGCTTCCTCAACCCCTACCTGGGTGCGCAGCTGGCGCTGCTGGAGGCGTACCGCAACGTCGCCATCACCGGCGCCGAGCCCGTTGCGGTGAGCGACTGCCTGAACTTCGGCTCGCCGGAGGACCCGACCGTGCTGTGGCAGTTCCGGGAGGCGATCCTGGGGCTGGTCGACGCCTGCACCGAGCTCGGCATCCCCGTCACCGGCGGCAACGTGTCGTTCTACAACCAGACCGGCGACCAGCCCATCCTGCCCACGCCGGTGGTGGGCGTGATGGGCGTGATCGACGACGTGACAACGCGGACGCCTGCGGGCTTCTCGACCCCCGGCGACGTGATCGCACTGGTGGGCGAGACCCGGGAGGAGCTGTCCGGGTCGGCCTGGGCCCATGTGGTGCACGACCAGCACCTCGGCGGGATGCCGCCGCGGGTGGACGTCGACCAGCACCGTCGGCTGGCGGCGGTGTTCGGCGAGGCCGCGCGGCGGGGGCTGCTCTCGAGTGCGCACGACCTGTCGGAGGGCGGTCTTGCGGTCGCGCTCGCCGAGTCGTGCCTGCGACGCGGTCGTGGCGCGCTGGTCGGGCTGCCGGACGGTGACCCGTTCGTGCAGCTGTTCTCCGAGACCGCAGGCCGGGTGCTGGTGTCGCTGCCGCGTGCCTCGGTGGCCGACTTCACCGCCCTGTGCGCCGAGCACGACCTCCCCCTGACCACCCTCGGCGAGGTGACCGAGCAGCCGGAGGTCTCGGTCGCCGGTCAGTTCACGTTGCCGCTGAGCCAGGTGCGCGAGGTGTGGCAGGCCCCGATCCCGGCCGCCGTCGGCCAGGACTGACCGGGGGCTGCTCGGTCTGGGGCAGTGCGTGGAGGCCGTACGGGTCGGCGCGCTCGCCCGTCAGGCCCAGGCCAAGCTCGCGAGGATCGCCTCGAACGCCTGGTCGACCTCGTCGACGTTCTCGCGCACGGCCTCGCTGGCCAGGTTGTCCATGCGGCCGTCCTTCTCGGCGCACCGCAGGACGAAGACGGTGTCCCCGCTCTCGAGCTGACCGCCCTGGAAGGGGACGCCTCCGCCCATCAGGTCTGGGACCCCCGAGATCGTCCCGGGCGCCCAGACTCCATTGCCTTGAGCTCCTTCGCGCAGCGTGAGGCAGCCGGCTCCGTGGCAGGGCCGGAGCAGACGGTCAGCCTGCTGCCCTTCGCGTCCACGACGTTGAGGGAGTTGCCGGAGCCGCTGTCGGTCGCGTACCCCCAGCCGGTGGCGGGGTCACGGTGAAGCCCTTGGTCGGGGTCGCCGAGCTCTTGGTCGCCGTGCTGGGGTGGGCCGCCTCGGGGTGGGGCTGGCGGGGGTGCCGGCGGCGGGCCCGGTGGTGTACGGGCGAGCGAGGGCCGTCGCACCGTACACGCCCAGCAGCCCCAGCATGACGACGGCCACGACCAGGCCGATGAGTCCCGATCTGCCGCGACGCGGGGGTGCGGGCGTGTAGGGGCTCGGTGGACGGGTACGGACCCTGCGGGCCGTACGAGGCCCGAGGGGCTGCTGTTGGCCCGTCCAGGCGGCCTGGGGCGGCGGCTGCAGGGGCGAGGCGGGCCCAGCGGGCGGCCGCGGGCCCGG
>CAKZHP010000082.1 GCA_936924635.1 uncultured Propionibacteriaceae bacterium
GCTGCGCGGCCTCGGCCAGCGATCTCGCGGCGCTCGTCGCCGACGTGCCCGCCCCCGCGCTTCCTGCCCCTGGCCCGGACGCCGTGCACGCCCTGCCGGCGGGGGTCGAGGGCTATCCCCACACTCCGCTTGGCCCGGTGTCCGACGTCGTGGGGCAGTCCCCGGGCCGTCCTCTGGAGATCGGGGGGTTGCTGATGGCCGCCCGCAAGGGGGCCTGGGTCGTTCCCCCGTACGTGCGGGTGAAGCCCGCGTTCTTCCTGACGGTGCTCAACTGCTCCGACGCCCGCGTGGACTCGCCGGTGGTGCACCTCGAGATCGTGCCCAGCATCGGCACCGTGCTGCTGCTGGTGCCGAACACCTGGGGCGTCGAGGTGCGGGGGGTCGTCGGCAACGTCCGCACCCGGGTGCGTCCCGATCGAGCCCCCGGTGCGACGCAGGTCGTGGTCACCGGTGACACCGGCTGGCTCGGTCAGCTGTCGGTCATGGAGACCGGCGGTCCTCCCACGGCTGGCCGGGTGCTCCTGCGCTGACCTGCGCGACCAGGGCCGGGAGCCGCACCGATAGAGTCGCCTTCATGCGCATCGCCCGTTATGCCGTCGCAGACGCCATCCAGTTCGGGATCGTGGAGCTGGCCGAGGACGCGGGGGAGCACCCCGACAGCGTCGCCGCCGTCAGCGGCGACCCGCTCGCCGGCCCCGTGACGTACACCGGTGAGCGTCACCTGCTCAGCGACGTGCGGCTGCTGGCCCCGGTCATCCCGCGCTCGAAGGTGATCGGCATCGGCCGCAACTACGCCGCGCACGCCGCGGAGCTCGGCAATGAGGTGCCCGACCAGCCGCTGATGTTCTTCAAGCCGAACACCAGCGTGATCGGCCCGGGCGAGGCGATCGTCTACCCCTCGACGACGGAGAACCTGCACTACGAGGGTGAGCTGGCCGTCGTGATCGGCCGGATCGCGCGCGACGTGCCGGTCGAGCGCGTGCCGGAGGTGATCTTCGGCTACACGGTCGCGAACGATGTCACCGCGCGCGACCTGCAGAAGGCCGACGGCCAGTGGGCCCGGGCGAAGGGGTACGACACCTTCTGCCCGGTCGGCCCCTGGGTCGTGACCCACCTGAGCCTGGAGGAGGCCTCCGACCTGCAGGTCACCACCCGCCTGGACGACCAGGTGGTCCAGGACGGCTCCACCGCCCTCATGGTGCGGGGGATCGCCGAGCTGGTGAGCCACGTCTCTTCGTTCACCACCCTGCTGCCGGGCGACCTGATCCTCACCGGTACGCCCGAGGGCGTCGGCCCCATGACGCCAGGACAGCGCATCGAGGTGGAGATCTCCGGCATCGGTGCCCTCTCCAACGTCGTCGTGGCCGAGCAGGGCGACGAGCAGGGCGAGGCCTCGGGTGCCGGGGCTTGAGCGCGCCAGCGCGACCCATGAGCAGCTGACCGGCTGGACCGTGCCGGGAGCGGGCAACACGTATCCGACCTCGCTGCTGCCGGCGGGCGGCGACTCCTCGGCACCGGCGACCCGGTTCACGGGTGTCGCTGGTGTGGCCCTGGCCTTCTCGGCCTTCGCGATCCTCGTGCCGTCGATCAACCTGGCGGTGATGACGGTGGCTCATGCTCTCACCGGCAGCCAGGCCCCGTTGCCGGACTTCCTGGAGCGCGCGCAGCGCTTCGAGACGGTCTGGGGCCTGCTCGGTGCCCACCTGGCGCTGGCGTCGCTGACGCTGATCGCCGTCGGGTTGCTGAGGTTCCTGCACCGGCGCCGTCCGCGCTGGCTGTGGTCGGTGTCGCCAGGTCTGCGCTGGCGCTACCTGCTGCTGATGCTGCTCGTCGCCACCGTGGTCATGAACGCTGTGCTGCTGCTCGCGGGCGGCATCCCTCGCATCGCCCCGCAGCCAGGTGCGGTGGGGTGGCTGGTGATGATCGCCCTCACCGCGCCGCTGCAGGCGCTGGGTGAGGAGGTGTTCTTCCGCGGCTACCTGGTCTTGGCACTGGGCCTGGTGTGGCGCAACGAGGCGTTCGCGATCGTGGTGTCGGCGCTGCTGTTCGCGTTCTTCCACGGCACGCAGAACCTGCCCCTGTTCGCCCAGCGGTTCGCGTTCGGCGTGCTGGCCGGGGTGCTGGTGTGGCGCACCGGCGGGCTGGAGGCCGGCATCGCCGCACACGTCGCCAACAACGTCTGGGCGTTCACCTGGGCGGTGCTCACGAGCTCGGTGGCGGAGGTACGGGCCGTGCAGGAGCTCACCTGGGTGTCGTCGCTGCGAGAGGTGGGAGCGTTCGCGCTGGTGACGGTGGTCGGCCTCGTGGTCGCGCGCTGGATGCGGGTCCCGAACCGGGTGTGAGGGTCAGTCGCCCAGCACGCGGCGCGTCCAGGCGTTGCTGAGCAGCCGCCCGGGGCGTACGCGTCGCGCAGCGCGAGGAAGTCGCCGAAGCGTGGGTAGGCAGGGGCGATGTCGTCCCGCCCGGCGTTGAACACCTTGGCCCAGTGCGGGCGGGCCCCGAGGGGGAGCAGGCGCTCCTCGACGAGCGGCAGGAGCCCGGTCACGCGTTCGGGCTCGGGGCGCCAGGTGAAGTGGATGCCGACCGTGTCCCGCCCGTACGCGGGGCTCAGCCACAGGTCGTCGCCCGTCATGGTGCGGATCTCGCTGACGATCAGTGCGGGGCGGATCTGCCGGCCAGCCCTCGGACGGCCGTGACGGTCTCCGCGAGGGCGTCTCGCGGCAGCAGGTACTCGGTCTGCAGCTCGTCGCCGCTGGACGGGGTGAGTCCAGCGCGAAGTGCGGCAGCCGGTCCCACCAGGGGCCGGGTACGCCGCACTGGCGCGAGGTGTTCTCGGCCGGCTCGCCGGGGGCGGGGTGCTGGTCGGCGGTCTGCCGTGAGGCGCCGTGGAAGGTGGCGGGCGCGGAGTCGTCACCGCGCTGCTTGAGCCACACCGACGACAGCGTGGGCTCGTCCCAGACGGTGAAGCAGCTCACGCTGTACGCCGCCCCGGTGATCTGCTCCAGGTCGCCTGGCGCCTGCCAGGGGAGCCCGTTGTACGCGGTCTGCCGCACCTCGTACGCCGGCCCGATGTCGAGGGTCACCCGGGTGGTGATGCCGAGGCATCCGAGGCCGACAACGACCCCGTCGAGGTCCGGGTCCCCGCGGCGCACGGTGCGTACGCGACCGGTGCCGTCCACCAGCTCCAGGGCGGCCACCGCGGTGGCCAGCGACCCGTTGCGGTCGCCGGAGCCGTGGGTGCCGGTCGCGACGGCTCCTGCGATGCCGATGTGGGGGAGCGAGGCGAGGTTCGCGAGCGCCCAGCCGGCCTGGTGGAGGGCTCGGCGGACCGGGGAAGACGGCTGAGGTCGAGAGGGCAGGTCCGCCCGGCCGCCGCCGACCCGCCCGACCAGCCGGGTTTGGCCTGGGGCCGCTGCTCCGGTAGAGTCTCTGTTCGGCGCCTGCGGGTGCCGATGGGGTATGGGGTAATTGGCAGCCCAACGGATTCTGATTCCGTTTGTCTAGGTTCGAGTCCTAGTACCCCAACGCGATTCGCTGCCAGATCGCGAGATTGGTAGTGTTTTCCCGTCACTTCGGTGACACAGCTAGGGCCCCGTTGTGTAGCGGCCTAGCACGCCGCCCTCTCAAGGCGGTAGCGCGGGTTCGAATCCCGTCGGGGCTACTCGATGCGTCAAGGTCTCCTTCGGGAGGCCTTTGTGCATTCCAGGGCTTCTGCGGGCAGGATTCCGCGCGTCTTCTCCGCAACCTCCCGCGACCCTTGCTCCGGTGGCCACTGCCGCTCACGCCCGCGATCCCGCCAGAAGGTGACGGCACACGAACAGTCGCAGGGCCAGGTCTCCGCCCTCCTCGCTCCACGGGCACAGCTGTCGCTCCGCTCCCACGGCAGACCAACAGAGCGCGGGGCACGGCCATCTGTGGCCGTGCCCCGCGTCAGGTTCTGGTCCTGAAGGTCAGCCCTGCGGCGACTCTCCGGCGGCAGCGGCAGGCGCACCGGCACCCTCGCCACCACGGCCACCCCGGCGGCGGCGACGACGCGGCTGCCCACCCTCGGTCGGGGCGGACG
>CAKZHP010000083.1 GCA_936924635.1 uncultured Propionibacteriaceae bacterium
ACCGCGCGCCGGGACCCGACGAGCTCGTCCAGCCAGGCCCGGGTGCGTACGGTCGGGTCATCGTCGACCACGCGCCTGGCCAGCTCGGCCAGGCTGAGCGGGCCGATGGTGCGCAGCAGGTCGGCCAGGTCCTCGGCGTCGCGGGCGCGCCGGTCGGGCAGCAGGTGCTGCAGCTCGGCCTCGGTGCGGGTGAGCGCCTCCGGGTCGAGCAGGTCGCTCAGCGCTAGGCCGTCGCCACCGCCGAGCAGCTCCGAGAGGAGGGTGGGGTCGAGCGTGAGCGCGGCCGCGCGACGCTCGGCCAGGGGCGAGTCGCCCTCGTACAGGAACTGCGCCACGTAGCCGAACAGCAGCGACTTCGCGTACGGAGAGGGCAGGCGGCTCTCCACCTCGACGACCCGCACGTCCTTGGACCGCACCCGCGAGAGCAGGTCGACCAGTCCGGGCACGTCGAAGACGTCCTGCATGCACTCCCGCACGGCCTCCAGCACGATCGGGAAGGAGGGGTACTGCGACGCCACGCTCAGCAGCTGCGCCGACCGTTGACGCTGCTGCCACAAGGCCTGACGCTGGTCGGGCCGCCGCCGGGGCAGCAGCAGCGCCCGCCCAGCGCACTCCCGGAACCTGGCCGCGAACAGCGCCGACCCGCCGAGCTGGTCGGTCACCAGGGCGGTCACCTCGGCCGGGTCCAGGAGCACCGCCTCCAGCAGCTCGGCGGTGTTGAACCTCTCCGGGGCGGGCCCCTCGTCCTCGAGACCGAAGGCCGCGTAGTCCGCGAAGTCGTCAGCCGTGTCGGGCAGGCGCAGCACGATGCCGTCGTCGGCGGGCATCGCTTGGACGTCGATCCCGTACCGCTCCCGCAGCCTGGCCGCGATCCCCAGCGCCCAGGGGGCGTGGACCGGCGCCCCGTACGGCGAGTGAATGACCACCCGCCAGTCGCCCAGCTCGTCGCGGAACCGCTCCACGACGATGGTGCGGTCGTCGGGGACGTGGCCGACCGCCTCCCGCTGCTCGCCGAGGTAGGCGAGGAGGTTGTCGGTCGCCCACTCATCGAGTCCTGCGCGCTTCACGCGCTCTCGCGCGGCCTCGGGGGCGAGAGTGCCGAGCTCGCGGACGAAGCCGCCCAGCGCCTGCCCCAGCTCGGCTGGCCGGCCCAGGGTGTCGCCCTTCCAGAACGGCAGCCGCCCGGGGGCGCCGGGCGCGGGCGAGACGAGGACGCGGTCGTGCGTGATGTCTTCGATACGCCACGTGGAGGTGCCCAGGGTGAACACGTCGCCGACGCGCGACTCGTACACCATCTCCTCGTCCAGCTCGCCGACCCGGCGCCCCGGCCCCGCGGAACCAGCGAGGAACACCCCGAACAGGCCGCGGTCGGGGATGGTGCCGCCGGAGGTGACCGCCAGCCGTTGCGCCCCGCGGCGGCCGGTGAGGGTGTCGGCGCCGCGGTCCCAGACCAGGCGCGGCCTCAGCTCGGCGAACTCGTCGGACGGGTAGCGGCCGCTCAGCATGTCGAGCACCGAGTCGAGCACAGCGCGGGTGAGGCCGGAGAAGGGCGCCGAGCGGCGTACCAGGTCGTGCAGGTCGCCCACCGCCCAGTCGTCGAGCGCGCACATGGCGACGACCTGCTGGGCAAGCACGTCGAGCGGGTTGGCCAGCACGTGGGTGGTCTCGATGGCTCCCTCGCGCATGCGCTCGACGATCACCGCGGTGGAGACCAGGTCACCCCGGAACTTCGGGAACAGCACGCCCCGCGACACGGCCCCCACCTGGTGGCCGGCGCGACCGACGCGCTGCAGCCCGGACGCCACCGACGGCGGCGCCTCCACCTGCACCACGAGGTCGACCGCACCCATGTCGATGCCCAGCTCCAGCGACGAGGTCGCCACCACCGCGGGCAGCCGGCCCGCCTTGAGGTCGTCCTCGGTCTGCGCGCGCTGCTCCCGGGAGACCGAGCCATGGTGGGCGCGGGCCAGCAGCGGCGCGGCGCCCGCGGACTGGCCTGCCTGGCCCATGGCCTGCGCGGGAGCGCGGGTCGGTGTGCGCTGGCCGCTCGTACGGGGCTCCTCGGTTGTCGGCAGACCTCGCAGACTCTCATCCTCGAAGCCCGGATCGATCCCCGCAGCGTCCATGGCGGCTGTGCGGATCGATGGCGGCTGGGTGGATGCGACGGGCGTTGCCGCCTCCTCCAGACGCTCGCCCCAGATCTCGTTCAGCCGACCGGTCAGGCGCTCTGCCAGGCGGCGGGAGTTGGCGAAGACCAGGGTGGAACGGTGCTCGGCGACCAGGTCGACGATGCGTTCTTCGACATGGGGCCAGATCGACGTACGCGCCGTGGGGTCGTCGCCGTCCGCCCCCGGCGCGGTGCCCAGCTCGCCGAGGTCGGGCACCGGGACGACGACCTGGAGGTCCCACTGCTTCTCGCTGGGCGGGGTCACGATCGTCACGGGCCGGCCACCGGCGAGGAAGCGGGCCACCTCCTCCGGAGGCCGTACGGTCGCGCTCAGACCCACCCGCTGCGCCGGCTGCGGCAGCAGGGCGTCAAGCCGCTCCAGCGTCAGCGCAAGGTGGGCGCCGCGCTTGGTGCCGGTGACCGCGTGGACCTCGTCGACGATGACCGTCTCCACCCCCGTGAGTGCCTCCCGGGCGGCGGAGGTGAGCAGCAGGAACAGCGACTCGGGGGTGGTGATGAGGATGTCGGCGGGGTCGCGGCCGAAGCGTCGGCGCTCCTCGGCGGGGGTGTCGCCGGAGCGGACGGCGACACGGACGTCAGGCGCCTCCTGCCCCAGCCGCCTCGCCGCGTGACCGATGCCCACCAGCGGGGAACGGAGGTTGCGCTCCACGTCGACGGCGAGGGCCTTCAGCGGCGACACGTACAGGACCCGACAGGCCGATCGCTTCGGGTCGCGCGGCCTGGTCATCAGCCCGTCGATCGCCCACAGGAACGCCGAGAGGGTCTTGCCCGAGCCCGTCGGTGCGACCACCAGCGTGTGCTGACCCGAGGAGATCGCCTCCCAGGCGCCCTGCTGGGCAGGCGTCGGCGCGGGAAAGCTCGACGTGAACCACGACGCCGTCGCCGGGGAGAACCGGTCCAGCACGCTCATCTCGCACCTCCTCTCGTACGCTGCCGCACACTCTGTCACCCCCCACTGACAGAGAATCGCCCGTTGAGGGAGCCGGGTCCGGAGGCGACACTCGCACAGGTGAGCGTGGCCTCGCTCCGCGAGCGCTGACTCGGTCTCGACGCGGAGATCCCCTTCGCAAGCTCAGCAGATCCTTGCTCAACCAGCGGATCTGCCTGCGGCACGCCGTGACGCGGCGTCAGCGCGGCGGCCCGTCTCCTCAACCAGCGGGTTCGTCGCGCGGCGGGCCGCCGGATAGCGTGGCGACGGACATGCGCGAACCATCAGCCGAGGGCACCCAGCAGGACTTCGACGCCGGGTCCGGGCTGCGCGGGTACGCCCGGGTGCTCGGCCACGGCCCTGCCGTACGCCCGTTCCTCGCCGCCGTGCTCGCCCGATTCCCGATCTCGATGACCGGTCTGGGCATGGTGGTGCTGATCGAGCACGTGCGCGGCGCGTACTCCCTGGCCGGCATCGTGACGGGAGTGTTCGCCCTGGCCACAGCGGTGGGGGCGCCGGTGTGGGGGCGGCTGATGGACCAGTACGGGCAGCCGCGGGTGCTCATCCCCACCGCCGCCGTCAGCGGCGCCGCCATCGCCGCCCTCAGTCTTGCCACCGTGGCCGGTGAACCGGCCGCGCTGATGCTGGTGCTCGCCGCCATGGCCGGCGTCGCCTTCCCGCCCGTGTCGCCGGCCATGCGCGCCTCGTGGCGGGTGATCTTCACGAACGAGTCGTCGCGTCAGCTCGGGTACGCGCTCGACGCCTCGGCAGTGGAGCTGATCTTCGTCATGGGGCCGCTGCTGCTCTCCCTGCTCGCCGCGGTCGCGCCGCCGGTCGTACCCCTGCTCGTCTCGGCCGCCCTGCTCGTCGGCGGCACCCTCCTCTACAGCGCCAGCAGCGCTGCCCGGGACAGCCGCGCCCGCGCCGTACAAGCCGGCGTCACCCCCGTGGTGCCCGACCTCGCCGCCGTCACCACCGGCGAACGGCTCGACCGCGTGCACCGCAGCACCGTCACTGTCCCCGGCATCGGTGCGGTGCTGCTCGTCGCGCTGCTGATGGCGATCGGGTTCGGCCAGCTCGACACGGCGATCGTGGCCACCGCCGGCGCCGTCCTCGGCGGCACCGACCGGCTCGGCGTGCTGTTCGGCTTCATCGCGGGCGGCAGCACGATCGGTGGTCTCGTGTACGGATCGCGGCGCTGGCCCGGCGACGTACCCGGCCGCCTCGCCATCACCCTGTCGGTGTTCGCGCTCTCGCTGCTGCCGTGGCCGTTCCTGCTGGTACGCGACCACCCGCCGCTGCCCCTGCTGTTCGGGCTGCTCTTCGTGACCGGCCTCTCGATCGCGCCCTCGCTGGTCATGGTCCAGAGCCTGCTCGACCGCTTGTCGCCACGGCACCGGATGACCGAGACCCAGTCGCTGCTCTCGGCCTCCCAGACCACCGGCGGCGCGCTCGGCACCGCGATCGCGGGGTTCACCGTCGACGCCTGGCAGGCCCCGGGCGGCATCTCGGGGGCGGCGGCGGCGGCCTGGTGTCCGCCGTGGTCGCGATCAGCCAGCGGGGGCGCTGGCGGAGATAAGCCGCATCTGCGGTGATACCGTGCGACTCATGCCGCGTCTGAGGATCTCTGAGGCTGCCGAGCTGCTGGGCGTCTCCGACGACACCGTACGTCGCTGGGTTGACTCGGGCCGCCTGGAGGCGGCCGACGACGACGCCGGGCGGATGACCATCGAGGGGACCGCGCTGGCCGGGGTCGCGCAGGAGGTGGCCCGGCCCGCATCCGTGCCCGCCGTCGGCAGCACCTCCGCCCGCAACCAAATGCGTGGCCTCGTGACCCGGGTGCTCCGCGACACCGTGATGGCTCAGGTCGACGTGCAGTGCGGCCCGTTCCGCATGGTCTCGCTGATGTCGCGCGAGGCCGTCGACGAGCTGGGCCTCGAGCCCGGGTCGGTCGCCGTGGTGTCGATCAAGTCCACGAACGTCGTGATCGGCACGCCGGCATGACCCCGGTCGCACGGCCCCGTACGCGTCGTGGTGCCGCCCTCACCGGGAGCACGGGCCGCCCACGGCCTCGTACGCGAGCTCGTGGCCCCGCCGCCCTCGCCCTCGCCGTGGTG
>CAKZHP010000084.1 GCA_936924635.1 uncultured Propionibacteriaceae bacterium
CCGCGCGTCCTGCCTCGGCCCGCATGGGCGGCCAGACCAAGCGCCCGGGTGGCCTGCGGCTCAAGGCCGGCGACCCGGCACGCCGCATCCAGGTGGGCATGCTCATCCTGGCCGTCTGCGCGTCGGTCCTCGGCGCCAAGGCCATCGACATCCAGGGGCTCGACAGCGCTGCCTACGCCGCCACCGCCGCCGACCAGATGCTGGTGCAGCGGCGCATCCTGGCCAACCGCGGCTCGGTGACCGACCGCTACGGCGAGGTGCTGGCCACCAGCCTCCCGGCGGTGAACGTGGTCGCCGACCCGAGCCAGGTGCGCACGAACGGCAAGCTCGAGCGATCGATGAGCCAGAAGGACCGCGACAAGGCCGCGAAGGGCCCCGAGGTCATCGCCGGGGTGATCGCGAAGTACGCCGGGGGAGACGCCGCCGAGTACGCGAAGCAGCTCTCCCGCGCCGACTCCCGCTACGTGATCCTCGCCAAGCAGGTGCCGGCGTACTCGTACCTCCAGCTCAGCAACGAGCTGCAGCAGCTGGGCTACGTCGGGGTCTACCGCGAGGCCGCGCCCATCCGCAGCTATCCCAACGGCTCGCTCGCCTCGAACGTGGTCGGCTTCGTCACCGACCGTGACAAGCAGCCGGGCCAGCAGGGCGCCGGCGGCCTGGAGCTGGCGTTCGACGCCCAGCTGCAGGGCATCGAGGGCAGCGAGATGTTCCAGACCTCGCCGAACGGCCGCATCCCCAGCGGCACCAACGTCATGGTCCCGGCACAGGACGGCATCACCTACGCGCTGACGCTCGACGCCGGGCTGCAGTACCTCGTGGAGCGGCGCCTGCAGGAGACCGTGGACCAGGCTCGGGCTACCTCGGGCACGGCGATCGTCATGAACGTGAAGACCGGCGAGGTGCTGGCCATGGCCAACTACCCGACGTTCGACTCGAACAAGCCGGGGGTGGCCTCGGCCGCCGACCTCGGCAACCGGGCCGTCACCGATGCGTACGAGCCGGGGTCGGTGCAGAAGGTGCTCACCATGGCCGCCCTGACCGACGCCGGGCTGGTGACCCCCGAGACGCGCGTGGTCGTCCCCAGCCAGGTGATGTCGGGAGGGCGGCCGATCGGTGACGCGTTCAGCCACGGCACCATCAACCTCACCGCGCGCGGCGTGATCGCGAACTCCTCGAACATCGGCACCGTGCTGCTGACCCGCCAGATGCCCAAGCCGCAGCTGGTCGGCTACCTCAAGTCCTTCGGGCTGGGGCAGCGCACCGGCATCGGGCTGCCCGGCGAGGGCACCGGTTCGGTGCCCGGCGCCGACGTCGCCGACAACACCCGCGACCAGATCTCGTTCGGTCAGGGCCTGTCGGTCACGGCGATCCAGGAGGCGGCGGCCGTCGCCGCGGTCACCAACGGCGGCGTCTACAACAGCCCCACCATCATCCGTTCGGCCACGACCGCTGACGGCCGCTCCGTCCCGGTGCCGACCAGCCAGAGCCGGCGGGTGATCTCCCCCCAGGCATCGGCGATGGTGCTGGACATGATGGAGTCGGTCGTCGCCAGCAAGGTGGGCAACAAGCGGTTCCCGATCGATGGCTACCGCACCGCCGCGAAGTCGGGCACCGCCGAGCGCATCGACCCCAAGTGCGGCTGCTACAGCGGGTACGTCGCCTCGTTCGTCGGCGTCGGCCCGGTCGAGGACCCGGAGATCCTCACGTACGTGGTCGTGGACCGGCCGCAGGGCGCGTTCCAGGGCAGCCAGGTGGCGGCCCCGGCCTGGCGCGACATCATGCGGGTGGCGCTGCCGCGCTACGGCGTGCTGCCCAGCAGTGAGCCCGCCCCGCAGAGGCCGATCGAGTGGTGACCGTGGTGCAGGCACCCCGGCCCGTCTGCTGAGGTGGCCCGGTGAGCTCCTCTCCGCTGCGTCCCTCTCGACCCGGGGGCGCCGACCTGGCCACCCTGCTCCCGGGCGCCCCGGCCGTCCGGGTCACCGGGGTCACCTCCTCGTCACGCTCGGTCCTCCCCGGCGACCTGTACGTCGGTGTGCCCGGCGCCACCACGCACGGCGCCCGCTTCGCCGCCGACGCCGCCCGCGCCTGCGCTGTCGCCGTGGTCACCGACCAGGCGGGAGCCGAGCTCGCCGGAGGCACGCTGCCCGTGGTGGTGGTCGACGACCCGCGGCGCGAGATGGCGCGGCTGGCCGCGGCGGTGTACGGCGAGCCCGCGACCCGCCTGCTCACCGTGGGCATCACCGGCACCAACGGCAAGACCACGACGCTCTACCTGGTGGCCGCCGCGCTGCGGGCCGCTGGCCACCGGGTCGGCACCATCGGCACCATCGGGGCCGCGGTCGACGACGAGCAGCTGGCCCTGACCCGTACCACCGTCACCACCCCGGAGTCGCCCGACGTGCAGGCCCTGCTCGCGGTGATGCTGGAGCGTGGGGCCACGGCGCTGGTGATGGAGGTGTCGTCTCACGCGCTGGCGCTGCACCGGGTCGCCGGGATCCGCTTCGACGTCGCCGGCTTCACCAACCTGGGGTGGGACCACCGCGACTTCCACCCCACGCAGGAGGACTACTTCGAGGCGAAGGCGCGCCTGTTCACCCCCGAGCAGTGCGCCAACGCGGTGGTCTGCACCGACGACGAGTGGGGCGTCCGGCTGGCCGGCCGGGTCCCCGACGCGGGTCTGCCGCTGCGCACCACCGGCGACGACGGCGACTACCGCGCAGAGCAGGTCACCGACGTGGCCGCGGGGGCCCAGGACGTCCGCGCCGTGACGCCGGACGGGCCGCTCGCGTTCCGTCTCGGCCTGCCGGGGCGCCACAACGTACGCAACGCGCTGACCGCCGTCGCGCTGCTCGACGCGGCCGGGGTGCCGCTGCAGGCCGCGCTGCCCGGCCTGGCCACGGTGAGCGTGCCCGGCCGGATGCAGCGGGTGCCGCTGGGGGATGGGGCGCCCACCGTGCTCGTCGACTTCGCGCACACGCCGCAGGCGGTCGCCGCGGCGCTGGCC
>CAKZHP010000085.1 GCA_936924635.1 uncultured Propionibacteriaceae bacterium
TGGCGGCTGCGCGGTCGGCCGCCCGCGCGCTGGCCGCTGAGCTGGAGGGGCTCGTCAGCTCGGCGCATCGTGACGAGCTGGCCCGCTCGCAGCAGCGGATGCGCATCGAGACGCTGGGGGAGCGCGCGCTCGCCGAGGTCGGCATCGAGCCTGACGCGCTGCTCGCCGAGTACGGGCCAGACGTGCCCGTGCCCGTGCTCACCGACGCCGAGGGGCGGCCGCTGCCCGACGACGTCGAGCCGGCCACCGTGGCGTACGACCGGGAGGCCCAGCAGAAGCGGCTGCGCACCGCCGAGCGCAACCTGCAGGTGCTCGGCAAGGTGAACCCGCTCGCGCTGGAGGAGTTCGACGCGATGCAGGAGCGCCACACGTTCCTCTCCACCCAGCTCGACGACCTGAAGCGGTCGCGGGCCGACCTGCTGGCCATCGTCGAGGAGGTCGACCAGCGGGTCCAGGAGGTGTTCGCGGCGGCGTACGAGGAGGTGGCTGCGAAGTTCGACGAGGTCTTCGCGCGGTTGTTCCCCGGCGGCGAGGGCCGGCTCGTGCTCACCGAGCCGGGCAGCTGGCTCACCACCGGTGTGGAGGTCGAGGCGCGGCCCGCCGGCAAGAAGGTGAAGCGGCTCTCGCTGCTGTCGGGCGGGGAGCGGTCGCTGGTGGCCGTCGCCTTCCTGGTCAGCCTGTTCAAGGCGCGCCCGAGCCCGTTCTACATCCTCGACGAGGTCGAGGCGGCCCTCGACGACACCAACCTGGGGCGGCTGCTGGAGATCTACGAGGAGCTGCGGGAGGACTCGCAGCTGCTCGTCATCACCCACCAGAAGCGCACCATGGAGGTCGCTGACGCCTTGTACGGGGTGACCATGCGCGGCGACGGCGTGTCCACGGTGATCAGCCAGCGGTTGCGCGAGGGCTGACCCGCGGGCGTCGTCGCCGAGCGAGCTCCCCGGGGGGCGGTGGCCATCAGATGAGGGTTCTGCCAGGAACCGTACGCGGCCGCTTGCCGCAGCGTGACCATGGGGCCATCCGCTCCGCCTGAAAGGCCACCATGCTGTCCGCCGTCCTGACCATGATCCTGGTCCTCCTCGTCGCTGCCGCCCTCGGCACGATCGTCGCCGTCGGCCTCGGTGGCCAGGGACGATGGGTGAGCGACGGGTTCACCGTGCGGATGGAGGAGCTGGCGGACCACCTCAACGGTGACGCCGAGCCGCCGGCTCGGTTCCAGCAGCTCGTGGACCACGCCGTCAACCGCTGATCACCTCAGACGGGTTCGCATGTCGCTGACCCTCGGCGGCGCTACCGCGCCGACGTGCCGCCAGGCTAGGGCGCCACGGATCGTGGCTCCTAGGATGACCAGGTGAACATTCCTCTCCTGTGGTGGGTCGTCGGCGGCCTGGTGGCCCTGGCGGTGGTGACCACGGTCGTCGTGGCGACCGTCCGCAACCGTGGGCGTGAGCTCCCTCCGGTCGAGCCGCGAGAGCAGCTCCTTCCTGGCCGGACCGGCGAGCGGGAGGCGCCCGAGGGCACCACGGGCACCGGCGTCCTGGTGGAGCCGGAGACCGAGACCCGGCCAGGGCTCGACGTCCCGGAGGCCACCCGGACGCGGCTGGCGCGGCTGCGCCGTCGCCTGGCCGGCAGCAACAACGCCCTGGCGCGAGGCTTCGCCGACCTGCTCTCCCGTGACCGGGTCGACGAGGAGACCTGGGACGACTTCGAGACCACGCTGATCTCCTCCGACCTCGGCGTCGGCCCCACCGACGAGCTGGTGAGGGCGCTGCGGCGACGGCTCGCGCTCGACGGCGTGATGAACCCGGCCGAGGCGCGAACGGTGCTGCACGAGGAGCTGGTACGCCTGGTGGACCCGACCCTCGACCGCACGGTGAACACGCGCCCGTCGGTCACCGAGACCGGCCAGGACCTCCCGGCCGTGGTGCTGGTGGTGGGGGTCAACGGGGTCGGCAAGACCACGACCGTCGGCAAGCTCGCCCGGGTGCTGGTGGCCGAGGGCCGCACCGTGCTGCTGGGTGCGGCCGACACCTTCCGTGCGGCCGCCACCGAGCAGCTCGCCACCTGGGGGGAGCGGGTCGGCGTCGAGACCGTCCGCGGCGCCGAGGGAGCGGACCCGGCCTCGGTCGCGTACGCCGCCGTGAAGCAGGGCATCGACTCGAACGTCGACGTGGTCGTGGTCGACACGGCGGGCCGCCTGCACACCAAGACCGGGCTGATGGACGAGCTCGGCAAGGTGAAGCGGGTGATGGAGAAGCTGGCGCCCGTCACCGAGGTGCTGCTGGTGCTCGACGCCACCACGGGTCAGAACGGCCTCACGCAGGCCCGCATCTTCGCCGAGGTGGTCGATGTCACCGGCATCGTCCTCACCAAGCTCGACGGGTCGGCCAAGGGCGGCATCGTGGTGCAGGTGCAGCGGGAGCTCGGCGTCGCGGTGAAGCTGATCGGTCTGGGCGAGGGCGTCGACGACCTGGCGCCGTTCGACCCGGAGCAGTTCGTGGAGGGCGTGCTGGGTGAGTGAGGCCACCCTGCGTGACGCCGCTCCGGCCGACCTGGAGGCCATCACGGCCATCTACAACGAGGCGGTCGAGAACAGCACCGCCTCCTGGGACGACGTGCCGCTGACCCTGGAGAACAGGCGCGTCTGGTTCGACGGGCTGCAGCGGCCCGGCGCCACGGCGGTCGTCGTGGAGCGGGGCGGGGCCGTGGTGGGGTACGCCGCGTACGGGACCTTTCGCGACAAGCCCGGCTACCGCGCGACCGTGGAGCACTCGATCTACCTCGCCCCCGAGGCCCGCGGCCAGGGGCTGGGCTCCCTGCTGCTCGCCGAGCTCGTGCGACGTGCCCGGGCCGAGGGGTTGCACGCCATGGTGGGTGGTCTCTCAGGCGACAACGAGGCCTCGCTCCGGCTCCACCGGGCGTACGGCTTCCAGGAGGTCGCCCGCTTCCCGCAGGTGGGTCAGAAGTTCGGCCGCTGGCTCGATCTGGTGATGCTGCAGCTGCTGCTCGACCAGCGCGAGGCCCCGCGCGGCCCGACGCCCGCCTGACCCCCCAGGAGCGGCTGGCGGTAGGATTGGCCTGTCTGACCTCCTGCCGCGTAAGGACGACCGCCCGTGTTCGACACCCTGCAAGACCGCCTCACCGCGACGTTCCGTACGCTCCGCGGCAAGTCGCGGCTCTCCGACGCCGACATCGACGAGACGCTGCGCGAGATCCGCATCGCCCTGCTCGAGGCCGACGTCAACCTGACGGTGGTCAAGGAGTTCGTGGCCGCGGTCAGGGAGCGGGCCCGCGCCGAGGAGCTCAGCAAGGCGCTCAACCCCGCACAGCAGATCGTCAAGATCGTCAACGACGAGCTGATCAGCATCCTCGGCGGCGAGACCCGTGAGCTGCGGTTCGCGAAGAAGCCGCCCACGATCATCATGCTGGCCGGCCTGCAGGGCGCGGGAAAGACGACGCTGGCCGGCAAGCTGGCGCTGTGGCTGAAGCAGCAGGGCCACACGCCGATGCTGGTCGCCGCCGACCTGCAGCGCCCCAACGCCGTGACGCAGCTGCAGGTGGTCGCGAAGCGGGCCGGCGTCGCGGCGTACGCACCGCAGCCGGGCAACGGCGTCGGCGACCCCGTCGAGGTGGCGCGCAGCTCGGTCGGCATCGCGCAGCGGCACCTGCACGACGTGATCATCGTCGACACCGCCGGCCGGCTGGGCGTCGACGAGGAGCTGATGCGGCAGGCGGCCGACATCAAGGCGGCGGTCAGCCCCGACGAGGTGCTGTTCGTCGTCGACGCCATGATCGGTCAGGACGCGGTGAACACCGCCAAGGCGTTCGCCGAGGGCGTCGGCTTCGACGGGGTGGTGCTCACCAAGCTCGACGGCGACGCCCGCGGCGGTGCGGCGCTGTCCATCGCCCGGGTCACCGGCCAGCCGATCATGTTCGCCTCCAACGGCGAGAAGCTGACCGACTTCGACCTGTTCCACCCCGACCGGATGGCCGGCCGGATCCTCGACATGGGCGACATGCTCACCCTGATCGAGCAGGCCGAGCGGCACTTCGACGCGGAGGAGTCCGCGAAGGCTGCCAGCAAGCTGCTGGGCGGCACCGGCGAGTTCGGGCTGCAGGACTTCCTCACCCAGATGCAGGCCGTACGCAAGATGGGCCCGCTGTCGAAGGTGTTCGGGATGCTGCCCGGCATGGGGCAGATGCGCGAGCAGCTCGACTCCATCGACGAGCGCGAGATCGACCGGATCGAGGCCATCATCAAGTCGATGACGCCGGCCGAGCGGGCCGACGTCGCGATCCTCAACGGCTCGCGCCGGGCGCGCATCGCCAAGGGCGCCGGCGTCGAGGTGAGCGAGGTGAACGGCCTGGTGACCCGCTTCGTCGAGGCCCGCAAGATGATGCAGTCCCTCGGCGGCATGATGGGCGGGATGGGCGGCCCTGGTGCACCTGGCCGTGGCAAGGGCCGACCCCAGCAGGCCGCTGGCAAGAAGAAGGGCAACAAGGTCTCGGGCAACCCGGCCAAGCGCAACGCCCCGAAGGCCGTCGGTGCCGCTCCGGCGAACCCGCAGGACGCGTTGAGCGCCTTCGCGGGGGCTCCCTCCGAGGCGGAGCTCGCCGAGGCGATGCAGAACTTCACCCTGCCGCCCGAGCTGCAGCAGATGCTGGACCCGAAGAACAAGGGTCCGCGGCGCTGAGCCGTACGCAGCTGCGGCAGGTGAGCAGGGGCGAGGACCGATGAGCGGGCCGGTGCTGCATGGCCAGGCTCTTCAGGGTGACGGTCTCACGCGTGCCCGTACGCCTGACGGACGTACGGTCGACCACCTCGAGGGTCCTGCCCGCGGTGTGCTGCACGACCTGCACCTGCGCGCCACCGTGCTGCCGGGCAGCGAGGAGCGCGACCTCTGGGTCACTGGCGGTGTGGTGACGTACGAACCCGTGCCCAGCGCGGTGACGGTGGCCACCGGGGTCTGGGTGCTGCCCGGCCTGGTGGACGCCCACTGCCACATCGGTCTCGACCGTTGCGGCCCGGTGCCCGCCGCGACCGCCGAGGCTCAGGCCGTGATCGACCGCGACGCGGGTGTCTGCCTGGTGCGTGACGCGGGGTCGCCCTCCGACACCCGCTGGATCGACCAGCGAGACGACCTTCCTGCCATCGTGCGGGCCGGTCAGCACGTGGCACGCACGAAGCGCTACCTGCGTGACTACGCCGTCGAGGTCGAGCCCGACGACCTCGTCGCCACGGTCGTCGAGCAGGCCAGGCGGGGAGACGGCTGGGTGAAGCTGGTGGGGGACTGGATCGACCGTTCCTTGGGCGACCTCGCGCCCTCCTGGCCGGCCGACGTCGTCGCGGAGGCCATCGTCGCGGCCCATGCCGAGGGGGCCAGGGTCACGGCGCACTGCTTCGCCGAGCAGGCGCCCGCCGAGCTGGTCGTCGCCGGCATCGACGGCATCGAGCACGGCACGGGCCTCGACGACACGACCATCGCGCTGATGGCCGAGCGCGGCACCTCGCTGGTGCCCACCCTGGCCAACATCGAGATCTTCCCCGGCATCGCGGCGCAGGCCGAGGAGCGGTTCCCGGTGTACGCGGCGCACATGCGTGACCTCTACGCCCGTCGCCACGACACCCTCCGGAAGGCGCACGAGGCCGGGGTGCCGATCTTCGCCGGCACCGACGCGGGCGGGCACGGGGCGCACGGTCGCATCGGTGACGAGGTCGTGACACTGGGCGGCGTCATCGGCACGGAGGGGGCGCTCGGTGCAGCGTCGTGGCGAGCCCGGCAGTGGCTGGGGTGGCCCGGGCTTGGGGAGGGGAGCCCCGCCGACCTGGTGGTCCTCACCCGCGATCCCCGCCTCGAGCTCACCTCGGTGCGGGAGCCTGCTCTCGTGGTCCGGGCCGGCAGGGTGGTCGCAGCCGCGGCGTGAGCCGGGGTGCGTAGCCCAACGGCGTGCACGGGTTCGCGCCCGGGGGCCCGGTCTGGCACACTGGCGGGTGCATCTGGCGCGTCCTTGCCCTCTACCTGGCCGCGTCGGGTACCCCGGAGGCCGCGACCGTGTCCCCACACCGGTCTGAGCCACCACCGCCCGCCTGGGATGTCCAGGCACGTTCCAACAGGAGAACCACACACGTGGCTGTCAAGATCCGTCTGAAGCGACTCGGCAAGATCCGTTCGCCGCACTACCGCATCGTCGTCATGGACTCGCGCACCAAGCGCGACGGCCGCGCGATCGAGGAGATCGGGCTCTACCACCCGAAGAACGACCCGTCGGTGATCCGCGTGAACTCCGAGCGGGCCCAGTACTGGCTGAGCGTCGGCGCGCAGCCGACCGAGGCCGTGGTGGCGCTGCTCAAGCGCTCCGGAGACTGGCAGACCTTCTCCGGCGACACCTCCCCGTCCGGTATCGACGCCCAGGCCGAGCCGCGCGACAAGGTCGCCGCGTTCAACAAGGCGCTCGCCGAGTCCGAGGGCGACGCCACGTCGGCCGCGATCTCGAAGGGTGGCCGCAAGGCGAAGAAGGACGACGCCGCCGAGGCGCCCGCCGACGACGCCGCGGAGAGCGCCACGGCCGAGGAGCCGGCCGCCGAGGCCGCCGAGACCTCCGACGCTGCGAGCACCGATGTCGCGAGCGACGAGGCCTGAGGTGCTGAGCGAGGCGCTCGAGCACCTCGTGCGCGGGATCGTCTCCTTCCCTGACGACGTGCAGGTCAAGGACCTCGACCTGCGCCGTGGCCGGATCCTCGAGGTGCGGGTGCACCCCGAGGACATCGGCAAGGTGATCGGTCGTCAGGGCCGCACCGCCACGGCCCTGCGTACGGTCGTCGCCGCACTCGGTGGCCGCGAGCAGGTCCGCGTGGACTTCGTCGACGTGGACCGGCGCCCGCAGGGCTCCGGGTCCCGGCGCCGCTGATGCCAGTCCCTGACGCCTCACCCGGTCCCCGGGCGGGGCGTCTCGGCGTCTCCACGACCGTCGAGGTCGTCATCGGTGTGGTCGGGCGAGCGCACGGGTTGCGGGGTGACGTCACCGTGGAGCTGCGCACCGACGAGCCGGAGACCCGCTTCGCCCCCGGCGCCCTCGTGAGCTGGGAGGGTGGCACCGGCACCTTCACCGTCGCCTCCACAAGAGACCTGGCGGCCAACCGCCTCGCGGTGCGGTTCCAGGAGATCACCGACCGCACCGCCGCCGAGGCGCTGCGCGGCCGGGTCCTGGTGGCCGAGGTCGACCCGTCGGCGCGGCCTGCCGACGAGGAGGAGTACTACGACCGGCAGCTGCGGGGCCTGACGGTGCTGGACCATGCCGGCGCCGCCGTGGGCACGGTGACCGAGGTCGTCCACCTGCCCAGCCAGGACCTGCTGGCCGTGACCACCGAGAACGGGGAGCGGCTCGTGCCGTTCGTGGTTGAGCTGGTGCCGCAGGTCGACCTGGCCGCTGGCACCTGCACCCTCGCCGACGTGCCAGGTCTGCTCACCGACGAGGACTGACTCCTTGCCCCCGTGCCCCGCTCGCTGCGTCCGCCCCGAGCCCCGCCTTCGGCTTTCACGGAGGGTGTCAGCCCGTCCGGCTCGGCTCGATGGGCTGTGTTGTCGCTCGGTCGGGTCGGTCCGTGCGTGAACTTCATGTCGTCGTCACCGAATCGCCCCCTCGAATCATGGATCCGGTTTGTCGCGTGACTCATACTCGTCTGAGGTCACTTCGGAGGTCGTGTTGATGCGTGCGCGTGGCGTGATGTCGGTGGTGCTGGGGCTGACGCTCCTGGGAGCGTGCGGGCAGAACCCTCCGCCGCAGCCGGCGGGCTCGAGCACCGGCAGCGCCTCGGCGGCGGGGTCCGCCAGTGCCGCATCGCCGTCGGCCCCGCCGCCCGCGCTCTCGAAGGCAGATCCCGGTCTCGTGGGCGGCCTGGTGGGCGTGCCTCTCGCCTCGCCCAAGGACAAGATCACCACAGAGATGCCGCTGGCGGCCAACGTCCCCGCCCTCAGGGAGGGCATCGTGCTGGTGCGGGGCCAGTACCTGCGCCAGTACTCGTACCGGACCGCGCGCGAGGGCTTCGGGCTGGCCTGGTCGCTGGTCGCGTCGTCGCCCGACACCGTGGGCATCCGCCTGGTGGGGGAGACCGCCGCGGGGGGCGCCCAGGAGGTCAGCCCGGCGATCGTGTGGTTCGACGCCCGCACCGACCGGGTGGCGTCCTCTCCGGCCCTGATCAGACCGATGTCGTGGAAGCCGTTCACCGAGCTCGTCGTCCAGCGGGCGAACGGCCTCGACGCCACGCGTGTGCGCAGCGCCATGGCGTCAGACATGGCCCCGCGAGGCACCGGGCCCGCCATCGGGTTCGCCCCGTCCGGTGACGTGATCGTCGAGTTCGGCGGCGGAACGGTGGCCGAGGGGGCCGCGAGCCGTACGGTCGTGGTGCCTGCGGCGCAGGTGACCGACATGCTGTCGCAGCTCGGCGCCCGGGCCCGCGCCGCCTCGTCGCAGCCCGTGGCGTTCGACCCCACCACCGTCGCCCCGAGGCCCGCCCCTGAGCCGGAGACTGCCCCGCCGGCTCCCGCCACGGCGGGCGCCACGGTCCCCGCCACCCCCGCGGCCCCGTCGTCGGCATCGGCGTCGAGCAAGCCCGCGACCCCGTCCACCGCGGCGTCTCCCACCGTGCCCGCGTCCACCCCCGCCCCGGCGGTCGCCGACGACCGACCGACCATCGGCGTCGTGCCCGACTGCCACAAGCTGAAGTGCGTGGCCGTGACCTACGACGACGGGCCGGCGGCGACCACTCCTGAGGTGCTGGCGGCACTCACCAAGGCCAAGGTTCCTGCCACGTTCTTCGTCCTCGGCGAGGTCTCGCACACGAACCAGGCGGGTGTTCTCGCCGAGGCGATCGCCGGCATGGACGTGCAGAGCCACACCTTCAAGCACGACCAGATGACGAAGAAGGCAGACGCCGGTCTGGTGCAGGCCAAGCAGCAGTCCGACGAGCTCACGCCCCTCCTCGGCTACCGTCCGTGGCTCATCAGGCCGCCCTACGGCGACCGCAACGCGAGGTCCACGGCGGTCATCGGGCAGCTGGGTGCCGCCTCGGCGATCTGGAGCGTGGACACCGAGGACTGGAAGAACAAGAACGCCGAGATCACCACCCAGCGGGCCCTCGCCGCGACGGCGGGCGACATCATCTTGATGCACGACATCCACCAGTCCACGGCCACCGCTGCACCGGGCATCCTCAAGGGGCTGGCGGCGAACGGGTTCACGGTGGTGAGCATGTCGGAGCTGACGCAGCCGGGCGCGTGGCAGCCGGGGGTGGCGTACTGCTTCTCGCCCGACCGCTCCAAGCCCACCTGCTGAGGTTCCTGGGCCGTCCCAGGGCCGGCGGCGGGCGACGCGCGCGACCGGTGTGTCCAGACCCGGGGCAGACGTGACTAAGGTGTCATCCGTGGCGACTCAAACACTCCCGGCTCAGCGCGGGGCAGTCCGGTCCTCCGTGGCCATGAAGATCCTCATGGCGGTGACCGGGCTCATCCTCATCGGGTTCCTGCTCCTGCACATGTATGGCAACCTCAAGGCCTTCATGGGGGCGGAGGCGTTCAATCACTACGCGGAGTGGCTGAAGGGCGACATCTTCTACCCTCTGGTCCCGTACGGCTGGTTCGTCTGGGTGAACCGCCTGTTCCTGCTGGCCGCCCTAGTGCTGCACCTGTGGTCCGCCGCCGTGCTGACCGGGCGGTCGCTCGCCGGCCGCGGCCGCTACCAACGGTCGATGGACCGCCGCGCGCAGACGTACGCCGCGCGCACCATGCGGTGGGGCGGGCTCATCCTGCTCTTCGGCCTGATCTACCACCTGGCGCAGTTCACCGTGAAGGTCGCTACGACGGGCTTCAACAGCAGCACGCTGCCGTACGAGATGGTGGTCGCGACCTACTCGGGGGCGAACTGGTGGGGCCCGGTCATGGTGATCGGGTACGCCATCTGGATGCTCGCCGTCTGCCTGCACGTGCGTCACGGCTTCGCGAGCGCGTTCGCCACGCTGGGCCTGACGACGACGACGAAGAGCCGGCGGGTGCTGGTCGGCATCTCGGTGTTCGTCGCGGTGCTGCTCTTCGTGGGATTCCTGATCATGCCGGTGTCTGTTCTCGTGGGATGGGTGAAGTGATGTCGACCTCTGTGACTGCGGCCAGCGCTGCCACGGCGCGTACGGGCCAGGCGTCCGACCCCGCGCTGGCGTACTACCGCCTCGGCCAGGACATCGCCGACACCAAGGCGCCGGCGGGGCCCATCGAGAACAAGTGGTCGCGCCGTCAGTTCGAGGCGAAGCTGGTCAACCCGGCGAACCGGCGCAAGCTGTCGGTGATCGTGGTGGGCACCGGCCTCGCCGGTGGTGCCGCCGCCGCCACCCTGGGCGAGGCGGGCTACAACGTGCTCAGCTTCTGCTACCAGGACAGCCCTCGGCGCGCGCACTCCATCGCGGCGCAGGGTGGCATCAACGCGGCGAAGAACTACCGCAACGACAACGACTCGGTGCAGCGCCTTTTCTACGACACCGTGAAGGGCGGTGACTACCGGGCGCGGGAGACCAACGTCTACCGCCTGGCCGAGGTCAGCGCGAACATCATCGACCAATGCGTCGCGCAGGGTGTCCCGTTCGCCCGCGAGTACGGCGGTCTGCTCGACACCCGGTCGTTCGGCGGCGTCCAGGTGCAGCGCACGTTCTACGCGCGTGGTCAGACCGGGCAGCAGCTGCTCATCGGTGCGTACCAGGCGCTGGAGCGGCAGGTGCACGCCGGCACCGTGAAGATGCACGCCCGCCACGAGATGGTCGAGCTGATCATGGTCGACGGCCGGGCGCGCGGCATCGTGACCCGCAACATGGTCACGGGTGCGATCGAGCCGTGGTTGGCCGACGCCGTCGTGCTGGCCACCGGCGGGTACGGCAACGTGTTTTTCCTGTCCACCAACGCCATGGGCTGCAACGTCACGGCGACGTGGCGGGCTCACCGCAAGGGTGCGTACTTCGGCAACCCCTGCTACACGCAGATCCACCCCACCTGCATCCCGGTGCACGGCGAGACCCAGTCGAAGCTGACCCTGATGTCGGAGTCGCTGCGCAACGACGGCCGGATCTGGGTGCCGAAGGATGCCGCCGACTGCGACAAGGACCCGCGGGACATCCCCGAGGAGGCGCGCGACTACTACCTGGAGCGCATCTACCCGGCGTTCGGCAACCTGGTGCCTCGCGACATCGCGTCGCGCCAGGCGAAGAACATGTGCGACGAGGGACGCGGCGTCGGTCCGGCGGTCGTCGAGATGGACCCGCACGGCCAGGAGCGTCGCGTCCGACGGGGCGTCTACCTCGACTTCTCCGAGGCTATCAACCGCCTCGGCCAGGACGCGGTGTCGAAGAAGTACGGAAACCTCTTCGACATGTACCAGCAGATCACCGGGGAGAACCCGTACGAGGTGCCGATGCGCATCTACCCAGCGGTCCACTACACGATGGGCGGCCTGTGGGTCGACTACGACCTGCAGAGCTCGCTGACCGGCCTGTACGTCGCCGGCGAGGCCAACTTCTCCGACCACGGCGCGAACCGGCTCGGTGCGTCCGCGCTGATGCAGGGTCTGGCCGACGGCTACTTCGTGCTGCCGAACACCATCAACGACTACCTCGCCGCGGGGCCGTTCCCGAAGCTCGACGCGTCGCACCCGGCCGTCGTCGAGGCGGTCGAGAGCGCGAAGGGGCGGATCACCAGGCTGCTCAGCATCCAGGGCACGCGCTCGGTCGACTCCTTCCACAAGGAGCTCGGCACCATCATGTGGGAGTACTGCGGCATGGAGCGCACGGCCGAGGGTCTCCAGACCGCGATCGGCAAGATCCGGGCCCTCAAGGAGGAGTACTGGACCAACGTGCGGGTCACGGGCACCAACGAGAGCCTCAACCAGGCGCTGGAGCGGGCGGGCCGGGTCGCGGACTTCCTCGAGCTCGGCGAGCTCATGTGCATCGACGCGCTGCACCGGCGCGAGTCGTGCGGTGGCCACTTCCGGGCCGAGTCGCAGACCGAGGACGGTGAGGCGCTGCGCCACGACGACGAGTACCTGTACGTCGCGGCCTGGGAGTTCGGCGGCGAGGACGGCCCCGTGCTCCACAAGGAACCCCTGGAGTACGAGTTCATCGAGCTGAAGCAGCGGAGCTACAAGTGAAGATCAGACTGCACATCTGGCGGCAGGAGAACGCGCAGAGCGGCGGCCGCATGGTCGACTACACGGTCGACGGCGTGTCGGAGGACATGAGCTTCCTCGAGATGCTCGACCTGCTCAACGAGCAGCTCACGGCACAGAACGAGGAGCCGGTCGCCTTCGACCACGACTGCCGCGAGGGCATCTGCGGTGCCTGCGGGGTCGTCATCAACGGCTCGCCGCACGGCCGCTACTCCTCACCCGTCCCCACCACGACGTGCCAGCTGCACATGCGCAGCTTCGCCGACGGCGCCGAGATCTACGTGGAGCCGTGGCGCGCCGGAGGGTTCCCCGTCATCAAGGACCTGGTCGTCGACCGGACCGCCTTCGACAAGATCATCCAGGCCGGCGGCTACATCTCGGTCAACACGGGCGCGGCGCCGGACGCGCACGCCACGCCAGCCCCGAAGCGGGAGGCCGACTCGGCGTTCGACAACGCCACGTGCATCGGCTGCGGCGCCTGCGTCGCCGCTTGCCCGAACGGCTCGGCGATGCTGTTCACGGCGGCCAAGATCACGCACCTGGCGATGCTGCCGCAGGGGCAGCCCGAGCGGTACACGCGGGTGAAGAACATGGTGGCCGCGCACGACGAGCTCGGCTTCGGCGGCTGCACCAACGTCGGCGAGTGCGCCTCCGTCTGCCCCAAGCAGATCCCGTTCGAGTCGATCTCGCAGCTGAACCGGGACCTGTTCAAGTCGATGTTCAGCAAGGACAGCTAGACCGTCAGACGACTGACGGGGCCGGTGGCGTGATGCCACCGGCCCCGTTCCGCGTCTCCCGTCTGCTCAGCAGCCGTCCCAGCCGAGGAACGTCGCGAACTTCTGGAGCACCACCGTCGTCACCACGTCTGTGTCCTTGACGGTGGTCGTGGCGTCCTTGGTCATGAACGCGATCTCCCTGTCCTCGACGACGACGGTGTACACGGCGAACTGCCCTCCGGGCCCGTCCTTGATGTCGACGAACCCGCGAGTCCCGTACAGCTGCTTCACCTGACCGACCGTCATACCCACCCGGGCGCCCGACAGGGTCGTATGCCGGGGGGTGGTGAGGTAGATCTGCGTGGGGGAGCCGTCGAGCGTCGCGATGAAGCCGATGCCACGGTCCTGCAGCGTCCTGGTCGGGCGCCACGTGCCTGGGCAGATGGTGCCCGCCGCGTCGCGTGTGGCGAACCCGTTGGCGGTCATCTGCTCGGCGGACATCCCCAGCGTGAGCGCCCCGATCCCGGCCGTCGTGAGCCGGTCGGCATCGGAGATCCCCGCGGGGGACGCCGCAGCCGAGGTGGACGCGGCCGTCGAGGGCGAGGTGCTCGACGTGGTCGGGGTCGCGCGACTGGTGGAGGGGCTCGCAGGCCTTGCGGAGCCTGACGTGCTGGGCGAGGGAGGAGTCGCGCTGACGGAGACCGACGGTGGTGCCGCCGTCTCCGACGGAGCCGGGGTGTCGCTGGTGGGGGGTGCCGTGACGGTCACCGACGGCGTCCCGGGGGGCGGCTTGGCGATGCTGGGGCCTGCGCCGTCGCGGGTCGCGGCGTATGTGGCGCCACTGGCGACCACGACAGCCATGACGGCGGCGACCAGACCGGTGGTGCGGCGTGTCCGTCGCTGCTGGCCGCGGCTGAGGATGTCCTCCACCGGTGGGCGGTGCGGGGCCTCGTACGCGCGGAGGTGGTCGAAGTGGGGGTCCAGGGGATCAGACATGGAGAGCCTCCTCGGGAAGCGTGTCAGTGAGGTGCGTGGCCAGGGCCGCCCGGCCGCGGGAGAGGCGCGCCTTGACGGTGCCCTCGGGGGAGCCCGTCTCCGCGGCGATCTCGGCTATCGAGAGATCGGCGAGGTGGAACAGCACCAGGGCTTGCCGCTGCTCGACCGGGAGCGTCTGCAGGGCGCGGACGACCGCGATCCGGTCGGGGTTCGGCTCGGCCGGGGCCGGGGGGGCGATGGACCGGTCGGCATGACGCCCGAACAGCTTCGAGCGTCGATAGCGTGAGATGAAGAGCCGGTACGCGCTGGTGCGGATCCAGGACTCCGCCTCGGGCCTCGATCGGAGCGAGCGGCGGTGGTCCCAGGCGCGGACGAAGGCCTCCTGCACGAAGTCCTCGGCCTCGCCGAAGCTGCCCGTCATGGCTCCGACCTGGCCGACCAGCCGGTCATAGCTCTCCTCGTAGAGGTCACGGAACGTCGACTCGTCCATGCTCCCTCCTCGGTGGTGGTGTCATGCCCTGAGAACGTCTCACCGCGCCCATCGGTTGCAGCAGCCCGGCGATCATGCGCATCCGTCGACCATGACGCTGTAGTCATCGTTGCTCTTCAGCCCGATGGCGGTCACCGCATCGGTGTCGGCGAGTGCCCAGGCATCGGTCAGAAGGACGATCATCGTCGGTCCGGAGCGGATCGTGAGGGCCTTTCGGCTCCCGCCCAGGTAGTTGACCGTCTCAGCCTTCAGGCCCACGCCGTAGATCTTCTTGACCCCGGCGACGGTCATGCCGTCCTTGGCACCCGACTGCGTGCCGTACGTCGGCCTGGTGAGCTGGATTCGCCAGACGCCGTTCTCGGACACGGTCACCCAGACGCCCTCGGCGCGCAGCTGGTCGTTCATCCTCCAGGTGGGGCACTCGCTCTTCGTCACGACGCCACGAGCCAGGACCGTCGCGAACGGGGTGCCGATCGTCACCTCGCCGAGCCCGCTCATGGTGAGCCGGTCGCCGGCCTTGATCATGGGGCCGCGTGAGGCGGAGACAGACGGTGTCGAGGCAGTCGGTGCCGGAGCAGACCCTGATGACGGCGAGGCCGAGGGCGACGCGGGAAGGCGACCAGACGTCGTGACCCGTGGGCTCGTGCTCGACATGGGGGCCGGCGTGGGCGGCATCGAAGGAGCTCGTGTCTTCCACGCCGTCGGTTCAGGTGCCCGGCTCGTCGCGACCGGAGGACTGCTCTGGCTGGTCTCTGGGGCCGACGGGGACGATGTCGGCGGGTTGGCCACCTGGACCACCGGGCGGTCGAGGAGAGCGACACCGCCCACCGCCACGACCAGGCCGCCGGCCACGCTGACCGCGACGGTACGCAGGGTGCGGCGCCGGGTGCCGAGGCGCCGGATCTCACGGGCCCTGAGGTGACCGTCGGTGCTGACATCGGTAAGAGGTCGCAACCAGGGAGTGGGGTCGAACTCGTTCTCAGGCATGGGTCGCTCCTTGCGGGAGGTCGGTCAGAAGGGTGGCCAGGGTGGCTCGGGCGCGGGACAGCCGCGCGCCTTCACGGTGCCCTCGGGGCTCCCGGTCTCGGCGGCGATGGCGGCGACGCTGAGGTCGGCCATGTGGAACAGGACGATCGCGCGACGCTGATCAGGGGGAGCTCCGCAAGGGCGCGGTCGATGGCGACCCGGTCGGGGCTAGGATCGGCGGGCTCCTTGGGCTGGATGCTCCGGTCGGAGGCCCGACAGCGAGCGAGCTGCGCCGCCACCGCGAGACCGCCAGCCGGGTCGCCGTGGTGCGTACTCAGGCCTCGGGGTGATCGTCGGCCCGGAGCCGCCTCCGGGGGTCCCAGGCCCTGACGAACGCTTCCTGCACGCAGTCCTGCGCCTCGCTCCGGTCGCCGCACATGGCGGCCACCTGCGCTACGAGCCGGTCAAAGCTCTCGTCGTACCAGGCGTCGAACGCTTGCTCGTCCATGGATGTCTGCCTCTCCCGTCACCCCGTCTACCATCCCCGAGGGAGTTCGGTTGCAGCACCCAGACGATTTCTCCGACCCGGCCCGATGTGGCAAACTGACTCGCTGTTGTCCGGTCCGCGACACCTGCCACAGGGGGACCGCTCGCCCCGGACGCTCCCGACCATCACCCAAGGTGACCCGTGGCACCTGGCGAGGAAGCAGACATGACGAACGTCATCCAGTCCATCGAGTCCGGCGCACTGCGCGACGACCTGCCCGACTTCCGTCCGGGCGACACCGTGAAGGTGCACGTGAAGGTGGTCGAGGGCAACCGCTCCCGCGTCCAGGTGTTCGCTGGCCCCGTGATCTCCCGCACCGGCGGCGGGATCCAGGAGGCCTTCACCGTCCGCAAGGTGAGCTTCGGCGTCGGCGTCGAGCGGACCTTCCCGCTGCACTCGCCGATCATCGACAAGATCGAGGTCGACCGCCAGGGCGATGTGCGCCGGGCGAAGCTGTACTACCTGCGTGGTCTGCGCGGCAAGGCTGCGAAGATCAAGGAGAAGCGGGACTTCTGAGGTGCCGACCCCCCGGCGCGAGTCGAGCACGCCTGCCGTGCGTGGTGGGGGATCGGGGCCGCGGCGGGCTGCCTCGCCTGAGCCGGAGGTCTCCGACGACCTGGAGCCGACGCCGGAGCGTTCGGCCGATGCGGTGGAGACCGACGACACCCTCGAGCCCGTGACCCCGGCCCGGCGCCGTGACCGGTCGGCGACGGCCGTGGAGAAGTCCCTGGGGCGCAAGGTCGTCGACGGTGTGCGCGAGTTCGTGGTGATCGTGGTCGTCGCGCTGCTGGTGGCGACGCTCATCAAGACGTTCCTGGCCCAGATGTTCGTCATCCCGTCGCAGTCGATGGAGCAGACGCTGCAGCGCGACGACAGGGTGATGGTGCTCAAGGTCGGGGGGTACGCCCGCGGCGACATCGTCGTCTTCCAGGACGACCTCGGGTGGCTGCCGCCGGAGGAGCCGCCGGGAGCCGGGCGGCGCGCGCTGGAGTTCATCGGCGTGCTGCCTGCATCGGGCAACCAGTACCTGATCAAGCGGCTCATCGGTCTGCCGGGCGACCATGTGGCGTGCTGCTCGGCCTCGGGCAAGGTGACCGTGAACGGGGTCGAGCTCGACGAGTCGGAGTACCTCTACCTGAATCCCGACGGCACCACCGTGAGGCCCTCCGAGATCGCGTTCGACGTCGTGGTGCCGGAGGGCCGGATCTTCGTGCTCGGTGATCACCGCAACGCCAGTGCGGACTCCCGCTACCACCTGTGCGACGTGAGCCGCGGCGCGAAGGGTTCGAGCGCCTTTCCCGCCCTGAAGTCCATCCAGGGCCCGGCGAAGGCCAACGTGTTCCCGTTCAACCGTTCCACGACGTTCTCGGTGCCCGACGTGTTCGCGGGGGTGCCCCCTCCGAGTCAGCCAGGGCCGGCCGTCGCCCAGGTGCAAGGGGGAGGGTGCTGACGCGTGGCCGTGGTCATGCGCAGGGGCGGGCTCTATGCGTACGAACGGGCGCTCGCCCGCGCTGGGCTGGCGCCAGTCGCCGGGGCTGACGAGGCTGGCCGGGGCGCCTGCGCCGGCCCCTTGGTCGCGGGGGCGGCGATCCTGTCGGACGCCCGCTCACGGCAGATCACAGGGCTGCGGGACTCGAAGCTGCTGACGCAGAAGCAGCGTGACGAGCTGTACGACGAGATCCTGGACAAGGCCGTGGCCGTCGCCTGGGTCGAGGTCTCCCCGGCCGAGTGCGACCGCCTCGGCATGCACGTGGCCAACATCTCGGCCCTGCGGCGCGCGCTGCTCCGCCTCGGCGAGCAGCCGGGGTTCGTGATGACCGACGGCTTCCCGGTCGACGGGGTGGGCGCCGCGGGCCTGGCGATGTGGAAGGGCGACCGGATGGCGGCGTGCATCGCCGCCGCCTCGATCGTCGCCAAGGTCACCCGTGACCGGATCATGGACGCCTACGACGAGGTCTACCCGGGGTACGACTTCGCCCAGCACAAGGGCTACTGCACCCCCTTGCACCAGTCGCGCCTCGACGAGCTGGGGCCGTGCGAGATCCACCGGCAGCGCTACGAGAACGTGCGACGAGCAACTAGAGTGAGGCAACCATGAGCGCCGAAGACCTGGAGCAGTACGAGAGCGATCTCGAGCTCGCCCTCTACCGCGAGTACAAGGACGTCGTCGGCATCTTCACCTACGCCGTCGAGACCGAGCGTCGCTTCTACCTGTGCAACACGGTCGACCTCAAGGTTCGGACCGAGGGCGGCGACGTGTACTACGAGGTGTCCATGGGCGACGCCTGGGTGTGGGACATGTACCGGCCGGCCCGGTTCGTGAAGTCGGCGAAGGTGCTGACCTTCCGTGACGTGTCCATCGAGGAGATCGCCCACTCCGAGCTGCAGGTGCCTGACAACAAGTAAGCCCCCCGGGTCAGCGGACACGCGACGCTTCTGGCGCCGCTCAGCGCCGACCTTAGCCTCCCGGACAACACCTGCCTCGGCCCGGACAACACGGGGCTACCCCCGGACAACACGAGCGCTCCGGTGGACAACAACGCTCGCCGAACGGGCAACACCCTGTGCGGCACGCAGACCCCTCCGGCGCCCAGTGTCGGTGGCGGAGGTGGTGCGTCGTGGACGACCGGAGGAGCACCGGCTCGACGGGGGAGGACCTGGCCGTCGAGCTGCTGCGGAACAAGGGGTACCAGGTGCTCGACCGCAACTGGCGGTCGGGCCGCCGCGGCGAGCTCGACATCGTGGCGGTGGACCCAGAACCCTCGCCTGAGGGCACCCTCGTCTTCTGCGAGGTGAAGTGCCGCCGGGGTCTCGGGTACGGCGACCCGTTCGAGGCGATCACGTACGCGAAGCTGAGACGTCTGCACGACCTGGGCTGGGACTGGATGAGGTCGCACGACCGCTGGTCGCCCCGGCACCGGGTGGACGGGGTAGGGGTTCTGCTGCTCCCCGGCGAACCGCCCCTGCTGGACCACCGGACGGGGCTCGGGCTGTGAGCGTCGGTACGGCACGGTCGGTCGCCCTGGCCGGGTTGGACGGCTCGGTGGTCGAGGTGGAGGTCGCGCTCGGCGGCGGACTGCCTCGCACGGTGATCGTCGGGCTGCCGGACACCTCTCTCTATGAGGCCCGCGATCGCGTGAAGGCGGCGATCGCCACGTCAGGGCTGGGCTGGCCGAACCAGCTGGTGACCATCAACCTGACCCCAGCGACGCTGCCCAAGGCCGGGTCCCACTACGACCTGGCCATCGCCGCCGCTGTGATGCACGCGGCAGACGTGGTGCCCGAGACGCTGGTCCGCGACACGGTGCTGCTCGGGGAGGTCGGCCTCGACGGCCGGGTGCACCGGGTCAGGGGTGTGCTGCCGGCGGTGATGGCGGCGAGCCGTGCCGGTCTCACCCGAGTGGTCGTGCCGGCTGCCCAGGTGGCGGAGGCTGAGCTGGTCGAGGGGATGACCGTCTGGGGGGTCACCACGCTCAACGACCTGGTGGAGGTGCTCCATGGGCGACCGGTGCTGCTGCCGCCGTCGCCCCGCACCGACGACGAGGGCCCGGTGCGGGCGAGCCTCGACATGGCTGACGTCGTCGGTCACAGCGAGGTGAAGTGGCTGCTCGAGGTGGCGGCCGCCGGGCGTCACCACGTCTTCCTCCACGGTGCGCCGGGCGTCGGCAAGACGATGCTGGCCGAGCGCCTGCCGACGATCCTTCCCGAGCTGACGCTGCCGGAGGCGATGGAGGTGACCGGTCTGTACTCCCTTGCCGGCGTGCCGGTCGGCGGTCGCCTCATGACACGCCCGCCGTTCGCCGATCCGCACCACTCGGCCACGATGACCTCGCTGGTGGGCGGCGGCCCCCGAGCGAGCGCGCCGGGCGCGATCTCCAAGGCCCACCTGGGAGTGCTGTTCCTCGACGAGGCCCCGGAGTTCCCGACCAAGGTGCTCGACGCCCTGCGGACGCCTCTGGAGTCGGGGTCGATCCTCGTCTCCCGGTCGGGGGGCCAGGTGCGTTACCCAGCCCGGTTCCAGCTCGTGCTGGCGGCGAACCCGTGCCCGTGCGGCAACCACGGCACACCGGGCCGCACCTGCGAGTGCCCACCCATGCTGGTCCGTCGCTACCACGCCCGGGTCTCCGGGCCGGTGCTCGACCGGATCGACCTGCAGCAGACCGTGCGCCCGTTGCGGCGCTCCCTGCTGGCGCATGCGCAGCCGGGGGAGAGCTCCGCCAGCATCCTCGGCCGCGTCACGGAGGCCCGGGAGCGGCAACGCTGGCGGCTCGACGGCACGGCGTGGCGCACGAACGGAGAGGTCAGCGGCACGCACCTGAGGATGTCTCTCCCGTTGCCCGACGGTATCGACATCGTGGACACCGCGGTGAGGCAGGGGCGGCTCTCCTCACGTGGGGTCGACCGGGTGCTGCGGGTTGCCTGGACGGTGGCAGATCTGAGCGGGGCCGACAAGCCCACCGCCGAGCACCTGCGGATCGCGCTGGCGATGCGCCGCGGGGAGCACGTGGGGGTGGCGGCATGAGCGCCGAGCGTGAGCGTCGTGCCCGGATGGCGCTGGCGTGCGTCCTCGAACCAGGGCGCCACCGTTGCTCCGGCCAGGTGCTGGAGGAGGGCGCGGAAGCGGTCTGGGCGCAGGCCCTCGCCGGGCAGGTGAAGGGTCTGCGAGCGTCGCCGGCGGAGCTGGACGTCGACGCCGTCATGACCCAGACGCAGCGGGCCGGAGCTCGGTTCGTCATCCCGGGCGACGACGAGTGGCCAGAACCTCTCGACGACCTGAGGCAGATCCAGGCTGTGGGGGAGACCGCCAGCGACACGCCGCTCGGGTTGTGGGTGACCGGTGCCCCGGACCTGGCGGCGATGGGATCGGGATCGGTCGCCATCGTGGGGTCGCGGGCCTCGACCGCGTACGGCGAGACGGTGGCGTCCGACCTGGCCGCCGGTCTGGCTGATCTGGGGCTGCCGGTCGTCTCAGGAGCCGCGTACGGGATCGACGCCGCCGCGCACCGCGGCTCGCTCTCGGCCGACGGCATCACGGTGGCCGTGCTGGCGTGCGGTGTCGACCGTGACTACCCGGCCGGCAACGCCGCGCTGCTGCGTCAGATCCGGCGTACGGGTCTGGTGGTCAGCGAGCACCCGCCCGGGGCGACGGTGAACCGGACCCGGTTCCTTGCCCGCAACCGCATCATCGCCGCCCTGACCAGTGGCACCGTGCTGGTCGAGTTCGCGCTCCGGAGCGGTGCGCGCAACACGATGTCCTGGGCGGGGGACCTGTCACGAAAGGTGCTGGCCGTGCCCGGGCCGGTGACCTCGGCGATGTCGGACGGCCCGAACTCGGCGATCCGTGACCGGGGGGCGTCACTGGTCACCTCGGCTCACGACGTGGTGCTGGCGCTGACAGACGCCGCGGTGCCTGACCCCGTGCACCAGAGCGAGCCGGCGACGCGGTTCGACCAGCTGACGGCCGATCAGCAGCGCGTGCGGGAGGCGCTGCCGTCGCGGGGTGGGATCACCGTCGGCGAGGTCTCGGCGCTGACCGGGCTCGTGGTGCCGCTGTGCCTGATGCGCCTCGCGGAGCTCGAGCAGCAGGGGTTCGCCTGGGCGGAGGCGGGACTGTGGCGGGCGCAGGGGGTGGTCTGAGGGGGAGAGGGTCAGCCAGGCCGGGTATGGTCACCGGCGAGGAGGTGGCCGGTGGTCCTGTACGCGCGCTCCGCCGGGCGGTTCGCCCGGCAGGTGCTGGCCGACGTGCTGACGGTCGTGTGGACAGTCGGGTGGTATCTGGCGGGCCGCGCTCTCGACGCGGCGGTCCGGGTGGTGGCGGACCCGGCGCGGGCGGCAGCCTCCGCGGTCGCGAAGGCACGGGACGGACTGGCCAGCGCGGCCGACGCCGCAGGCAAGGTCCCAGGTGTCGGGCCCGCGGTCCGGCACCCCCTCGACGACGCCGCTGGTGGGTTGTCCGACGTGGTGGCCTCGGCGAACGCGCAGGTCGTGGCCGTGGAGAACCTGGCCACCCTCGTCGGTTGGCTGGCCTTCCTGGTGCCCACCCTGCTGTGGTTGGTCATCTGGCTGCCCCGGCGGGTGCGATTCGTCCGCAACGCGACAGCGGCGCAGCGGTACATCGACTCTGCGGCCGACCTGGACCTCTTCGCTCTGCGAGCGATGGCTCTGCAGCCTCTCCACAAGGTGGCCCGGATCTCCGCCGATCCGGTGGCCGCGTGGCGCTCCGGTGACCGGGCCGTCATCGACCAGCTGGCCGGGCTCCAGCTCCGCAGCGACGGGCTGGCGCCGCCGCGACGTCCATCGATGGCCGGCACCACGGGCGGCAGCACCGCGATCACCAAGGACTGAGTGGCCCCGGCCGGCGGGTCATCGGGGGTGCGGCGGCGTCGTTGCTGTCAGGGCACGAGCGCAGCAGGTCTCGCACTTCGAGGGCGACGGAGACCGCAGACATTCTGGCCGCGGCCCGCGGAGGTCGTCGCACCGGCACCGGACGGGCCCCTCGTGACGAGGCCGAGGCGCCGAAGCTGCGGTCACCCCACGGGCGCACAGGCGCACGGGCGACGAGTGCCTGGGTGTCAGGCCGACGTCACCAGCGCGGGCCGTCGTCTGGACGGCCTGGGCGGTCTGTACGCTCGTCACGTCCCCAGGGCCAGGACTCGTCTGGTCGGGTCCCGGTCGCGTCGCGCACCCGCCCGGCCACCCACCCACCCACGGCGCCCATACCGTTGGCGATGTCGCCGAACGTGCGGCTGATCGTGTCCTCGGCGCGGGTGAACTGGTCCTGGTAGGAGGCGGCCGCGCCCATCACGTCGTCGGAGAGCCGGGCGTCGGCATCGTCCACGCGGCGCGGGTACGACCCCTGGAGGACCAGGTGGTACTCGCCGTTGCCGACCCACCGGCGCAGCTCGGCCGCGCGCACGACGGCGAATGGGTGGGTCATGTTCTCGACGAGCAGGACGCGCAGCACCAGGTCGCGAATGTCCTCGTCCTCGGCGTACTCCTCGGCCTGCTCGAGGAACGCATCGGTGTCTAGCTCGGCGATGTGACCGCCGCTCGCGAGCTTCATGTGCACGCGCAGCGCCGCATCGGTGTCCTGACAGGCGAGCAGGCCGGCGCGGTCGGCCGAGAGCTCGGACTTGCGCGACCACTCGCTCAGCGCCGCCAGCAGGGCACGGATGCCGAGGTAGCTGAACGGGATCGACAGGAAGGTGGAGGAGAGGCTGGTGAGCAGCAAGAACATCGTGCGGTAGAGCGCGTGACCGCTGCCCACATGACCGAGCTCGTGGCCGAGGACGAACCGCAGCTCGTCGTCGTCGAGCAGGTCGATCAGCCCGGAGTTGACCACGATCACGGGCCGGTCGAGCCCGACGGCCATCGCGTTGAGGAAGGGGTTGGCTGAGATGTACAGGTCGGGCAGATCCTCCACGTCGAGCGCCGTCGCGGCCTGCGTGTACACCCTGAACACCCGCGGGAACTGCCGGGTGTCGACCTTGACCGAAGAGCCCAGCAGCAGCAGCCTCAGCGAGCGCTCCGTCATGAACCCGCTGATCTTGCGCAGCACGGAGTCGAAGCCGCGGATCTTCCGCAGCGCCACCAGGGCCCCACGGTCGGCGGGGTGCTCCCAGGCGCGGGAGCTGATGCCGGTCAGGACGATGCGCTCGGACGCGTTCTCTGCCATGCGCCTCATTGTGCCTGCTGAGGGGTACGCTCCGGTGGCGCGCGGAGTTCCTTCGTCGGCGCCTGCTCGCTCGTCTCGAGACCCGCGCGCCAGGTGCCGTACGTCCCGGGCCGGCCGCCAGACCCCCAGAGGAACGCACAACCCCTGGTCGATGACGACCAGGGGTATGAGCTGTGTCCGAGAGAGGACTTGAACTTCTATCCGATGGGCTTCCGACAAGCGGAACT
>CAKZHP010000086.1 GCA_936924635.1 uncultured Propionibacteriaceae bacterium
CAGCCGCCCCTCAAGCGGCCTAACCCAACCCGTCACCTATTCGTGCAGCAGTCCCAGATCAGTTCCGGCGTGGAGCAGGCCCCGCACACGCGGGGGTAGAGGCACCACCCCTGTGTGGGCTGTGGCCACGCCTATGCAGGCCCCGCACACGCGGGGGTAGAGGCGAGGCCCGCGCGCTGCAGAACCGTGAGCCCATGCAGGCCCAGCACACGCGGGGGTAGAGGGGAGTTCCTCACCCGCTCGGCCGACGTGTTCCGGCAGGCCCCGCACACGCGGGGGTAGAGGCTCCAGCACGGAGCCGCCCGTGTCGTCGTCGCGGCAGGCCCCGCACACGCGGGGGTAGAGGCAGCGCGTTCGCGAGCCGGACGCTCTCAGCTGCGCAGGCCCCGCACACGCGGGGGTAGAGGGGAGTCCGACTCGCCCCCGCCGCCCCACCAGACGCAGGCCCCGCACACGCGGGGGTAGAGGCTCGCCCGTCGCGGCCAGTGGTGATTGGGGTCGCAGGCCCCGCACACGCGGGGGTAGAGGGGTCGTCCAGGCCGCCGGCACCGCGATTCGTCTGCAGGCCCCGCACACGCGGGGGTAGAGGCATGCGCAGAGATCCAGTTTGGAAGCCCGGGACGGGTGCTCTAGACTCAGTCCCTGGCTTCAACAAGCACTCGTGGCTCAATGGATAGAGCAGCTGACTACGGATCAGCAGGTTGGGGGTTCGAGTCCCTCCGAGTGCGCAAGACATGACGGCCCCGCTCCCGAGCGGGGCCGTTCTGCGCCTCGCGCGGGTTCGCCGCGTACGCCGTCTTGCTGATCGCCCCTCGTCGACGGACCCCCGGCAGGACGTGGCACGGTGTGCGTCGTGGGCACCAGTCTGATGTGGGGAGCTGTCGCAGCCTCGTCGCTGCTCATCGGAGCCGTCCTTGCCCTCTTGCGCACCTGGAGCGACCGGGTCGTCGGATTCGTCCTCGCCTTCGGGGCCGGCGCCCTCATCGCCAGCGTCTCCTTCGAGCTGGCCGAGGAGGGCGTGCACAAGAGCGGTGCCGTGCCCGTGGCCGCTGGCCTGGCCCTCGGCGCGCTGGCGTTCTTCCTGGCCGACCGCGCTCTCGAGGCCTGGGGCAAGCGGCACTCGGGCGCGTCAGGCGGCCTGCCGCTGGCGCTGGGAGCTCTCCTCGACGGCATCCCGGAGCAGCTCGTCCTCGGCATCGGGCTCGCCGCCGGCGAGGGAGTCAGCGCCGGCCTGCTGGTGGCGATCTTCCTCTCCAACCTGCCGGAGGCCATCGGGTCGTCGGCCGACATGAAGCAGGGCGGCAAGTCCGGCAAGACGATCCTGCTGATCTGGGCGTCGGTGACCGCGGTCTGCACGGCGGCCACGGTCGGCGGACACCTGCTCTCGAAGTACACCAGCGACGTGGTGACCTCGGGCATCGACGGCTTCGCGGCAGGGGCGCTGCTGGTCATGCTGATCGACTCGATGATCCCCGAGGCCAGGGAGAAGGCGAAGGACGTCGCGGGCCTGGCCACCGTCGTCGGGTTCGCTCTCGCGGCCGGCCTCTCCCTGCTGGCCTGAGCACGACCGCGTACGCCGGAAGGGCCGAAGACGAGCAAAGCCCCCGGCGCCACTGCTGCCGGGGGCTTCGTTGGCGGAGGCGGCGGGATTTGAACCCGCGTGTGGCTTGTGACCACTCCCGCTTAGCAGGCGGGCGCCATAGACCGTACTAGGCGACGCCTCCATGAACCGGCGAAAGCCTAACGGCTCGCATGTCGGGCGTCCAAGCGGAGCGCTCCGGAGGAGGCGGCCCGCGCCCGGGGAGACCTGTCAGGATTGGGCTCGGCTCAGTACCATCGCAGGCGTATCCCGGCAAGTAGACACCCCGGAGGACCGATGAGCGACAGGCCCGACAGCGCGGACCGTCCTTCGGCGTACCACGACCGCCCGGCACGCACTCCGCGTACGCCCTTGTGGCAGCCGAGCCAGCCGGAGCCGGCCCGCGCGGTGCTGCGTGAGGACGCCTCCGGGGACGGGGTCCCCGAGATCGTCTCCGGCCGCACCAGCACCGCCCGCCGGGCGGTCACCGACCAGAAGGACAGCCCGAGGTTCGCGGGAGCCCTGGGCTGGACGGTCCTGGGCACCCTGATCCCTGGCGCCGGGCTGATCCGCGCGGGCCGCAAGGTGGCCGGTATCGCCGTGCTGCTCCTGCTCGCCGCCGGGGTCGCCAGCCTGGCCTGGCTCGCGTCCGAGCGGCGTACGGCGCTGGCGGCCGCTGTGAACACCAAGCTGCTGATGGCCGTCTCGGGAGCCCTGGTCGTGGTCGCCGTCCTGTGGGCGGCGATCATCGCGAGCACGTACCTGTCGTTGCGGCCACGGCGGGTGTCGGCGGCGCAGCGCGTCCTGGGCGCCGGGCTGGTCGGCGTGCTGGCGTTCGCCGTGAGCGCGCCCATGGCCGTCGGCGCTCTGTACACGTACCAGCAGGCCACCCTCGTGGACCAGATCTTCGGGCCCGAGCAGAAGAGCCAGACCCGACCCACCATCACCCCCGGCAGCAAGGACGACCCCTGGGCGAACACGCCCCGGGTGAACATCCTGCTGGTCGGCGGCGACTACGGGGAGAACCGTCCCGAGGCCGACAAGGGCTTTGGTGAGAACACCGACACCATGATCCTGGCCAGCATCGACACCAAGACCGGCAACGCGGTGCTGGTGTCGGTGCCGCGCAACATGATGAAGATGCCGTTCCCGGCGTCGTCGCCGCTGCACAAGCACTACCCCGACGGCTACCCCGAGATGGCGAACAGCATCTGGGCGAACATCGCCGATGAGGTCCCTGCCGACATCCTCGGCCCGACCTCGAACCTGGGCGCCGACGCCCTGAAGCTCGGCATCGGAGAGGCGCTGGGCCAGCGGGTCGACTACTACGTGTACGTCAACATCGACGGCCTCTACACTCTGATCGACGCCCTCGGCGGCATCAAGGTCAACGTCAACGAGCGCATCCCGATCGCCGGCACCACGGAGGGCAAGGCACCGACGGGGTGGATCGAACCGGGGCAGGACAAGCGCCTCGATGCCTATCAGGCGATGTGGTACGCACGGAGCCGCTCGGGTGCCAGCAACGGCGACTTCGACCGCATGGGCCGCCAGCGCTGCGTCATCAACGCCATCATCAAGCAGGCTGACCCGGCGACGATGCTCACCCGGTACGAGGCCATCGCGAAGGCCGGCACCAAGATGGTGAAGACCGACATCCCGCAGGACATGCTGCCGATGATGGTCGAGCTCGCGCTACGGGTGAAGGGCGCGAGCATGCAGAGCATGCAGTTCACCGACGGAGAGAACGGGTTCCTCTCCATGAACCCCAACTTCCCGCTGATGCGCGCCCAGGTGGCGCAGGCGGTGGCCGCGTCGGTGGGTACGCCCGCGACGACCGCCCCGGCGACCACCGGCGCCCCGGCGACCACGGCTGCCCCGGCCCCGAGCGCCCCGGCCTCCTCTGTACCCGCGTCGCGCGCCCCCTCGACGACCGCGGCGCCGGCGACGACGAAGGCCACCTCCACCGCTCCCAGGAGCACCGCCCCCAGCGCTCCTGCCTCTGCCACCACGCCGCCGTCGCAGAACATCACCGACGCGTGCGCGTACAACCCCGTCGCCACTGCCTCCGCGAGCCCCACCAGGCGCTGAGAGCCGTTGGTTGAGCAAGGAGGGCCCGAGCTTGCGAGGGTCGTCCGCGTCGAAACCGGGCCTGACTGAGCGAGCGAGGTCAGGGCAGGCCCCCGCCCGTGCGGCCCGCCGGGCCCCGTACGCGCCCGTACGGCTACGATGATCGGGCGCCGCGAGGCGTACAGGCGAGGTCGCATAGTGGCCTAGTGCAGCCGCCTTGAAAGCGGCCGGGCGGAGACGTCCCGTGGGTTCAAATCCCACCCTCGCCGCCCAACGGAACCGTCGCGAGAGGCATCCATGAGCAGGCACGTGCTGCGCCCGGCCATCCCCGTGAAACCGCTGGTGATCGCGGCTGTCCTGAGCATCATCGGGGCGGGCACGGCGGTGCTGGGCGGCTCGTACGGCGCCTCCTGGGCGATCTGGCTTGGCATCGCAGAGCTCGTCGCCGGGGTTGGGGTGCTGGCCCTGGCGCTGCTGGCCTGGCGGCGCGGCGATGTCACCGTCGACCTCACCGACGAGGGCTATCGCGTGGAGATGCCCGACGGCTCGGTCAGCAGCGGTGACTGGGAGGACGTCCGCAAGGTCGACCGCATCGGCGACCGGCTGGTGTTCCACCACGACGCCGAGCGCCGCACGGTGCTGGCCGGCCGCGGCATCGGAGTGCTGGAGCGTGACCTGGCGACCCACCTCGACGCCAGCCGGGGGTACGGGGCCTGACGGGTGGGGCCCGTAAATGGGTTGCGGCCCGCGCACGGCTGTTCCTAGCCTGTCGTCATCGACGACGGAGAGGAGACGCTCATGGCTCGCATCGCTGACGCCACGCTGGGCGTCCCCGTCGGCCGCACGCTCGCCTGACGAGCTTCGGCCCGCGCCCCGCTGACCAGCGCCGTCCACCCTCACGGTCGTCCCGCTGACGACTGTCCCGATCACGGCTACACCGGCCCTGACCGCCGTACCCCCTGCCCTTCGGCTCGTCCGAGCACGTCTGCGTGCTCATCTGAGGATTCTCCATGCACCTGCACGCGTCTCGGTCTGTCGCCGAGCACTCCCACCACACGTACCTGTTCGTCGCCCGCCAGACCGAGCTGAGCCGCGAGGCGGCACGCCAGTACGCCCTGACGGCGCACCTGCAGCGCCACACGGCTCGCCGCGCGTTGTCACGGCTGCTGCTGCGCACGGCCGCCGGGATGCGTACGGTCGCGCTCCGGATCGCGCCCACCTGATCGCCCAGCGTCCCCAGCCCGGCCGGCCGTTCGACGCCGCTGAGCGAGGAACGAGTCGAGCGAGCCCCCCTCGGCAAGGATGCGGGCGTGGAGGAGATGAGCATCATCACCGGCGTGCGCGTGGAGATCGTGAGCGAGGCGTCCGGCGTGACACGGCCACTGGCGGGGTTCTACCGCGACCAGGTCCGCTGGAAGGCGGTGATGCCCGCCGTGGGCCACACCGTCGCGCCCGGCCGGCTCGGCCCGGCGCTGGCGAGGTTGATCGGGTACGCACCGATCATCGGCATCGAGCACCACCCGGGCACGGCGACGGACCCTTGGCCGGACGCGCCCGTGGTGGTGGTACGGGTCGTCTGGGACCAGCCGCTCGACAACGCGACGGTGGCCGCCATCACGGCCGACGGGTGGGCGTTGTACGACATCCGGCAGGACCCGCGGTTCTTCCGGTAGCCCCCCGGCCGGTGGCTGAAGCGCCTTCCTGCGGGCAGACGCGCTGCCCCGGCGACGGCACCGCGTGGCAGGCTGGCGGCATGCGAGCCGTGGTGGTCAAGGAGTTCGGTGGTCCGGAGCAGCTGCGCGTCGAGTCGGTGCCCGACCCGCAGCCGGGGGCCGGCGAGCTGCTGGTACGGGTCGTTGCGGCCGGTGTGAACCGGGCCGACCTCATGCAGCGGCAGGGGCACTACCCGCCGCCGAAGGGCGTGACGGATGTGATCGGGCTCGAGGTGTCCGGGCACGTCGAGTCGGTCGGCGCCGAGGTGTCCGGCTGGAGCGAGGGCGACCCGGTGGTGGCGCTGCTGGCCGGGGGCGGGTATGCCGAGCTGGTCGTTGTTCCCGCCGCTCAGTGCCTGCGCCCGCCCGAGGGCATGGACCTGGTGTCCGCTGCCGGCGTGATGGAGGTTGCCGCGACCGTGGTGTCGAACCTCGACCATGCGCATCTCGGGAGCGGGGAGACGTTCCTCGTGCACGGCGGCGCCGGCGGGATCGGCAGCTTCGCGATCCCGTACGCCAAGTCTCTCGGCGCCACCGTCGTCACCACCGCGGGCTCGGAGGAGAAGCGCGCCTACTGCCGCGACCTGGGCGCTGATGTCGCGCTGGACTACCACGACGACTGGCCGGCCCAGGTGCGCGAGGCGACCGACGGCCACGGCGCCGACGTGATCCTCGACGTGATGGGCGCGGCGTACCTGGAGAAGAACGTCGCCACCCTGGCCCGCGACGGCCGGCTGACGGTGATCGGGTTCCAGGGCGGGCGCAAGGGGACCCTGGATCTCAGCGCGCTGCTCGCGGTGAACGGGACGGTCTCCGCGCTGGGCCTGCGGCACCGGCCGGCGGCGGAGAAGGCCGAGATCGTACGCCGCGTGGGCGAGTCCGTCTGGCCCCTCCTGACCGACGGCACCATCCCGCGCGGGGCGGAGCGGCGGTTCGCGTTCGACGAGGTACGGGCCGCGCACGAGCACCTGGAGTCGGGGGACGCCACCGGGAAGCTGATCCTGGTCGTCACCCCCTGACCAGGGCCCCGCACCTGCGCAGGAGCGCGACGACCGCTCGTCAGGGGTCCGGCACGCGCTCCAGGAGCGAGACCACCGCGGCGAGCCGGCGTACGACACCCTCGCGGTCACTCCCGCCGAGGCCGACGGCGGCTTCCTCCAGCCACCCAGCCGCGACGGTCAGGCCGACGCTGCGCAGGCGTGCGGGTTTCGGGGTCCTCGGGGTCGAGACCGAGCGCGAGGGCCCGCTCACGGTGGGTTACCTGCTGGCCGACCCCCGCGGTCAGGAACTCGGCCACCAGCGCATCGGGGTCCTCGCCCGCACCGGTCACCGACGACACCAGGGCGTCGTACTGCGTCTTGATCGGCCCCACCGTGGCGGCCTCGATCGCGAGTTGGGTCCGGACACGCTCAGAGTCCGGCACGCCCTTCACCCGCCCCAGGACCTCACGCATGTTCTGCCGGAACCCGGTGGTCGATGTCCGACCGGCGGAGACCCCGGACCTCGCCCTGCCTCAGCCCGCACCACGCACACAGGGCGAGCACGAGCCGGTAGCGCTCGGGGACGGCCGCGAGGTACGTCAGCACCTCCGCGGGCGTCAGGGCCTGCCCCGAGCGCGCGGGGGAGGGCTTCCCGGCGCCCGCACCCGGCAGGGGTTGCGCGGCAAGAGCTCATCCTCGACCGCCTCGGCCAGCACCGACTTCAACAGGTCGTAGCACCGGCCGTTCTGGGTCGGCGTGGCGCCGGGCATCGACTCCCACCAGCGAGCCACAGCGTCCGGCGTGAAGTCACCCAGGGCGACCTCGGCGAGGTCGCCGCCCCGCAGGCGCCAGTCCTTGCGGTATAGCTCAGCGGTGGTCGGGCTGATGGGCTTGCGGGTCTGCGAGGCCCGCCGGATGACGACGCGCTCGACGTACGCGCCCACGGTAACGGCGCTGAGGGCCTTGCCCGCCTCAGCGGCCTTCTGGGCGGCCTCACGCGCCTTCGGCGGCGTCCAAGTACCCAACTCGACCAAGCGGGTCTCAGCGGCCACCCAGGCGCCAGCCCGGGCCTTCGTTGTGAACGTGGTCGGGGCGGGATAGCGCACCCCGTCCGGGCCCGTCAACCGCGCCTGACAGCGGCCGGACTTCAACTTCCTCGGCTTTGCCGTCGTCCTGCTCCCTTCGTCGACGGGCCGTGCCCCTCACGTGCCCACTACGTGCCCACCGATGCGTCGAAATGCTTCGGTTCTCGAATCCCTCCAGACACGACGAATGGGCCGTGACTAGGCATTTCGCCTTGTCACGACCCATGGTCGAACGTGTCCGAGAGAGGACGTGAACCTCTGCCTGGCAAGGGCTCGGTAGTCGCTGGCGGTCAAGAGCGCCAACGGTCAGCTCGTCCAGGCACGCCACAACGACGCGTACTCACCGTCGAGCGCCAGCAGCTCCTCGTGCGACCCGAGCTCGACGATCCGGCCGGCGTTCACCACGGCGATGCGGTCGGCGTCGTGGGCGGTGTGCAGGCGGTGGGCGATGGCGACGACCGTGCGCCCGTCGAGCAGCGCGTGCATCGAGCCCTCCAGGTGCCGGGCCGTACGCGGGTCGATGAGCGAGGTCGCCTCGTCGAGCACCAGGGTGTGCGGGTCGGCGACGACCAGCCGGGCCAACGCCACCTGCTGGGCCTGGGCCGGGGTGAGCGTGGCGTTGCCGGAGCCGATCATCGTGTCCAGCCCCTGGGGCAGCCGGTCTACCCAGTCGAGCGCGTCGACCGCGGCCAGCGCCTGACGCACGACGTCGTCGCCCGACCCCTCACGGGCCAGCACGATGTTGTCACGTACGGATCCGACGAAGACGTGGTGCTCCTGGGTGACCAGGGCGACCTCCGTACGCAGCGTGGCCAGCGGCAGCTCGGTGGCCTCGACGCCGCCGATGGTGACCGAGCCCGTACGCGGCGCGTTGATCCCGGCGAGCAGCCGTCCGAGCGTCGACTTGCCCGACCCGGACGGGCCCACGATCGCGAGCCGCTCCCCGGGGCGCAGGTCGAGGCTCACCCCGTGGAGCACGTCGTGGCCCGCACGGTAGGCGAACCGGACGTCGTCGACCCGCAGGTGGGAGCCCTGGGGCAGACGGTCGCCCTCGACCCGGTCGGGCGGCACCTCGGCGATGCCCAGCAGACGGGTGGTCGACGCGGTGGCCACCTGGAGCTGGTTGAGCACCTGGATCATGCGGTCCAGCGGCTCGTACAGAGCCTGGCTGTAGAGCGTCGCCGCCGTCACCTGGCCGAGCGTGACCCAGCCGTTGCTGTACGCCCAGGAGCCGAGCAGCAGGATGCCGACCAGAGGGCCCTGGAAGGCGTAGTCGAGCACCGTGAAAAACAGGTTGCGCAGCGACATCGTGTACCGCTCGGCCTGCGCGGAGCTCTCGATGTCGTCCTCGGCCACCTCGCGGCGACGGCAGGCGATGCGGAGCGCCTCGACGGTGCGCGCCCCCTCCACGGTCTCGGTGACCGAGGCGTTGATCCGGGAGTACGTGCCGCCCTCGGTGATGTAGCCCTGCGTGGCGCGGCGCAGGTAGGCGCGCACCACGAGCACCAGCACGCCCACGGCCACGACGGTGGGGAGCGTCAGCAACGGGGAGTTGACCAGCATGGCGACGATCGACAGGACGATCATCACGCCGTTGAGGATGAAGGCGGGGCCGGCCTCGCGCACAGCCATGCTCATCGAGCTCACGTCCCGCGTCACCCGCGTCACCAGGTCGCCCGTGGACGAGCCCTCGACACGCGACAGCGGGAGGGCGAGCACGATGCGTACGATCCGTTCCCGCGCCTCGGCCAGGACACCCTGCCCGAAGGCCACCGCCACCCAGCGCGCCACGAAGGTCAGCAGCGCCTGCCCCACGACCACCGCGGCCACCACGAGCGTCAGCCCGTCGATCCGGCTGATCGGCGCATCGGCCCCGACCGCGTCGACGATGCCGCCGAGCAGGCGGGGCGCCGCGAGCCCGGCGACGGCGGCGGCCACGTTGAGCAGCACCAGGAGCGCGAACTGCGAGCGGCGGTTCCCCACCAGGTCGCGGACGAACCCCCAGGCGGCATCCCGCCCTGCGACCGGCAGACCACGGGCGGGAGAACGCGACGTCGCGTAGAACTCCTCGGCTCGCTCCCGCCGTGCGTCCATCCGACGCCACAGCGTCCGCCACCTGTGGCCGAAAGACCGGCGTGGCAGGCGCCCCTCGGCCTGCTCGGCCAGCACGTCCGGCAGCACCAGACGCGACGGCGCCGACGACCAGGTCGCGGCCGAGGTCTCCAGCAGGTCGGTGCTCATCGGGTCTCGCTCCCCACCAGGGCGTCTGCCTCGTCCATCCCGCGGGCGACGACCTGCCTGTACGCCGCCGAGCCGGCCAGCAGCTCGGCGTGCGTACCCGCGGCGACGACCCGGCCCTCGTCGAGCAGCGCCACCTGGTCGGCGTGGTGCAGCAGCAGCGGAGAGACGGTGGTGACGACCGTCGTACGCCCCTCGCGCACCGCCGCCAGCCGCTCCGCGATCCGGGCCTCGGTGTGGGCGTCGACGGCGGAGGTCGGCTCCACGAGCACCAGCACCGGCGGGTCGGCGAGCAACGCGCGGGCGAGGATCACCCGCTGCCGCTGACCGCCCGACAGCCCGCGCCCCTTCTCCTCCAGCTCGCCCTGCCAGCCGTCGGGCAGCGCGTCGTACACGTCTTCGGCGCACGCCGCCCTGAGCGCCACCTCGGCCGCCTCACGGGTCGTACGGCCCCAGGGGTCGAGGTTCTGCTGCAACGACCCCTGGAACAGCGCCGACGAGGCGTCGCTGACCAGCACGTGCCGCCGGACGTCGTCGAGACGCAGCTCGCTGAGGTCGGTGCCGCCGAGCGTCACGCCCCAGCGGCGCGAGGCGAGGGCGGCGTCCTGCTCGGCGATGGCGGCACGCTCGGCCTCCCGCCGGGCGCGCTCACGGCGGGCCGCACGTCCCTTGAGCTCGTCGGAGCTCACGTCCTCGGGCGGCTCGGTGCCCTGCGCCAGGTAGCGGCCGAGCCGGTCGGCCAGCGCGGCGGAGTCGTCGGGCACGGCCGAGACCACCACGGTGAGCTCCCCCTGCCGCGCCGTGAGCCCGGAGGCCTCGTCGACGAGGTCGCCGTCGGTCAGGGCCGACGGCGCGGCGGGGTCGTGCCACGGAGGCTGGATCGAGAGCAGGGTGATCGTCTTGCGCGCCGACACCAGCCCCTGCACCCACCGCTGCGCCAGGTCGAAGAAGGAGTGGATCGGGCCGACGAGGAACACGGCGTACCCGAAGAAGCTGATCAGCTGCCCCGCCGTGAGGCGGCCGGCAGCCATCTCGTGGGCCCCCTGCCATGTAAGCACGACCAGGAGCAGGCCGGCGCACAGCACCGAGAGGGCCTGGGTGGCACCCTGCCAGGTGCCCGCGAAGACGCCCGCCTGCCTGGTCGACTGCGACTGCCGCTCGTAGTTGCTGCCGAACGTCGTCTCCCCGCCGATGCCGCGCAGGATGCGGAGGCCGGCCACGATGTCGGTCGCCTGCGAGGTGAGGGCCGACGACCTGGTGCGCTCGACCTCCTGCGCGGTGTGCAGGGGTCTGAGCAGCGCGGTGCTGAGCCCCACCATGAGCGGCGCCGCGACGAGGACGATCAGGCCGAGACGTACGGACGTCGTCAGCACGATCCCGCACACCACCAGGAACACCAGCAGGGCCCCCGCGGCCCGGGCGACCGTCTCGAAGACCCCGCCGAAGGTGTCCGAGTCGCTGGAGCTGACGCTGAGCACCTCGCCCGTGGGCGTGCGCCTCGGCAGCACGTGCCCGAGCTGGTTCGCCTTGGCCACGACGAGCTCGATGGTCCCGTACAGGGCGACCAACCACCCGCGCACGGCCATGGTGTGCCACAGCAGACCCGTCAGGGTGCTCACGGTGATCAGCGCCAGCAGGACACCCGCCCACAGCGCGGTCGCGCCCAGGTCGCCTCGCAGCAGCCCGTCGTCGACGGCCCGCCCGATCACGTACGGCGACAGCGCAGGCGCCAGGAACCACCCCAGCGACACGAAGACCTCGGTCAGCATCACCCCCCGCTGGACCCGCATCATCCAGAGCAGGAACCGGGAGGGCGACCGCAGGTCAGGTCTGAGCGTGGCACTGGAGCTGTACGCATCGAGGCGGGGTGGGAAGTCGATCATGGCTCGCGTCAGCCTAGGTGTCACCTCTGACAGAACGCACTCGGGTTTCAGGGCTCCCGCTGGTCGAGTGAGGATCCGCTGAGCGGAGCCGCGCCGAGACCCCGGTGCGCGGACGTGACGACGACCCGTGTCAGGCAACAGCCGCCCGCACTACGCTGCCCGCGTGAGCGCGCTGCTGCTGTCTGACCTGGTCACAGCCTCGTCCGAGGTCGCGGCGACCCGGGCTCGTACTTCCAAGGTCGCCACCCTCGCCGCCCTCCTGACCCGGGCCGCCGACGACTCACCCCGCGCCGTCGGGCTGACCGTGGCGTTCCTCTCCGCCCGCGTCCCGCAGGGTCGGCTGGGCGTCGGCTATCGCTCCTTCGGGCAGCTGCCGGCACCGGCCGAGACCACGTCACTCACCCTGGCGGACGTCGACCAGGCGTTCCTCACCCTCGCGGCGGCGGCGGGCCAGGGTTCCGCGACCGTACGCCGCACCACCCTCGCCGACCTGTTCTCCCGGGCCACCGCCGACGAGCAGACCTTCCTGCGCGGGCTGATCTCCGGCGAGCTGCGCCAGGGCTCGCTCGACGGCGTCATGCAGCAGGCCGTGGCGAAGGCCGCAGGCGTCCCCGACGACTCCGTACGCCGCGCCGCCATGCTCGCCGGCCACCTCCACGAGGTGGCCCCGATCGCGCTCACCGAGGGCAGCGCCGGGCTCGACCAGATCACGCTGGAGGTGCTGCGCCCGGTGGCGCCGATGCTGGCCGCGTCCTCCCCCGACGTCGCCGGCGCCCTCACCGGCGACGGCCCGTGGTCGGTGGAGCGCAAGCTCGACGGCATCCGCCTGCAGATCCACAAGGACGGCGACCGAGTACGCCTCTTCACCCGCTCCCTCGACGAGATCACCGACCGACTGCCCGAGGTGGTCGAGACCATCAAGGCCCTCCCCTGCGACAGCTGCGTGCTCGACGGTGAGGCCATCGCGATGCGCCCCGACGGACGCCCCGAACCGTTCCAGGTCACCGGCTCGCGCACCGCGTCCTCCGCCGCGCCGGCAACGCTCCGCGAGCGCACGCCGCTGACCACGTACGTCTTCGACCTGCTGCTCCTCGACGACACCCCGCTGCTCGACGAGCCGCTCGCCGAGCGCAAACGACGCCTCGCCGCCCTGGTCAGGCCCGAGAGCCTCATCACCTCCCTCGACACCTCCGACCCCGCCGCGGCCGAGCAGTTCTTCGCCGACCAGGTCGCCGCAGGTCACGAGGGGGTGGTGGTGAAGTCGCTGACCAGCCCGTACGCCGCCGGCCGCCGCGGCGGGTCGTGGGTCAAGGTGAAGCCCCGGCACACGCTCGACCTGGTGGTGCTGGCCGTCGAACGCGGGTCCGGCCGCCGCAAGGGGCTGCTGTCGAACATCCACCTGGGAGCGCGCGACGGCGAGTCGTACGTGATGCTGGGCAAGACCTTCAAGGGCATGACCGACGAGATGCTGGCGTGGCAGACCGAGCGCTTTCGCGAGCTGGCGGTGTCCGACGACGGGTGGGTGGTGACGCTGCGACCTGAGCAGGTCGTGGAGATCGCCTTCGACGGCCTGCAGCGCTCGACGCGCTACCCGGGCGGGATGGCCCTGCGGTTCGCGCGGGTGCTCCGCTACCGCGACGACAAGACAGCGGCGGAGGCCGACACGATCGAGACCGTACGCACCCTGGCCGGCCACTGAGACTCCGGAACTGCCAGAGGTGGCGGTGGGCGTCGGTGCCCCTCTGGAGGGGCAGGTCCTCTAGCCAGGTAGCCGCGAGCCCATGGATCCTGGCGGTCGTCTGCACAACCGGTGCTCACAGGTGCACAGGTCATCTCTGGCGGGAGGAACACACCAGATAACACCGTTTGTGCAGGTGCCCTCACCGGCGCAGGGCGACGGAGGCCCGCTGCGGTACTCGAGGAGGGGGTGTGCGTCGGGCTGGGAAGCGCCTCTCGGCGCAAGGCCGCTCGTAGCGGCGAAAAGTGGAGCCCGGGGCTACCGCAGCCCGACGCACCCTCGAGGATAGGCGATCCCGCCGACGATCCACACCTCAGCCCCCGTTCGGTGATCGACCAGTCGAAGCACGATGGTTGAGCAAGCATCCCCGAGAACGAGGGGATGCGCGTCGAAACCCGACCTGGCCGAGCGCCAGCGAGGTCAAGGCGTACAAAGCCTGCAGCCCGCCACGGCTCCACGTCGCTCCGCCTTGTGCGCCGGGTTTCGACTCGTCGCCGCCTCGCAGGCTCGGCAGAGACTCACTCAACCGCCGTGTCCCCGCCGCCTCGGGTCAGTGCAGGTCGCCCTCGCGCCACATCCGCGCGCAGACCAACAGATCCCGGGCGACCTCCAGCAGTCGGCTGGCGCGGACCAGCTCCCGGGTGCCGAGAGCCAGATCCGTACGCCCCGACACCACCACCTGGCAGAACGCCGCCGCCCGCTCCAGCGCGAGCGCGAAGTCGCCCGTGAACGCCCCGTGCAGCACCTGGTCGGCGACGACGCGGACCTCCTCCGGCCCCGGCGGGTCCACCCCGGCGACAGCGTGGTTCGGCTCGGTGTGCGGCACCCCGGCCGCGTACTCGCGCGCCACCTCGTCCGCCCCGTTGCGCATCCACTCCCGCAGCACGTACAACCGGTACAGCGCCCCGGGCAGCGAGTGTGCCGGCCGCGCGGCCCAGAGGTCGGCGAGCACTGGCAGCCCGATCTCCTCCACGAGCGTCACCAGCCGGTGCGTCACCTGGGGATCGCCAGCGGCACGTCCGGCGTGCACGAGCACCGCCGCCGTCTCGTGCGACGCGTGCAGGCGAGCGATGGGGTCGACCCGCTCGCCCAGCGCCTCGAGGGCGGCAGGCTCCTGAAAGCTGGGCCGGCGAGGGGCCCTGGGGTCGGTCACCGCGCAAGCCTAGTGAGCAGGACAAGGCATGCCGCCACCAGCACCCAGCCCGCGCAGCCACCGACACAGCCGTCGCTCCTCGCCCCCGGGCGCGCCTCTCGCGACGGCCGCCCTTGTCACAGCGCCCGGCGCAGATGCCCTTCGGCAGCGTCGAGACGACGGCGGGCCTCGGCCGCGTCGACCTCGGCCAGCACCATCAGGATCGCGGTCTTCACGTGACCCTCCGCTCCCGCGAGCGCAGCCGCGGCCTCCTCCGACGAGCATCCGGTGGCCGCCACGACCGTACGCTCCGACCTCGCCCGCAGCTTCTCGTTCGTCGCGCGCAGGTCGACCATCAGGTTCCCGTACGTCTTCCCCAGCCTCACCATCGTCAGCGTGCTGAGCATGTTGAGCACCAGCTTCTGCGCCGTGCCCGACCGCAGCCGCGTCGACCCGGCGACGAACTCCGGCCCGACGACCACGTCGATCGCCACCTCCGCGGCCTGCCCCACGGCAGAGCCAGCGTTGTTCGTGACACCCACCGTGTAGGCACCCACCCCCCGTGCGTACGCCAGCGCACCCAGCACGTACGGCGTCCGCCCCGACGCCGCCACCCCGACCACGGCGTCGTCCGCACGAAGCCCCAGCTCCCGCAGCTGCGCGGGGCCGGCCTCCCGGTCGTCCTCGGCGTTCTCCACGGCCCCGGTCACGGCCGCGGGGCCGCCGGCGATCAGACCGATCACCAGCGACGGGTCGGTGCCGAACGTGGGCGGGATCTCGCTGGCATCGAGCACCCCGAGACGCCCCGCGGTCCCTGCTCCCACGTACACCAACCGCCCACCTCGGCCGATGCGCTCGCTGATCCCGTCCACGGCAGCGGCGATCTGCTCCCGACAGGCAGCGACGGCGTCGAAGACACCGCGATCGCCGTCGATCATCGCGGCGACCAGACGGTCGGTGGGCCAGGTGTCGATGTCGGAGAGGGCCGGGTTCGCGGCCTCGGTCGTCAGCCCGGAGATCTCCTGAGAGACCGTCGTCGGGGTCTCGGCACCGGCGGGGTTCTGCATGGCGGTCAGGCTATCGACAGCCAGCAGCGATGCGTACGCCACCTCGCTGCCCCTCTGACGCCGCGGCACCTGCGCTGACCCGCACGCGCCGAGCAGAAGCGCACCCACCTCATGAGGGATCAGCCGTAAGAGCCCTCGGATGACCCCCGAAAAAGGCAGGATCGAGGACGTCGACGGGAACCGTCTGGCGCCCATAGGTAGAGGTACTCAGATCCTCCCTGCGCGCTACCTAGACAAGACTGGTAGTTCCCCTCAACTTCTCCCCTGCCCCTCCCCAAAACCCTCTGCGACAGTTGATTTGCAAGCACAGCAACAGCTCCGCAGGCACCTCAGAACCTCGCCGGCGGGCCAACACATGGAGGGCTCCGAGAGATGACCGTCACGGCCACCACCCGCACCGTTCCCGCCTGCGTCCAGGCGTCTGACGTCTTCCAGAACTCGCTCCTCGAGGATGGCCTCCCCACCGGCGCCACCGGCGACATCCGTCGCCAGCACGCCAGTCTGACCGCGCGGGCGGCGGCCACCTGCGCCTCGTGCCCGCTGCTCGCCTCCTGCCTGTACGACGCGGTCGTCAAGCACGACGTCAGCGGCTTCGTCGCCGGCACGACGCAGCGCCAGCGTCAGGAGATCCGTACGGCCCTCCGCGTCACCGTCGAGGCCGAGGACCTCGACACCCTCGCCGGCGTCGTGGCCCCGAACCGCCAGGTGAACCACGAGGAGGTGCTGCGTCTGCGCTCCGCGAACCCGCACGAGAGCCTGGAGACCATCGCGCACCGCCTCGGCTGCTCGCTGTCCACCGTGAAGCGCCACCTGCGCAAGGCCCGCAACGGCGAGATCGCCCCGAAGCTGAAGGCCGTCCCGCCGACGCAGGAGCAGGTGCTCGCCGCGTACGCCAAGGTCGTCCGCACCGCCTCCCAGCGCCGCGCCGCCTGAACCAGCCACGACGCCCCCGGCCCACCAGGCCGGGGGCGTTGTGCTGTGCGTCCGTCGGTTGAGCGAGAGCCCCTGAGCGTGCGAAGGGGGTCCGAGTCGAAACCCGGCGAGCCGAGCGGAGCGAGGCGGAGCCGATCAGCACCACGACGGCGTACGACGTGGTCGGGTGCGCCCTGACCTTGCTGATCAGGCCGGGAACCACCGACTGAGCTCGGTGACCGTGCCGCCCTCGGCGAAGGTGCCGGTCACGGCGTCGGCCACTGCCTGTACATCCGGCATCGCGTCACCGATCGCCACGCCGCGACCGGCCCACTGCAGCATCTCGACGTCGTTGTACCCGTCGCCCATCGCCAGCACGTCCTCCGGCACCACACCGAGCCGCTCGCACACCACGTCCAGGCCCGACGCCTTGTCTACACCCTCGGGGGCGATGTCGAGCCAGTTCGACCAGCCGACGTAGTACGCGACCCCGTGCAGGCCCATCCGCTCGGCGAGCGACATGAACTCCGCGTCCTCGCTGGAGGGGTCCCGTACGATCACCCGCGACACCGGCCGCGACTTCAGCTGCTCGATCGTCTCGGTCGTCGTGCGCCCGAAGAGCTCACCGTCGGGGAAGTCGGCGCTGACCCGGAAGCCCACGTCGATCTCCTCCACGGCGATCAGCGCGTCAGTGTGCTCCACGACCCTGTCGATCACGTCCGACGGGTCGAAGGTCACCTCCCGCAGCAACCGCAGCGGCGGGTTCTCCACCACCACGGCCCCGTTGGAGCACACGTGCAGGCCCTGCGGCAGGTCGAGCGCATCGGCGATGATCTTCGTCGCCAGCCACGACCGCCCGGTCGACAGCACCACCGGCACGCCCGCGTCGACCACGCGGCGTACGGCCCGGTAGACCTCGTCGGGCATCCGGCTCATGGGGTCGACCAGGGTGCCGTCGATGTCGAGGGCGACCAGCTTCGGCCGCCAGTCCGCCGCGCTCACAGCGGCAGCAGCCGGTCGCGTCCGAGGTACGGGCGCAGCGCGTCGGGCACGACCACCGAGCCGTCGGCCTGCTGGTGGTTCTCCAGCAGGCAGATGATGATGCGGGTCATCGCGCACAAGGTGCCGTTGAGCGTGGCGACCGGGCCGACCCCGTCCGCGTACCGGGCCCTGGTGTTGAGCCGGCGCGACTGGAACTCGGTGCAGTTCGACGTCGAGGTGACCTCGCGGTAGCGGCCCTGGGTCGGGATCCAGCCGTAGCAGTCGTACTTGCGCGCCGCGCTCAGCCCCAGGTCGCCCGCGGCCACCTCCAGCACCTGGAACGGGATGCCGAGCAGCGACAGGAACTCCTTCTCGTACGCGAGGAGCCGCTGGTGCTGCTCAGCCGCCTGCTCGGGCGTGCAGTAGACGAACATCTCGACCTTGTCGAACCAGTGCACGCGGAAGATGCCGCGGGTGTCCTTGCCGTACGAGCCGGCCTCGCGGCGGAAGCACGGCGAGTACGCGGCGTACGAGAGCGGCAGTGCCGAGCCGTCGAGGATCTCGTCGGAGTGGTACGCGGCGAGCGCGACCTCCGAGGTGCCGACCAGGTACAGGTCGTCGGCCGGCAGGTGGTAGACGTCCTGCGCGGCCTGGCCCAGGAAGCCGGTGCCCTCCATCGCCGACGGCTTGACGAGCGCCGGCGGCAGCATCGGGGTGAAGCCCCACTCGGTCGCCTTCGCCATCGCGAGCTGCGTCAGCGCCATCTCGAGCATCGCGCCCTGACCGGTGAGCACGTAGAACCGGGAGCCCGAGATCTTCGTGCCGCGCTCCATGTCGATGCCGCCGAGCAGCTGGCCGAGCTCCAGGTGGTCCTTGGGCTCGAACCCCTCGGCGGCGAAGTCGCGAGGGGCGCCCACGGTCTCGCGCACCACGAAGTCGTCCTCGCCGCCGGGCGGCACGTCGTCGAAGACGGGGTTGGGCAGCTGCTTCAGCAGCTCCTCGAACGCGGCATCGGCCTCGGCCCGGGCCGCGTCGGCCGCCTTGACGTCGGCGGAGAGCTGCTTCGTACGGGCCAGCAGCTCCTGCTTCTCGTCGGGGGCCGCCTTGGGGATCCGGCCGCTGAGCTCCTTCTGCTCAGCCCGCAGCCCCTCGTGGGTGGCGATCGCCGACCGGCGGGCCTCGTCGGCCGCGATCAGTGCGTCGACCAGCTCGGGAGACTCCCCGCGAGCCTCCTGGGCGCGGCGGAGACGGTCAGGGTCGGTGCGCAGGAGCTTCGGGTCGATCACCCCCTCAGCCTATCGAGCGTGGTCACACTGCGGCGCGAACGCGAGACGGCCCGCCCCGGGCCACTGGGACCACCAAGGGTGCGCCCCACGGCTCCGCTCGCTCCCACTCCGCACTCAGAGGGTGACCGTGGTCACGGTCACCCTCAGGGTCTTCGGCCGGGTGGTGAGGATCCCGGTCGCCCGTACGCGCTGCTGCGGCAGGTAGAGGCCGGTGCGGGCGAGCATCCGTGCCAGGAAGACGGTGATCTCGGTGGTGGCCATCGCCGACCCGATGCAGCGGTGGGAGCCGCCGCCGAACGGCAGGTACGCCCCCTTGACGGGCGCCCGGTAGGCGGGGTCGTCCGGGTCCCATCGTTCGGGGCGGAACCGCAGTGGCTCGGGCCAGACGTCCGGGTCCGGTGGATCAGGTAGGGGCAGAGGATGACCAGGGTGTCTGCCGGGATGCGGTCACCGGCCACATCGATGTCCCGCACCGTCGTACGCGGGAAGATGGTGACGGGCGTGCCGACGCGGAGCGACTCTTGCACGACGCGACCGAGGTATGCCAGCCGCGTCAGGTCCGCTGCCACCGGCGCCTCCGCGCCCAGCACGTCGCGCACCTCGGCGCGCGCCGCGGCGTACGCATCGGGGTTCGTGAGCAGCAGGTAGACCGCCCACGACAGCGCCGCGCTGGTCGTCTCGTGCCCGGCGATGATCAGCGTGATCACCTGGTCGACGATCTCCTCGTCGGTCAGGGCGCGGCCGTCGACGTCGCGGCCGTGCACGAGGTCGTGGAGCACCGAGTCCCCCTCTGGCCCATCGGCACGCACCCGGGCGGTCTCGGGGCTGATGCGCTCCACCAACTGGTCGCGGGCGGCCAGGCCACGGCGCCACCCTGGCGTCAGCAGCCGCCGGCGCAGGTTCATCACCGAGGTCGTGCCGCCCATGGCGATCAGTTCGTTGATGGCAGGCGCGATCATGTCGTCGTCGGTGGCAAGCGGCCCGAAGAGGGTGCGCAGCGTGGCCCGGCGCAGAGCGTTCTTCACCTCCGCGTACAGGTCGATGGTCTGCCCGGCCGTCCAGGCTCCGATCATGTCGTCGGCGATCTGGACGAACGCAGACACATACGTCTCCACGCGACGCCGGTGGAAGGCCGGCTGCATCAGGCGTCGTCGTGAGGCGTGCTCCTCACCGTCGCTGAGGATCACCGAGGTGCGGCCGTCGATGGGTTCCAGCAGCCCGAACGCCTTCCACCAGCTGAACTCTTCCGACCGCGCGAACACCTCCGCGTTGTGCTCGGGACTGATCAGGTAGGTGTAGGCGGGGGTGCGCAGGACCCTCGTCCCCGGGCGCCTCCGCTGCCACGACCCGACCATCTCCGGGGCCCAGAACGTCATGGGGCGGTGCAGCAGGGGGGAACGACAGCTCGACGTCATCGTTTCCACAGTCGTGCTAACTACTACTGTGAGAGCGTGCTGTCATCCCGGAGCGAGCCGACGCGCCGCTCACTGGTGGAAGCAGCCATCGGCCAGCTCGCAGACGAGGGGATGCGCGGCCTCACCCACCGCAAGGTCGAGCAGCGGGCCGGGGCGGCGCAGGGCTCGGTGAAGTACCATTTCGGCAGCCTCGACGGCCTGATCAGCGCCGTGCTCGACCACATGGTGGCCCAGCAGATCGTGGACGTGGTCTCCTTCCCCCCCGAGGACCAGGCGGTGGTCGCCACCGGGCGTGTCCCACGGCACGTACGCGACCGTCTGGCCGCCAGCGCCGCACACCTCTGGTCGCAGGCAGACCTGAACCGGGCCCGCCTCGAGCTCTACCTGCACGCCAGCCGGCGGCCAGAGCTGCAGGCCGTCATCGCCCGTGCCCGCGAGCACTTCGTCACCGCCGTCGCCGCAGCCCTGCCTGTCGACGACCCCGCGGTGGCGGAGTCGGGGGCGCGCCTGCTGTGCGCCGCCATGGATGGCCTCATGCTCGATGAGCTCTCGGCCCCGCACCCGGACCTTCCCGGTGAGACCCCCGCGCACTGGCTGGCTCTCAGCGTCGGCGCGGTGTCGTTGCCATGGATCCGGGCGGCGCTGACCCAGAAGGGCGTGGAGCAGCCGGACCACTGACGACTCATCGCCCCCCGGATGGAAAGATGCCCCCGTGCGCGAACACGTGGTGAGGGCGTCGCGGGTCGTGCCGCTGGCCGTGACGGTGGCGTTCATCCTGTGGACCGCCCTCGCCGTCTCCGGGCATCTCAACGGTCTCGACCGGGCGCTCGCCGCCCCGGACCTCGACCCTCGCGGCACCCTCGGTCAGATCCTGAGTGCGATCGCGATCGTCACCACGCCGGTGGTGCTGACGACGATCGCGCTGGGCATCGCCGTGTGGGCCTACCAGCGCAGGCTCCGTCGTCTCGCCGGCGCGCTCACGGCCGCGGCCCTGGGCGGCTGGGGCATCGCCTGGGTCCTCAAGCGTCTGCTCGGACGGGCACGCCCCGAGTCCGCCTTCGCCGACGCGATCACCTACAGCGGGGCCTCGTACCCCTCGACCCACCTCGTCAGCGCCGTGATCCTGGCCTCCACGATCGTCACCATCGCCACGGCCGCGCGGCGCAGCACCGGCCGGATCTGGCTGATCCGGCTCGCCGGCGGTGCGTTCGTCGTGCTGATCGGCCTGGACCGCTGGCTGATGAGGCACCACTACGTGTCCGACATCATCGGCGGGGCGCTGCTGGGCGCGACGGTGCTGCTGGTGACGCTGATGGCGGCCGGGGTGCACACCGTGGCCGAGTCGATGGGCCTGGTCGAGGAGCCCGCCGAGTACGTCGACAAGCAGGCCGCGATCATCTACAACCCGGCCAAGGTCACCGACTTCGACATGTTCCGCAAGCGCGTGGAGTACGAGCTGCGCACGCGCGGCTGGAAGCCGCCGCTCTGGCTGGAGACTACCCAGGACGACGTCGGGCACCAGATGGTCCGCGACGCCCGCGACAAGGACGTCGACCTGGTCCTGGTGGCGGGTGGCGACGGCACCGTACGCACCGTGTGCTCCGAGCTGGTCGGCACCGGCATCCCCGTGGGGCTGATCCCGGCCGGCACCGGCAACCTGCTGGCACGCAACCTCGGGGTGTCCCTCGACGAGCAGGAGGCGTTCCGGATCGCGTTCGACGGGCAGGCACAGCCCGTCGACGTGGTGCGGTTCACCACCGACGAGCAGTCGGAGCACTTCGTCGTGATGAGCGGCATCGGTGCCGACGCGCAGCTCATCGCCGGCACCAACAGCGACCTCAAGAAGCTGGTCGGCTCGGCTGCGTACTTCCTCGCCGCGGCCCAGCAGATCGGCAGCAAGCCGTTCGACGTCCGGGTCACGCTCGACGGCGGCGAGCCGGTCGACAGGCGCGCGATGGTGGCGCTGGTCGGCAACGTGGGCACCCTGCAGGGCGGCATCAAGATCTTCCCGAACGCCAGCGCCAGCGACGGTCAGCTCGACGTGCTGATCGGCAACCCGACCTCGGTGACCGACTGGGCGAAGGTGGCCACCGGGCTGCTCGGGGGCAACGACGTGGAGCCGCTCGAGTACGCCCAGGGCACGCACGTCGTGCTGGAGGTCAGCGAGCCCGTGGCGTACCAGCTCGACGGCGACGCCGAGGGAGAGACCCGGCGGTTCGAGGCCGAGGTGGTGCCCGACGGGCTGCTGGTGATGCTCAGGCCGGAGGCTGGTTCAGAGCACTGAGCCAGGTCGCCGCCTTGGCGTAGTCGTCCTCGGCGAAACCGGGGGCCACGGTCGGGGCCACCCGGTCGGCCCGCGGGTAGGAGCCCAGGAAGTCGACCCGCTTGCAGATGCGGTGCAGGCCCATCAGCGACTCGGCCATGCGGGCCTCGCTGAGGTGGCCCTCGGCGTCGATGGCGAAGAAGTACGACCCGAGCCGCTCCTTGGTGGGCCGCGACTCGATGCGGCACAGGTTCACGCCCCGGGAGGCGAACTGCTCCAAGATCTCGAGCAGCGCGCCGGAGTGGTCGTCGCGCAGGTAGGCCATCAGCGAGGTCTTGTCGTGCCCGGTCATCGGCGACGGCGCCCCGGGCCGGCCGACGAGCACGAACCGCGTCACCGCGTCGGGGTTGTCGGCGATCTCGCTGGCGGCGGGCACCAGCCCGTACATCTCCCCCGCCAGCGCGGCGCACACCGCGGCGTCGTACGCGGACTCGGGGTCGGCCACCTCGCGAGCCGCCCCCGCGGTGGAGCCGCCCTCGGTGACCTCCGCGTGCGGGAGGTTCTCGGCCAGCCAGCCGCGCACCTGCGCCGCGGCGTGCGGATGGGTGAGCACGCGGCGCACGTCGGCCAGGGTCGTGCCGGGGCGTACGGCGAGGGTGAACTGCACCGGCAGCAGCACCTCGCCCACGATCACCAGCGGCTGCCCGGCGGCGAGGCTGTCGAGCGTGGCCGACACCCCGCCCTCGACGGAGTTCTCGATGGGGACCAGCCCGGCACGTACGGACGCGTCGCGCACCGCGTCCAGCGTCGCCGCGACCGTGGGGTACGCGCGCGCCTCCTCGTCCAGCCCCAGCATCAGCAGCGCCTGGTGGGTGAAGGTCCCCTCGGGGCCGAAGTATCCGAGCACCGGGCCAGGCTAGCGGAGCGCTCGTACGCGAGCCGCGCCCGTCTGGCGGGCCCCGGCGAGCCGCGCCCGACCGCCGGATCCGTGCTCATCCGCGCCCGGGTGACGGAGCGCCCCGTACGAGCCGTGGCGTCGGACCATGCGGCCACGGCGCTGCCCCGCGGCGGTCGCGGAGCGTCAGTCCCTCCCGTGGGCACCGTCCGGCGACCATCGCGGCGCGTGACACCATGCCGCGGTGAGACGAGTGACAGCGGCCGCCGCCCTGGGGCTCGTCGCGGTGGCGCTGCTCTCGGTCAACCTGCGCCCGGGGGCCACCGGGGTAGGGCCGGTGCTGCCGGAGCTGCGCGCCGATCTCGCCATGTCCCCCGGCCTCGCTGGGCTGCTGGTCGGGCTCCCCGGCTTCTGCTTCGCCGCCGGCGGCGCCGTCGCGGTGCGGGTGGCCTCCCGGCTGGGCACGGCCGGCGCCCTCACC
>CAKZHP010000087.1 GCA_936924635.1 uncultured Propionibacteriaceae bacterium
GTCCGGGTCACCGGTGGCGCTCCCCGCCCCTGACCCGCGCCGCGATGGCTCCGGCGCGCCGCTGTCGCAGCCGGTAGCGGGGATCGGCACCCGCCAGCCGGACTGACGCCCGGCCCACGGGGCTATCGACGATCGTCGGTCGTGAAGCCTTCTTGCCGAGTGCGCTCGTGCCTGTCGAGGGTCTCCTGGAACACGGTGATGTGGAGGCCGGCGGGAGCGTCGAGCCGCGCGTTCATGGAGTGCCAGGGGGTGAGCACGGGCACGGCGATCACCCGTGCGCCTGCCGCGGCCAGGTCGTCGACGACGGCGGCTGCGTCGTCCACCTGGAAGGCGACCCGCAGCCCAGGCGTCTCCTCGGCAACGCCCTCGACGCGGTCGATGGTCACCTTGTGCGCGGGGCTGGCGATCTCGAGCGTCGCGGCGCCTGCCTCCAGGATGGCCACCCGGTCGTCGCCACCCTCGGCGAAGGCCGCGAGCTCAGTCATGCCCAGCACGTCGCGGTAGAACCGCACTGCGGCGTCGTAGTCGTCGGCCTCCACGACAAGGCGCAGCTGTCGGACTCGGGCACGCGGTGTCTCCATGGCGCCAGCATCAGGCCTGACACCGGTGTCAGGTGCAAGCCCAGGGGTGGGCGACGATGCTGTCAGGCGCGCTCGGACTGGTGGTCCACGAGAACGGCGTCACCGTCCGCGGCACGGCACAAGGCGCGCGACAGCGGACCCCGAGGGTCAGGCAACCTCGGTGAGCAGGCCGGTGTCGACGTCGTACATGAAGCCGCCGACCTTCGCGCGGCCGGCGATCATGGGGTTCTCCCGCAGCCTCGCCACGTCGCTGCGGAGCCGGCCCTGCTGGTCGGGGTCGGCGCCGATGGTCATCCCCGAGGCGTCGGCGCCGGTGGTGGCCCGGATGCGCGCGGCGATCTCCTCGTCGGTGCCGCTGGCCATGGCGCACCGGGTGTGGCCGATGACGAGGATGCGGTTCACGCCCAGCAGGTGCACCCCCACCACGCAGCCGACCTCGGCGTCGGGGGTGACGTGGCCACCGGGCGTACGCAGGATCTTGGCCTCGCCCACGAACAGGCCCATCATGCCCAGCGGCTCCAGCCGGGAGTCCATGCACATCACCACGCACACCCCCGCGTACGCGATGCCGTCGAACCGGCCCGGCGAGGAGATGGCGTACCTCTTGTTGGCGGCCAGCAGGTCGTCGAAGTCACCCATGGCCGGTAACCCTAGAGGCCGGGCGACGTCGGCGACACCCTCCCACCCCTCAGGCATCGATGCTCTCGGCGTCGAGCCGGTACGCCCCCTCGACGATGAACTCCTTGCGCGGGCCGACGTCGTTGCCCATCAGCCGCTCGAACGTCGACACGGCGGCCTCGGCGTCGTCGACGGTGAGGCGCCGCAGCGTCCGGTGCCGGGGCGACATGGTGGTGTCGGCGAGCTGGTCGGCGTCCATCTCGCCCAGCCCCTTGTAGCGCTGCGGCTCGGCGAACCGGATGCCCTTCTTGGTCAGCTCGGCGGCCTTGCGCTGGTACTCGGGGTCTGAGTACGTGTACACGTAGCGCTCCTGACCCTTCTTGGGCTGCAGGATCTCGAACCGGTGCAGCGGCGGCACGGCGGTGTAGACGCGGCCCGCCTCGACCATGGGCCGCATGTACTTGAAGAACAGGGTCGCCAGCAGGCACCGGATGTGGGCGCCGTCGGAGTCGGCGTCGGCCATGAAGATGACCTTGCCGTAGCGGGCCTGGTCGAGGTCGAAGGTGCGCCCCGAGCCAGCCCCCACGACCTGGATGATCGAGGCGCACTCCGCGTTCTTCAGCATGTCGGTGATCGAGGCGCGCTGGACGTTGAGGATCTTGCCCCGGATCGGCAGCAGCGCCTGGAACTCCGAGCTGCGGGCCAGCTTGGCCGTGCCCATGGCCGAGTCGCCCTCGACGATGAAGAGCTCGCTGCGGTCGACGTCGTTGGAGCGGCAGTCGGCGAGCTTCGGCGGCAGCGTGGAGGACTCCAGCGCGTTCTTGGCGCGCTGGGCCTCCTTGTGGCTGCGGGCGGCCACACGGGTACGGGCGGCGGCGACGACCTTCTCCATGAGCGCGCGTGCCTGGGGGCGTACGTTCGCCTTGCTGGAGGTGAGGTAGGCCGTCATCTCCGCCTCCACGACGCGAGCCACGATGCGCGAGACGGCCGGGGTGCCCAGCACCTCCTTGGTCTGCCCCTCGAACTGCGGCTCCGCGAGCCGGACGGTCACCACAGCGGTGAGGCCCTCGAGGATGTCGTCCTTGAGCACCTCCTCCCCCGCCTTCATGATGCGGGTGCCCTCCAGCCCCTTGGCGAACGCCTTCACCAGGCCGCGCTCGAACCCCTGCACGTGGGTGCCGCCCTTGGGCGTGGCGATGATGTTCACGAACGACTGCAGGGTGGTCTCGTAGTCGTTGCTCCACCGCAGCGCCACGTCCACGTCGAGGTCACGCTCTACGTCGGCCGGCGTCATCGCGCCGTTGTCGTCGAGCATCGGCACGGTCTCGGTGAACTTGTCCGAGCCCTGCAGGCGTACGACATCGGTGACCGGCTCGCCGCTGGCGAGGAAGTCGCAGAACTCCGCGATGCCGCCGTCGTGCTTGAAGACCTCGACCCGCTCCTCGTCGTGGCGCAGGTCCTTCACCGTCAGCTGCAGCCCCGGCACCATGAAGCTGGTCTGACGGGCGCGGCTCAGCACCGGGTCGAGCTGCAGCTCGGCATCGGCGAGGAAGATCTGGCGGTCGGGCCAGTAGCGGACCCGGGTGCCGGTGGCACCGCGGGCGGCCCGGCCCACCTTGCGCAGCTCCCGGCCAGGGGTGAACGGGGCGTCGGGACCGTCGCCGTCGAAGACGCCCGGCACGCCGCGGCGGAAGGACATCGCCGAGGTGGTGCCCAAGCGGTCGATCTCCACGTCCAGGCGAGCCGAGAGCGCGTTCACCACGGAGGCGCCGACGCCGTGCAGACCACCGGCCGCGTTGTACGAGCCGCCGCCGAACTTGCCGCCACCGTGCAGCTTCGTGAACACCACCTCGACGCCGGTGAGGCCGGTGCCGGGGTGGATGTCGACGGGGATGCCGCGGGCGTTGTCGGCCACGTACACCGACCCGTCGGCGCGCAGCTCGACCTCGATGCGGTCGCCGAAGCCGGCCAGTGCCTCGTCGACGCAGTTGTCGATGATCTCCCACAGGCAGTGCATGAGCCCCGAGGTGCCGTTCGACCCCACGTACATGCCGGGGCGCTTGCGCACGGCATCCATGCCCTCGAGCACCAGCAGGTGCCGGGCCTCGTAGTCCTGCCCGTGCGGCTGGGTCTTGGTGCGGGTCTTCGTCGCCTCGGTCGTCACGCAGCGCAGGCTACCGGGGGCCTCCGACAACGCCCCGGCGGCGCGCGACAGCGTCCGCAGAGGTGGGTCGCTGCGGCTCATGCTGGGCCGGAGCGGTAGGATTGAGCCTGGTCGACTCAACCCCAGAGGGACCCGCCTGGAACATCTCAGGTGGATAACGCGTTGACCGCCTGCCCCGATCCGCCCTGGATCGGTGTTAGAAATGAACCAACCCCCAGCACGACGCCTTACCACTGAGGGGAAGAGAGGGACTGTGACCACCACCCTGATCGACGACTCGCTGACCGCTGCCGACCGCTGCGACCGCTGCGGCGCGCAGGCCTACCTGCGAGTGACGCTCTCCGCCGGAGGCGAGCTGCTCTTCTGCGCCCACCACGCGAAGGCTCACTCCGACAAGCTGAAGCAGGTCGCGCTCGAGATCCACGACGAGACCGACCGCATCCACTGACGTCACCGACCCTGTGCACGAGCCCCCGGCCACCCGGCCGGGGGCTCGTCGCGTCTTGGGCAGCGAGGTGTCGCCGGGCCGCGTACGGCCTAGGCTCACGACCGAGGAGAGGACTGACATGGACAAGCGTAGGCTCGGCCGGATCGGCCACCTGACCAGCGTGCTGGTGTACGGGGCGGCGGCCCTCGGCGAGGCCACCCAGGAGCAGGCCGACGCCTCGCTGCGGCTGGCGCTGCACGCGGGCATCAACCACCTCGACACCGCGGCGTCGTACGGGCACGCCGAGCAGGTCATGGGCCCGGCCGTGGAGCGCGTGCGCGACCAGGTGTTCCTGGCCACCAAGACCACCCAGCGTACGGCTGAGGCGGCCTGGGCCGAGCTGCAGCGCTCGCTGGAGAACCTGCGCACGGACCACATCGACCTGTGGCAGGTGCACTCGTGCGGCAGCTTCGAGGAGCTCGACAAGGTGTTCGCGCCCGGCGGAGCCATCGAGGCGTTCCTCCGGGCCCGCGAGGAGGGCCTGGTGAACCACCTGGGCATCACCGGCCACACGGAGCTGGCGCCCGCGGTGCACGCCGAGGCGCTGCGCCGCTACGACTTCGACTCGGTGCTGACGCCGCTGAACTACCACCTGTACACCGCCGACGCCGAGTTCGCCGACGCCTTCGACACCTTGTACGAGATGTGCGGGGCCCGCGACACCGCCCTGCGCACCATCAAGGCCGTGGCCCGCAGGCCGTGGCCCGCGCAGCAAGCGCTGACCACGTGGTACGAGCCGTTCACCGACGCCGCCGACGTCCGCGCCGCCATCTGGTGGGTGCTGGGCACGTTCCCGGAGATCGCCGGCATCCCCACGGCCGGCGACACCACGCTGCTGCCGGCGGCGATCTCCGCCGCGAACGACCCGATGGACCCGGCCGAGGCCGCCGACCACCTCGCGCAGATCACGGGCTACGCGTCGGTCTTCGCGTAGCCGCCCAGGATGTGGGTGGCGATCGTCTCGTCATGCGGGATGTGTACATTCCCACCCATGGACAGCGCCCTGCACCCTGACTTCCAGCCCATGTACGAGACGGTCCTGGCCCGCAACCCCGGCGAGCCGGAGTTCCACCAGGCCGTCTTCGAGGTGATGCAGTCCCTCGCGCCGCTGGCCGACCACCCCGACTACACCGCGTGGTCGATCCTCAAGCGCGTGTGCGAGCCGGAGCGCCAGATCATCTTCCGGGTGCCGTGGGTGAGCGACCAGGGCACGGTCGAGATCAACCGGGGCTTCCGGGTCGAGTTCAACTCCGCCCTGGGCCCGTACAAGGGCGGCCTGCGCTTCCACCCCAGCGTGAACCTGTCGATCATCAAGTTCCTGGGCTTCGAGCAGATCTTCAAGAACTCCCTCACCGGCATGCCGATCGGCGGCGGCAAGGGCGGCTCCGACTTCGACCCGAAGGGCAAGTCCGACGGCGAGATCATGCGGTTCTGCCAGTCGTTCATGACCGAGCTCTACCGTCACCTCGGTGAGTACACCGACGTCCCCGCCGGCGACATCGGCGTCGGCGGCCGGGAGATCGGCTTCCTGTTCGGCCAGTACAAGCGGATCACGAACCGGTACGAGTCCGGCGTGCTGACCGGCAAGGGCACCACCTGGGGCGGCTCCCTGGTGCGCACCGAGGCCACCGGCTACGGCACCGTCTTCTTCGCCCAGGCCATGATGAAGGAGGCCGGGGAGTCCTTCGACGGCAAGACGGTCCTCGTCTCCGGCTCCGGCAACGTGGCGATCTACGCCGTCGAGAAGGCCCAGCAGCTCGGCGCCAAGGTCATCGCGGTCTCCGACTCCTCGGGCTACCTCGTCGACGAGAACGGCATCAGCCTCGAGGTGCTCAAGGACGTCAAGGAGGTCAAGCGGGGCCGCATCGCCGACTACGTCGAGGCCGTGGGCGGCAGCGCGCGCGTGGTCACCGACGGGTCGATCTGGGACGTGCCCTGCGACATCGCGCTCCCCTGCGCCACCCAGAACGAGCTCGACGAGGACCACGCCGCCACGCTGGTCAAGAACGGCGTCCGCCTGGTCGCCGAGGGTGCCAACATGCCGACCACGCCGAAGGGCATCGAGGTCTTCAAGGCCGCCGGCACCTTGTACGCACCGGGCAAGGCCAGCAACGCCGGCGGCGTCGCGACCAGCGCCTTGGAGATGCAGCAGAACGCCTCTCGCGACGCGTGGAGCTTCGAGACCGCCGAGGCGCGGCTGGAGCAGATCATGAACGACATCCACGACCGCTGCGTGGAGCACGCCGAGACGTACGGCCACCCGGGCGACTACGTCGTCGGCGCCAACCTCGCCGGCTACATCAAGGTCGCCGACGCCATGGTGGCGATGGGCGTCATCTGAGCCTCACCCTGTACGCCTCCGGCGGCGGTCACGTCTTCCGTGGCCGCCGCTGGCGTCTTGGGCTGTCACTGGCGCCAGGTGATGCGGTCCCCGAAGTCGGCCGGCGCGTACACGATGCCGCCCCACTGCAGGTCGGGGTTCTCGTGGCGGATTCCGATCCAGCCCACGTTGCAGGAGCCCGGAGCCAGCCGGGTCTCGCGGTAGGAGGGCGACCAGGCCCAGTCACGCGGGAACGTCGAGACCGGCACCGCCTTGTACGAGGTCTGTGGCCCCTCACCGTCGCGGACCAGGAACGACCACGGGTCGGTGCTCACCCGCGTGGTGCCATCGCCGGCGGCCCCCGCGTGCGGCTTCCGGTAGCAGACCTCGATGCGGAACCCGATGCTGATGTGGTCCTGCCCGAAGGCGAACCGCTGCACGGTGACGTCGAAGTACGTCAGCCGCGCGGTCTGCCCGATGCCCAGCGTCATCGTCTGCGGCGACCCCGGGCGTGACTCTCCCGCCTGCGCCGTCGTGGTGACGGTGACGGTGGCCGTCGGGGGGCTCGCAGGCGTCGACGGCTCGGCCGGAGATGCCGGTGCCGGCGACGAAGGAGCGACGGTCGTGGCGGTCGCGCTCGACGATGCCGGCGCCTCGAGCGACGCCGTCGGCGCCGGCACGACGGACGACGACGCGGCGGAGGGGGCGGCACCGGGAGCCGCCGTGGTGCAGGAAGAGAGCAGCAGGACGGCGGGCAGCCCCAGCACCGCCAGGGAACGCATGGTCACCGGCCCATCCTGGCCCACGGCAGCACCCCTCACCGTCATTGGGCGCGCAGGACCGTCCGTGGCGCGCCGGTGGCCGAGCCGTCAGCGCCCGGCCGGTTGCGGCCAGGCGTTGATCACGCAGCCGCCGAGGGTGATGCTCTGCTGCATCATGACGGGGGCGGGCTTCCCCGCTCCGGGGCAGGCGACGTGGTCGAGCCCGATGTAGTGGCCGACCTCGTGGTTCAGCATGTACGCGTGGTACTCCGCTCGCGACGCGGCCGCCCACGTGGGCGTGGCGAGGTTCCAGCGGTCGATGTTGAGCACCACCCGGTCGCCGACGCGGCAGTTCCAGGTGCGGTGCGGTGTCGCCGGCGCGCAGAGCGCGTCGACCGTGGCCGGCGAGGCCAGGTAGATCGTGAGCTCTGGTTTCGACCCCTCAGGCACCAGCGCGAAGCTGTTCCCCTGGTACCCCGCCCACCCCCGCGGGTCGGAGAGGACCCCGTGCAGCTCCCGGGCGACCGCGTTGGCATCGAGACCGGCCGTGGTCTCGACCTTCACCACGTAGGTGTGCACGACCTTCGTCTTCAGCGAGGCGGGCAGCGAGAGCGTCGACGCCGTGTACGTCCCGCTGGGCCCGATGGTGCCGCGTGGCATCGCCGTCGAGGTGGAGCTCGCCGAGGCCGTACGCGCCGGTGACCCCGACCCGCCAGCCATCGGGGTGGTCGGCGGCGACGCGATCTGCGTAGCCGACGCCGCGGTGGTGGGCCGGGTCGACGTGACGGGCGCGACCGTCGCTGCAGGAGTCGTGGTCGTCCCAGCCTCCCCGTCGATGGGCTCGGCCTGGTCCGGCGCTGGTCCCTCGTCTGCCGGAGCCGCCACCGACGGCGTCGCGGTGTCTGTCGCCATGGCGACCAGCCCCCTCACGAGGCTGGCCACGAGCCATACCAGCAGCACGCAGCCGATCGCAATCACGAGCTTCCCGCGCCGCGTCAGCCGGTACTGGGGCTCACCGTCCACGGGGCGACCTTACGGACCGGCACCCGTCGAGCCCCGCAACCCCGCCCCTGTGTCGCGCCCCATCTCCCGGGCGGCCGCGACCGGCCTCCGGCACGACCGGCCCACGAGGTCGCCAGCCACCTCAGGCCGAGCGGCTCCAGCGCGTACGCCCCGGGTCGGCACCAGCCGCGGGCCGGCGCAGCGTGGCAGGTTCGTCCCGATGTCGGAGCGAACCTGCCGCGTTCATCGCATCGGCGGCGAACCCGTGCCGCTCCAGGAACGCGGCGAGCCACGGGTCCTGACCCACCCACGTGTACGCGGGGACGTCACCGATGCAGAACTCGAGCAGCCGGTCCACGACCGCGCTCCCCCGTGCCGCCTCGGTCACCGCCAGGGTGCGAAGCTCCAGCGGCTGTGGGGCGTCCACCTCCTCGGCGGGGCGGGCGGCAGCCACGGCAACCACCTCACCAGCCTCGTCGACGACCACCCACACGTACAGCCCGGCGTTCAGCCAGAGCTCCCAGGGCGTGGCGGCCCCAGCCAGGTCGGTCTCCCCCGGCCCGTGCGCCTGCGGCACCGCAGCCACGCAGGCCGCGATCGCCTCGACGTCGCCGAACCCGGCCTGCCGGATGCGCAGCGTCACCTCGATCAGTCGAGGTAGTCGCGCAGCACCTGCGACCGCGACGGGTGGCGGAGCTTCGACATCGTCTTGGACTCGATCTGACGGATCCGCTCACGCGTGACGCCGTACACCTTCCCGATCTCGTCCAAGGTCTTCGGCTGGCCGTCGGTGAGGCCGAAGCGCATCGACACCACGCCCGCCTCGCGCTCCGACAGCGTGTCGAGCACGTCGTGCAGCTGCTCCTGCAGCAGCGTGAAGTTCACCGCGTCGGCCGGCACGACCGCCTCGGAGTCCTCGATCAGGTCGCCGAACTCGGAGTCGCCGTCCTCGCCGAGCGGGGTGTGCAGCGAGATCGGCTCGCGACCGTACTTCTGCACCTCCACGACCTTCTCCGGGGTCATGTCGAGCTCCTTGGCGAGCTCCTCCGGGGTGGGTTCGCGGCCCAGGTCCTGCAGCATCTGCCGCTGCACACGGGCGAGCTTGTTGATGACCTCGACCATGTGGACCGGGATGCGGATGGTGCGGGCCTGATCGGCCATGGCGCGGGTGATGGCCTGCTTGATCCACCATGTCGCGTACGTCGAGAACTTGTAGCCCTTGGTGTAGTCGAACTTCTCGACCGCACGGATCAGACCGAGGTTGCCCTCCTGGATCAGGTCGAGGAAGAGCATGCCGCGACCCGTGTAGCGCTTGGCCAGCGAGACCACCAGGCGGAGGTTCGCCTCCAGCAGGTGGTTCTTGGCACGGCGGCCGTCGGTGGCGATCCACTCGAAGTCTTCGAGGTCGCTCCCCTTGACCGGGGAGCCGTCGTTCAGCCGCTCCTCGGCGAACAGGCCGGCCTCGATCCGCTTGGCGAGCTCGACCTCCATCTCCGCGTTGAGCAGCGCCACCTTGCCGATCTGCTTCAGGTAGTCCTTGACCGGGTCGGCGGTCGCGCCCGCCGCCATCACCTGCTGCTCGGGCTCATCGGCGTCGTCGGCGTCGGACAGGCTGAAGCCCTGGTCCTCCGTGAGCTCCTTCTCGGTCTCCGCCTCTTTGGCGGGCTGGAACTCGGCGTCGTCGACATCCTCGAGGCCGCGCTTCTTGCCGCCCACGGTGAGCACGATGTCGTCGCCCTCGCGCTTGAACTCGACGGGGATCTCGGTCACCTGGGTCAGGGCCTCGGCGACCGACGGCTCCTCGACCTCCAGGTTCGCCAGGTCATCCTCGTCGGCGTCCAGGTCCTCCGGCGCGTCGGTGTCGACGTCGTCCTCGGCCATCTCCGGGGCGACCTCGGCGGCCTTCTTCCCGCGCCCGGCGGTCTTGGCCGGTGCGGCCTCCGCATCGGCCTTGGGCCCAGCCTTGGTACGGGTGCGCGCCGGTGCTGCCTTCGCCGCGGGCGCGTCGTCCGAACCGGCCTTCGCTGCCGTCTTGGCCGTGGCCCGCGTCGTCCCCGTCTTCGTCGTGGCCGTCTTCGCGGCAGGCGACTTCGCAGCAGCCTTGGCCGGGGCGGCCTCGGTGGTCTCGGGCGCCTCGCTGTCGGCCACCGGCGCGAGCTTGGCCGCGCTCCGGCGACGGGTCGGGTTCTCCTCGGCGGCGGTCTCGGTCTGACGAGCTGCGGTTCGTGGCAACGTGGCACCCTTCACGTGTGGATCCGTGAGGCCTTGGCCTCGGTGATGGGAGCGCCGACACGGGCGGGAAGGTGATCGTGAGCACGCAAAGGCCCGCTGGTGTCAATGGCTCCGGGGGCTCACTATGCCACCTCTCACGGCCGGCTCCAAACGCGGGCCAGTACGCTTCCCCGGTGCCAGCACCGAGACTCCCGAGGCGCCCTCAGACCACGGCCCTCCACGGGCTCACCTCTGACGACCCGTACGACTGGGTGCGCTCGGCCGACCCGGCCGACCTGCTCGAGCACCTCCGGGCCGAGAACGCGTACGCCGACGAGCAGACCGCGCACCTCGCTGCTCTGCGTGACCGCATCGTCGCCGAGATCGCCGCCCGCACCCAGCAGACCGACATGGGGGTGCCCGACCACGACGTCGACCGTCAGGGGCGCGCCTGGTGGTACTACACGCGCACCACCGAGGGCGCCAGCTATCCCGCGTACTGGCGGGCACCCGCGCTGTCGCGTGACGACGTGCCGGACGCCTCCCGGCCGGTGCCGGGCGAGCAGCTGCTGCTCGACGCGGAGGCGGAGGCGACCGGCCACGGGTTCTTCGCTCTCGGTGACCTGGTTCCTTCCCCCAGCGGCGACCTGCTGCTGTGGAGCGTGGACGTCACCGGTGACGAGGTCTACACCGTGCGGGTCCGGGACCTCCGCACCGGCGAGCTGCTGCCCGACCGGCTCGAGGAGGCGGCCGGGGCCACCTGGATCTCCGACGACCACGTGGCGTACACGGTGCTGGACGACGCCTGGCGGCCGTACGAGCTGCGGCGGCACCGCCTCGGCACCGCCCAGACCGACGACGCCGTGGTGCTCACCGAGGACGACGAACGGTTCTGGCTGGGTGCCGGGCTGTCGGCCGACGAACGCTGGCTGGTCGTCGCCTCCGCCAGCCGCACCACCTCGGAGATGCGCCTGCTGCCGGTCGAGGATCCCGAAGGCGAGCCGTGGCTCGTGACGCCGCGACGCCCAGGGGTCGAGTACGAGGTCGAGGTGGCCGGCGACCGGCTCCTCATCACCCACAACGCCGGCTGCCCCGACTTCGAGGTGGTCGAGGCTCCCCTGGCCCCGTCCACGCCCGAGGAGTGGCGCACCGTCCTGCCGGGCCGCGAGGGTCGGCGCGTGCACGGCGTCGATGCGTACGCCGACCACGTCGTGGTGAGTCTCCGCGACCGCGGCCTGCCGCAGGTGCTGGTGTGCCCTCGGGCCGCCGACGGCAGCGTGCTCCCCGGCACGGAGGTGCCCAGCGACGAGCCCTTGGTGGCCCTCGGCGCTGCCGACCAGGACTACGCGTCCGACCGCATCCGGCTGGTGCGGGACTCGTTCACCCGGCCCCAGGTCGTCGTAGAACGGCCGTGGCGCGGCGGGCCCGAGAAGGTGGTGCGCACCCAGCCGGTACAATCCGACCCGGACGGCCGCCCGTTCGACCCGGAGGCGTACGTCTCGGAGCGGGTCTGCGCCACGGCACCCGACGGCACACAGGTCCCGGTCTCGCTGGTGCGTCGCCGCGACACGGCCCTGTCGGCGCCTTGCGTGCTGTACGCCTACGGCGCGTACGAGACCGCCATCGACCCCGGCTTCTCGATCGCCCGCCTCAGCCTCCTCGACCGCGGCGTGGTGATGGCGTACGCCCACGTGCGCGGCGGCGGAGAGCTGGGCCGCTCCTGGTATGAGCAGGGCCGGCTGCTGGCCAAGCCCACCACGTTCACCGACCTGCTCGCCTGCGCGCAGCACCTCGCCGGCACCGTGGCCAGCCGTCTCGTGCTGCAGGGCTTCTCGGCCGGCGGCCTCACCGTCGGTGCCACCCTCAACCTCGACCCGGACCTGTTCGCCGGTGTCCACTGCGGCGTCGGCTTCGTCGACCCCCTGCGCTCGATGCTGGACGAAGACCTGCCGCTCACGGTCACCGAGCGCGACGAGTGGGGCGACCCCATCAGCGACGCCGACACGTACGCGGTGATGTCCTCCTACAGCCCGTACCAGAACGTGCGCCACGACCCGTACCCGCCGGTGCTGGCCACCACGAGCCTCAACGACCAGCGCGTCTCGTTCACCGAGCCGCTGAAGTGGGTGGCAGCGCTGCGGGACGCCGACCCCTCCAACGTGGTCCTGCTGCGCACCGAGCTCGAAGGTGGGCACGGCGGCCCCAGCGGCCGGTACGCGGCGTGGCGGGACGAGGCCTGGGAGCAGTCCTGGCTGCTCGACAGGCTGGGACTCGTACCAGGGTCTGAGCCTGACTCATCAGGGTAGGTTCAGGGTCCCTTTCAGGCGTGCGGGGGAAACCTTTCGGGGCCGCGACGCGTTTAGGTGGTGACGTCGAAAGGAAAACGCATGGCTGTCACCACCGCTCATCGGGCCCGGAGCAACGACGGGATCGACGGAAAGGATGCCGTCGGCCTCTACCTCGAAGGCATCGCGAAGACCGCCCTGCTCACTGCCGAGGAGGAGGTCGAGCTGGCGCGCACCATCGAGGCCGGTCTCCATGCCCGGGCGATCCTCGACAAGGACGTGACCACCGCCGAGCGTGGCGGCCGCAAGGCTGTGAAGGCCACCACCGAGGAGCTGGAGGAGCTCGCCCGGCTCGGCGACGCGGCCATGCAGCGCTTCGTCACCGCCAACCTCCGTCTGGTCGTCAGCGTCGCCCGCAAGTACGGCCGCTCCCAGATGCCGCTGCTCGACCTGGTGCAGGAGGGCAACACCGGCCTGATCCGCGCCGTGGAGAAGTTCGACTACGCCAAGGGCTACAAGTTCTCGACGTACGCGACGTGGTGGGTGCGGCAGTCGATCAGCCGCGGCATCGCGCAGCAGGGCCGCATCGTGCGCCTGCCCGTGCACGTCGCCGAGCAGGTCAACCAGGTGGGGGCCGTGCGCCGCACCCTGGAACGCCGCCTCGGCCGTGACCCGGAGCTGTCGGAGATCGCTGACGAGCTCGGCCTGGAGACCGAGAGGGTCGTGGAGCTGATCCGCTACTCACGCGACCACGTCTCGCTCGACGCCCCCGTGGAGGAGGACGGCGACACCTCGCTGGGTGACCTGATCGCCCGCGAGCAGACGCCAGGCCCCGACGAGCTGGTGCTCGACGCCGAGGAGCGTGAGCGCCTGGAGAAGATGCTCGGCTCCCTCGACGACCGGTCCGCCGACGTGGTCCGGCGCCGCTACGGGCTCCTCGACGGCCGCCAGGCCAAGCTCAGCGACATCGGTCTGGTCTGGGGCATCACCGCCGAGCGCGTCCGTCAGATCGAGCGCAACGCGATCGCGCAGCTGCGCAAGGCAGAGCTCGCGGCCTGACGCCCCACGCCGCTGCCCACGGCCCGCCACCTCCCGGTGGCGGGCCGTTCGCCGTTCCAGGGCCGGCACCGCAGGATGAGCCCGTGGACCTCGCGTCGCTGCTCCCCCCCGCTCGCGCGCGTGCTGCCCGTCGCCGTCTTCCTGCCGGCGATCACGCTCGTCTCGGAGATCAGCGAGCGGGCTGGCGTCTTCCGCGTCGCAGCGGCCGGCGTGGCACGGCTGGGGCGCCGCGCAGCGGGCTGCTGTGGCTGCTGTTCGCGCTGCTCGCGATCGTCTGCACCATCTTCCTGTCGCTGGACACCACCGCCGGGCTGCTCACAGGCGTGGGCACCGACCCGGGCAGCCAGGGCCAGGCCCACGGGCGTTCGCCCTCACCACGCTGTGGCTCGCCAACACCGCCTCGCTGCCGTAGGCCCGGCGTTCGCGGCCGGCCTGCCGCCCTGGGCCGTGGCGGGGGTGGGAGCCGTGGTGCCGGTGCTGACCGCGGTGGTGCGCGCCCCTGCGATGCTCCCCAAGCTCGGCCTGCCCTGGCTGATGGTGCCGGGCTTCGCCGTCCTCCCCCCGGTGGTCGACCGGGCGCACGCCGCAGGCTGGCTCGACCCGGTGATCCGGCTCGCCGGAGAGGGCTCCGGCCTCATCACGCGGGTGTCGTACGCGCCCCAGAACGTCAGGGCGAGGTCGAAGCCGTCGCTCGCCAGGCGCCGTGCCAGGGCGGCACCATGCCCCGCTGCCGGCCGACGCCGGTGATGAGTGCGGCGGGCACGTCAGCCCTTCTCCGTGGTCTCGGGCGAGATGACCCTGATCAGCCCCTCCTGAGCCGTGGTCGCGACCAGCTGCCCGGCGCTGTAGAGGCGGCCCAGCGAGAACCCGCGCGCACCCGAGGCCGACGGGGACACCTGGTCGTACAGCAGCCATCCGTCGGCGCGTACGGGCCGATGGAACCACATGGCGTGGTCGAGAGAGGCGGCGACGAGGTCGCGACCGTACGTGCGGCCGTGCGGCAGCAGCGACACCGCCAGGATCGAGATGTCGGAGAGGTAGGCCAGCACCGCCTGGTGGCGTACGGGGTCGTCGCCGAGGTCGCCGTTCGCGCGGACCCAGAGCTGCAGGTGACCCGCGTGGGCGGCGCCGCGGTCGGCCGAGGCGTACCGCACCTCCAGCTCCTCCCACTCGCTCCAGAAGGCGGCGAGCTCTGGGCCGTACCGGTCAGCCATCACCTGGACCATGGCCGGGCAGTCGTCGGGCGCCGGCACGTCGGGCATCGGGTCGCCGTGCTCCAGGCCCGGCTCGGGTGCCTGCAGGGAGCAGGTCAGGTCGAAGATCCGGCGCCCGTCCTGGCGGGCGGTCACGTGCCGGGTGGAGAAGTGCGCGCCGTCGCGGGCGGCCTCGACGTCGTACAGGATCGGCGCCTCGGCCCGCCCGGGCCGCAGGAAGTGGGCGTGCAGAGAGTGCATCACCCGGCCCTCGGGGGCGGTCTGGTACGCGGCGACGACGGCCTGCGAGAGCACCTGCCCGCCGTACGTGCGCTGCATGGTGGTGGTCGCGGCCGGGCCTCGGAACAGGTCGGGCTCGATGGCCTCGAGCTCCAGGGTATGCACGAGGTCGTGGATGGTGCGGGGCACGGGTGGGTCTCTCCTCAGATGTCGTCGCCGGGCTCGCGCTCGGCGAGGAACCGCTCGAACTCGGCGCCGATCTCGTCGGCGGTCGGTACGGGCGCGATGCGGGTGTGGGCGGCGTCGAACGCCTCCTCCAGGGCGGCCACCAGCTCCTGTGTCTCGGTCGATGACGCCATCTCGTCGTTGATGAGCGAGAAGCTCTCGGCGGTCTCCTCGGGCAGGCCGGTCAGGGGCAGCACGAGGCCGCTGTCGTCCATGAGGGCCTCCAGCGCCACGGTGAGCGCCTGCGGGAAGTACACCTGGGACAGGTAGTGCGGCACGTGCGCCACGTACCCAGACCCCACCCGGCCCGCCTGTCCGGCACGCAGCTGGAACAGCGCCGACCACTGCGCTGGCACGTCCATGCGCTCGATCAGCGGCGGGTTGTCGTGCACCAGGTTCTCGTCGGTGGAGTGGCGGGTGAGGCCGGTGGGCCTGGTGTGCGGGACGGCGAGCGGGATGCCGCCCAGCGTGTACAGGTTGCCGACGCCCAGCTCGTCGCAGATCTGCAGCGTGGCCGCGATCGTGGTCTCCCACATCGTGTCCGGCTCCGACCCGTGCATGAGCAGGAACGGCCGGCCCGTGGCGTCCGTGAGCCGGTCGATCACCAGCTCGGGTGTCTTGGCCGACAACCACCGGTAGGTGTCGAAGGTCATCACCGGGCGGCGGCTGCGGTAGTCGTGCAGCTCGTCCACGGCGAAGGTGACGACGCGGGCGGGATCGCAGGTACGCAGCAGGTGCCGCGTGGCCCCGAAGAGCACCCGGCCGGAGTCGAGGAAACCGTCCAGGAGGTGCAGCATCGGCACGCCGAGACCCTTGACGTCGCTCCAGCCGGGCTCGACGGCCTCGAACAGCTCGCGTGGATCCTTCACCTTGCAAGGGTATCGGCCCGCCCCGGCGGCCGGGTGGTTCGCCCTAATTGGGCCATCTTCTGGTCGCTGGGCGCACCACGTGCCACATGAGCCGCGTGCTGCTCCCCAGTGCCAGAAGATGCAGGTCATCTGCAGGCGGCCGGTCAGGGCAGGCGGTCGAGGGCGGTGCGTACGCGCTTCGCGGAAACCGGCTCGGAGGTGCGCAGCTGCTGGGCGAACAGGCTCACCCGCAGCTCCTCCAGCAGCCAGCCGACGCGCTCCACCTCCGGCGAGAGGGGCCCGGACGGCTGGCGGGACACCACGGCCGCGTACTCGGCCTCCAGGTCGGCCACCAGGTCGGCGGACTGACGCTCGCGGGTGGGAGCGGTGGCGTACGCGGTGAGCCGCAGCTCGGCCGCGTGCAGGTAGCGGGACAGGTGCGTGAACCAGGGGTCGCCGGTGGCGGAGACGAAGCCGTCGAAGACCAGGTTGGCGACCTGCTCGGTGACGTCGGCGTACGCGTCGCCGGAGCGCCCCGTGAGCTGCCGCTGCACCGCCTGGTGGCGCCCCAGGATCTCCCCGGTGTGGGCCACGACCTCGCGCATGGTGTCAGCCATGCGCTCGCGCACCTGCATCGACACCGCGGCGAACCGGTCGACATCACGGATCGTCCAGGGGTCGATGCCGAGGGCTGCAACGCAGCGGTCGGTGGCCTTGAGCCGGGCGTCGGCGAGCAGGGCGGGCACGGTGGCGTACGGGCTGTGGGCCAGCTGCAGCTTGGTGGCGTTGCTCATGCGGGAGACGACCCAGGTGGTGGGGTCGGGGCCGGTGAGCACCAGCAGCCGCCGGATGCCGCGGGCGTGCGTCGCGCGGGCGCGGGCCTCGGTGTCGAGCACCACCACGCCGACGCTGGTGCCCTCGTCGCGCACGGCCGGGTAGCCGACGATCTCGGTGCCCTGGCGCCGGGTCACGTGGCGGGCATCGAGGGCGGGGAACGTCCAGGCCGTGGCGCCGGCGGTGGCGATCGAGGAGCTGGCCTCGGTGAGCGTGCGGGTGACCTTGGGCGCCAGCCGCTGCTGCAGCTCGGCGAGGTCGGTGCCGCGGGCGACCTCGCGGGTGCCGTCGAGCACCACCAGCGTCACCTTGAGGTGCTCGGGCAGGTCGCGCTCGCCCCAGGCGCCGGCCGGGTCGGTGCCCGTACGGGCCCGCAGCGCCACCGCGAGGGCGTCGGTGAAGGAGACGGTGTCGGGGGCCGTGTCACCCTGGGGCGCCGAGGCGACGTCGGGCCGCTCGGCCAGCCAGGCCAGGGCGGCCGCCGCGTGGTTCGGGGCGGGCACGAACGACGTCCGCAGGCTCTTCGGGAGCGACCGGATCAGCTCGGTGGCCAGCTCCTCGCGCAGCCCCGGCACCTGCCAGGTGAATGCCGCCGGCGGCAGCTGGTTGAGCACCGTGAGCGGCACCGCCACGGTGACGCCGTCGTGGCGGGAGCCGGGGTCGAACACGTACGTGATGGCCAGGTCGTGGCCGCCGGCCCGCCAGGAGTCAGGGAACCCCTCGGCGTCGATCGCGCCTGACTCGGGCTCCACGAGGTCGTCGAGGGTGAGGTCGAGGTAGGCGTCGTCCTCGTGCCGCTTGGTGCGCCACCAGGTGTCGAAGTGGCGCTGAGACACCACGTCGGCGGGCACCCGAGCGTCGTAGAACGCGAAGATCGCGGCGTCGTCGACGACCAGGTCGCGCCGGCGCGTACGCTCCTCGAGCTCGGCGGCCTTGTCACGGACGGCCTTGTTGCGCCGCACGAAGTGGTGCCGCGTGCGCCAGCGGCCCTCGACGAGCGCGGACTGGATGAACAGCCGCCTGGCCTCCACGGGGTCGATCCGGGCGTACTGAACCGGTCGCCCGCTGGCGATCGGCACCCCGTAGAGCGTGATGGTCTCCGACGCCACCACCGAGCCCTGCGACTCCGACCAGTGCGGCTCCGCGTACGTGCGCTTCAGGACGTGCTCAGCGACGGCCTCGATCCACTCCACCTGCACGCCGGCCACGGTGCGGGCCCAGAGCCGGGTGGTCTCCACCAGCTCGAACGCCACAGCCAGCGGCGGTGGCGTCTTGGCCAGCGCCGATCCCGGCGAGATCGCCCAGCGGCTGCCGCGCGCCCCCTGGTACTCCCTCGGCCCGAGCCGGGCCCGCTTGCGCGGGGGCAGGTCCTTGCGCTCGTCCTTGGTGTCGAGCAGCCCCACGTGGGAGAGCAGGCCGGAGAGCACGGCGGTGTGCAGGAGGTCGTGCGGGGCAGGCGCCTGGTTGCGCTCCAGGCCGATCTCCTCGCAGATCTGGCGCAGCTGCTGGTGCAGGTCCTGCCACTCGCGCACCCGCAGGAAGGAGAGGAACTCGTCACGGCACAGCCGGCGGAAGGCGTTGCCGGAGAGCTCCTGGCGCCGCTCGCGGAGGTAGTCCCAGAGCCGCACCAGCGCGACGAAGTCGGACCCGTCGGGCTCTCCGGGCTCGCCGTCGGCCGCCGGCAGCGGGGCGAAGAAGCGGCGGTGCAGCGCGTCGGCCTGCTCCCGCTTCTCGGCGGGCCGATCCCGGACGTCGGGAACCGTCAGGCCGGCGACCACCACCTGGGCCTCGCGCAGGCACCCCTGGCGGCTGCCCTCGACGAGGATGCGGCCCAGCCGCGGGTCGACGGGCAGCCGGGCCAGCTGGTGGCCTACGGGGGTGAGCCGCGGGTGGGCCGAGGTGGCCGACTGCAGTGCGCCGAGCTCGACCAGCAGCCGCAGGCCGTCGGTGATCTGCCCGGGGTCGGGCGGCTCCACGAACGGGAACGCCGCGATGTCGCCCAGCCCCGCCTCGGCCATCTGCAGGATGACGCTGGCGAGGTTGGTGCGCAGGATCTCCGGCTCGGTGAACTCGGGGCGGGCCTCGAAGTCGGCCTCGGAGTACAGCCGGATGCAGATGCCCGGTGCCACCCGGCCGCAGCGGCCGGCGCGCTGGTTGGCCGAGGCCTGCGAGACCGGCTCGATGGGCAGCCGTTGCACCTTCGTACGCTTCGAGTAGCGCGAGATGCGCGCCGTGCCGGGGTCGACGACGTACCGGATGCCGGGCACGGTCAACGAGGTCTCGGCCACGTTCGTGGCCAGCACCACCCGGCGGCCGGTGTGCGGGGCGAACACCCGGTGCTGCTCGGCGGCCGAGAGCCGGGCGTACAGGGGCAGCACCTCGGTGGAGCGCAGGTCGAGCGCGGTGATCGCGTCGGCGGCGTCGCGGATCTCCCGCTCGCCCGACAGGAACACCAGGATGTCTCCGTCCCCCGCGGCCGACAGCTCGACCACCGCGTCGCAGATGGCCTCGGTCAGGTCCTTGGCGGTCGCCTCCGGCACGGGCGTACGGGGTCGTGACCGCTCGCTGCCGGGGGTGTCCTCGTCCTCGTCGGGGTCGGCGGCGCCGTCGTCGCGCATGGGGCGGTAGCGGAGCTCGACCGGGAACGTCCTGCCCTCCACCGAGACGATGGGGGCCCCGCCGAAGTGGTCGGAGAAGCGCTGGGTGTCGATGGTCGCGGAGGTGACGATCACCTTGAGGTCGGGCCGCTTCGGCAGCAGCTGCTTGACATAGCCGAGCAGGAAGTCGATGTTCAGGCTGCGCTCGTGCGCCTCGTCGATGATGAGCGTGTCGTAGCGCTTCAGCAGACGGTCGTGACCGATCTCCGCGAGCAGGATGCCGTCGGTCATCACCTTGACCTTCGTCTCCCGGCCGGCCTTCTTGGTGAACCGCACCTGGTAGCCGACGAGGTCCCCCACCTCGGTGTCCGTCTCCTCGGCGATGCGCTCGGCGAGGGTGCGCGCCGCGATCCGGCGGGGCTGGGTGTGGCCGATCCGCGTCCGGCCCGCGAGCAGGCACAGCTTCGGCAGCTGGGTGGTCTTGCCCGACCCGGTCTCCCCCGCCACGATCACCACCTGGCTGCTCAGCAGCGCCGCGGCGATCTCGGGGGCCGCCTGCGCGATCGGCAGGTCGGGGTTGATCGCCAGGTCGGGCTCGTGGGTGGTCGTCATGGCCCGCCAAGACTAGTGGCCGGGCCCGATCGCTCCGCATCCTGGCAGCCTGCATCGATCCGCGCAGCCTGCATGGAGGGTGTACGGATCGATGGCGGCTGCTCGGAGGCGGGGGCTCCCAGACATCCCCTCGCCAGCAGCGTCGGGCATGTGCTCCGATGGGCTCATGGCGAGCCTCGTGTCCCACACCTTGCTCGACTGCACCGATGCGTACGCGCTCTCGGAGTTCCAGAAGGCGGTGCTGGGCTACGCCGACGTGGCCGGGGACCCCAACGAGCCCGGCGACGAGGAGTGCATGATCCTCAACCCTGTGACCGGGCACCACCTGCTGTTCATCGAGGTGCCGGAGGCCAAAATGACCAAGAACCGGCTGCACCTCGACCTGCGGCCGCGCGAGCACACCCGCGACGAGGGGGTGGAGCGGCTGCGACGGCTGGGCGCGACCGAGATCGCCGACCGTGCGCGACATCCACGGCCCGGGCATCGGCTGGGTGACCATGGCCGACCCGGAGGGCAACGAGTTCTGCGTGCTGCGCTCCGAGGCTGAGCGAGCCGCAGCGTCCTGACCGGCGCCCGGCTCAGCGCACCAGGCTCACGGGGCAGAGCGAGTGCGCCAGCACGGCTCGCAGCGGCCCGGAGAAGGTGACGCCGGTGACCGGGTGCGCGTGCACGCCGACGACCAGCAGGTCGATCGACCCTGTGTGGCCGATCAGCTGCTGCACCGGCACGCCGCCGAGGACCTCGCCCTCGATCGGCACGTCCGGGTAGTCGTGGCGCAGATCGGCCAGGAGGGTCTCCAGGGCAGCCTTCGCCTTGACCGCCTTGCCGGGGTCGTGAGGCTTGGAGAACGCCGCCCGGAGCCCCGTCGGCGGGGGTGGTGCGATCAGCGCGACCATCAGGGCGCTGTGCCGCGCACGCGCCTCGTCGAGCGCCCAGACCAGCTGGTGACGGGAACGGTCGGGCTCGGACACGGCGACGGCGATCCGCTGGTGCCGGCCGGTCGGCTCGGGGGTGGAGGCCGCCGAGATCACGATCACGGGGCAGTGGGCCAGCCCGGCCAGCGAGACGCTGGTGGAGCCGACGAACATCCGCTCCACCCCGCTCTGCGCCCGGCGGCCCACGACGATCAGCTCGGCGTTCTCCGACAGGTCGGCGAGGACGGCCGTGGGGTGCCCCATCAGCACCTCGCACTGGATCCGGTCCGTGGGGAAGCCCTGGTCAACCAGGGCACGCCGGGCAGCCGCGAGTGCCTCCTCCCCGACCTGGGTGAGCAGCGTGGGGTCGTACACGACTCCCCAGCCGCCGGTGAGGACGGCGTCGTCGAGCGCGTGGACGAGCCACACGTCCGACCCCGTGCGCTCTGCCGTCCCCCGGGCGTACTGGGCGGCGCGCAGCGCGTCGTCGGACCCGTCGATGCCGACCAGGATGCGGGTGGCGGTGCTCGGCTCCACCGGGCGGATGACCTCGTCGCTCATGGCGCAGACACTAGTGGCAGTGCCTGCGCCGTGACCTACTGCGGTCCCTCCGCGGTGGGGACGACCTCCGGGACCTCCGAGTCGTACCCGAGCTTCCACTCGCGCACCTCGGGCATGTCCTCGAGGTTCTCCACGATGTACGTCTCGTGGCGCTCGAGCTGCGAGAGGCAGTACTGGCGCAGGTCCTCGGCACCCGCCGGCGCGACCTTCGCGTTGTTGAGCGCGTCGATCACCAGGTGGTAGCGCGAGGCGCGGTTGCGCACCACCATGTCGAACGGCGTGGTGGTCGTGCCCTCCTCGATGAAGCCCCGCACCCGGAACCGGTCGGCGTCGGGGCGGCCGTGCACCAGCTGGTGGATGGCGCCCGGGTAGCCGTGGAAGGCGAACACCACGTCGACGGTGTCGGTGAACAGCTCGCGGAAGTACGTCTCGGTCATGCCGTGCGGGTGGTCCTGCGGCCGCTTCAGCGACATCAGGTCGACGACGTTGACCACGCGCGTACGCAGCGCAGGAAGCTTCTGGCGCAGGATCTCCGCCGCCGCGACGGTCTCCATGGTCATGATGTCGCCGGCGCAGGCGAGGACGATGTCGGGGTCGCCCGAGCCCTCCTCTGAGCCCGCCCACTCCCAGGTCGACGCGCCGCGGGTGCAGTGCTCGATGGCCTCGTCCATGGAGAGCCACTGCGGCTGCGGCTGCTTGTCGATGACGATGACGTTGACGTAGCTCCTCGACCGGAAGCAGTGGTCGGCGACCGAGAGCAGGCAGTTCGCGTCCGGCGGCAGGTAGATGCGGCCGACCTCGCCGCGGTGGTTCAGCACCACCTGGATCAGGCCCGGGCCCTGGTGGCTGAACCCGTTGTGGTCATTACGCCACGCCGTGGAGCTGAGCAGGATGTTGAGGCTCGGCACCTTCGCCCGCCACGGCAGCTCCAGCGCCTCCTGCAGCCACTTCGCGTGCTGCACGGTCTGCGACGCGGACACCATGGCGAACGCCTCGTACGTGGCGAACAGCCCGTGCCGCCCCGTGAGGTTGTACGCCTCCAGCCAGCCGTGGCAGTTGTGCTCGCTCAGCACCTCCATCACCCGCCCATTCGAGCTGAGCTGTACGTCGTCGCTGGTGACGGACTCCATCCAGGCGCGGTCGGAGACGTCGAACACCGCCCCGAGGCGGTTGGAGTTGGTCTCGTCGGGGCAGAAGAGGCGGAAGTTGTGGGGGTTCCGCTCGTACGCGGCCTTCATCAGCTCGCCCAGCTTGCGGGTGGACTCGATGCGCTCGGCGGCCCGCTTGTCCGGGCCGACGTCGACCGCCATCTCGCGGAAGTCGGGCAGGTCGAGGTCTTGGGTGAGCAGGCCGCCGTTGGCGTGCGGCGTGCCCGACATCGAGATGGCCTTGTCGGGGTTGGCGCGGCGCACCAGCTCGACCAGGGTGCCGTTCTCGTCGAACAGCTCCTCGGGGCGGTAGGAGCGCATCCACTCCTCGAGCATCCTGAGATGCTCCTCGTCCTGCTTCACGCCGGACAGCGGCACCTGGTGGGCGCGCCAGGTGCCCTCGACCTGGACACCGTCGACCACGTCGGGGCCGGTCCAGCCCTTCGGGGAGCGGAGGATGATCATGGGCCAGACGGGCCGGCCGGCGGGCGCTTCTCCCCCGTCGCGCGCGGCGGACTGGATGGCGCGGATCGACTCGTACGCCTTGCTGAGGGCCTCGGCGAACCGGTGGTGCATGCCGGGGAGGTCGTCGCCCTCGACCCAGATGGGCTCGTAGCCGTGGCCGGAGAACAGGTGGGTGACCTCCTCCTTGGGCTTGCGGGAGAGGACCGTGGGGGCGGCGATCTTGCCGCCGTTGAGGTGCAGGATCGGCAGCACGGCCCCGTCGTGAGCGGGGTTGAGGAAGGAGATGCCCTTCCAGGAGCTCTCCAGCGGGCCGGTCTCCGCCTCACCGTCACCGACGACGGCGATGGTGAGCAGGTCGGGGTTGTCGAAGACCGAGCCGAACGCGTGCGTCAGCGCGTACCCGAGCTCGCCGCCCTCGTGGATGGAGCCCGGCGTGGTGACCGACACGTGCGAGGGGATGCCGCCAGGGGCGGAGAACTGCCGGAAGAACTTCAGCAGGCCGGCCTCGTCCTCGGTGATCTTCGGGAACGCGTCGGTGTAGGTGCCCTCCATGTACGACGCACCGACCAGCGCGGGGCCGCCGTGGCCGGGGCCCGTGATGAACAGGCACTCCTGGCCGGTGTGGCGGATGAGGCGGGAGACGTGGGCGTACATGAACGCCAGGCCCGGCGCGGTGCCCCAGTGGCCGAGGAGCCGCGGCTTGATGTGCTCGGCCTTGAGCGGCTCGCGGAGCAGCGGGTTCGCCATCAGGTAGATCTGGCCGACGGTGAGGTAGTTGTTCGCCCGCCACCAGGCGTCGATGGTGGTCAGCTCGTCGTCGGTCAGGTCAGGAAGCAGAGGCATGAGGTCAACGTAGCCAACCAACCGTGCAGCGCTGGCCCCTCAGGGTGAACAACGAGCCAGGGATGGGTGACGAAGAGAGGCACCCAGCGTCGAGCACCGCCCGGAGGGTGGCAGCCCCCGGCGGCGGGGCCCCCGTCTGGACTGAGCAGAGCAAGCGACGCCTCACCGGCACCGAGTCAAGAACCGTCGCGAAGCTCGACGAGGGAAGACGGGGGTCAACCGCCCCGCCGCCGCGGAGCGCGAAGCGCGACATCCAGCAGA
>CAKZHP010000088.1 GCA_936924635.1 uncultured Propionibacteriaceae bacterium
TTGCAATCTCGACGCTGCCCGGCTTCACCGGCTCCGCCCAGCAGGACACGGCCGGCCGCTGCCGCCGCGGCGAAGCAGAAGGCGGCCAACAAGGCCGCCGCCCCTGCACCGGCTCCTGCCCAGCCCCAGACTCAGGCACAGGGGCAGGCCGCCCCCGCTGCGTCGAGTTCCGCACGCTTCATCTCGCCGGTCCCGGCGCCGATCACCTCCCCGTACGGCCAGCGTCTTCACCCCGTCCTCCACGTCTGGAAGCTGCACGACGGCACCGACTTCGGCGCCGGGTGCGGCACCCCGATCCGCGCTGCCGCCTCCGGAACCGTGACCGAGGAGTACTTCAACGCCGGCTACGGCAACCGCATCTTCATCGACCACGGCAACATGGGCGGCACGTACTTCACCACCGCCTACAACCACCTCTCGGGCTACGCCGTCTCTGTCGGCCAGCGCGTGACGCAGGGACAGGTCATCGGGTACGTCGGCACCACCGGCTACAGCACCGGCTGCCACCTTCACCTGATGCTCTGGACCAACGGCACCATGGTCAACCCCATGAACTACTTCTGAGCCCTACTGTCTGTCGCTCTTCGCGCTCCACGGTCGCGGGGCTCTGTCATCGGTCGCGCTTCGCGCTCCGCGGTCGCGGGGCTATGACCCCGGTCTTCCCTCGTCGATCGGCAGCGGATGTCTGAGGTTCGGTGCAGGTGAGGCCTCGCTGCCGCTCTCCTCAGTCCAGACCGGGGTCCCCGCGACCGGGGACGGTGTCGAGCAGGCACTTCGGCGTGGCTGCAGCGCCCCCATCTCAGGGGATCTTGCGTCTGGGCCTTGAGCTCTGGCCACCCACAGGTGAGCGAGGCTTTGGGTCGGAACTGAGCCTGTCCGGACGTTCACCTGCGTGGCCGCGCGCCCGCCAGGGCCTCGGTGGTGCGACAGCCAGCCGAGCCTTACGCGCGGCGACGGGTCTTGAGGTGCCTCGACATCGCGCGCTGGGCCTCCCGGTCCGCCTCACGCTCGGCCAGGGCGTTGCGCTTGTCCCAGTCGCGCTTGCCGGTCGCGACCGCGATCTCCACCTTGGCGTACCCGTCGGAGAAGTAGATCGCGAGCGGCACGATGGTGCGACCGGAGGCGTGGGTCTCCTGCTCGAGCCTCTCAATCTCGCGCCTGTGCAGCAGCAGCTTGCGGTTGCGCCGCGGCAGGTGGTTGTCCTTGCCGTGGGAGTACTCGGGGATGTGCGCACCCCGCAGCCACACCTCGCCGTCGTCGACGGTGGCGAACGCCTCGGTCAGGGTGGCGCGCCCGGCGCGCAGGGACTTCACCTCCGTGCCCATCAGCACCAGCCCGGCCTCGTACGTCTCGTGCAGGTGGTAGTCGTGTCGAGCCTTGCGGTTCTGCGCGACCATCGTGCGGCCCTTCTCCCTGGGCATCGGCTCACCTCCCTCTCACGGACAGAAGCCCCACTCTACCGCCGCGGGCCCAGGTGGGTACGGGCGCTCGGCGCCGACGACCCGGGTGGGATCAGGGGGTCTCCCGATGGTCCCACCGCGCCGGCGCGGCAGACTCGCGCCATGACCACCTCCTTCGAGCACCCGACACTGACCCTTCCGGTGACCGACGCGGAGCGCGCGGCAGCAGGGCAGCGGTTGCGGCTGGCGTACGACAGCGGCCGGCTCGACGCGAACGACTACGACCGCCGAGCCGGGATCGCCGCGCTCGCCACCACGCGACGCGAGCTGAACAGCGCCTTCCTGGGGCTGGTGGACGTGTCGCGCCCTCCCTACCGCATCCCCACGTCGCAGGGGAGTGCAGCAGGCGTGGTCGCCCACGTGTCGTCCCTGGTGTTCTTCCTGCTCGGCCCCCTGTTCGTGTTCGCCGTCACCAGCCCTGGCAGCCGCGGCCGTCGTGAGGCGGCGAAGGCGTTCAACCTGTCCTTCCTCACCCTTCTGGGGCTCGTCGCGACCGTGCTGGTCGGGGCCGGGGTGGGCCATGTGGGCCCTCTGCTGCTGGCCACCGGCGCGTACTGGTTCTTCTCGACGGTCGTGAGCATCATCCAGGCGGGGCAGGGGCTGGACTGGAACCACCCCCTCAAGCGGTGGCTCCCGTGGGAGATCCTCAAGGAGGGCTGAGGGCGGGGCTTTCCCCCTGCGCTACACTGGGATCAGCACAACTCAACAGGGGGTGACTGGTTTCGACTAGGGACGGTAGTCCCAGGAGAAGCGGGCCGAGGATCCAAGGTCAGCTCGTTAACGATCCCTTGGGAACCAATAAGTGCCGAGAACACGCGCACTGACTTCGCTCTCGCTGCCTGATCAGTGATCGAAGGGTCAGACCGGGTGTGCCTTCCGCCCGGAGCCTGGCCTCATTCAGAAGGCTTACCAAACCGACCTCGTCCTAGGGTCGGCGCGGGACACTCATAGGACTGGGCTTGTTCACCACGTGCCGGTACGAGGGTGAGAGCCGAGCAGAACGTCATCACCGGCTGCGCCCGGAGAATGTCTGGTTCGCCGCTCAAGGACGCGGGTTCAATTCCCGCCACCTCCACCACCCCTGTGACTCGACCCCGACGCCCACGGCGTCGGGGTCGTAGCGTCTCTGGAGGTCTTCGCGCCGCGTGAGAGGATGGCGCCGTGGACGAGACGCGCCCCCCCGTCGCGGGAGATCTCCTCGTTGCGAGCGTCCTCCTTGCCGACGGGGTGTTCGACCAGACGGTCGTCCTGGTCCTCGACCATGACGAGACCGGCTCCCTCGGGGTGGTCCTGAACCGCCTCTCCCCGGTCGACCTCGAAGGCGTCCTGCCGCAGTGGGCCGAAGAGGTCAGCCAGCCACGCTCGCTGTACGCCGGTGGTCCGGTCTCCCCGAACGGCGCGATCTGCCTCGCGAGCCTCGTCGACGGAGAGACCGAGCCCCCCGGGTGGCGGCGGCTCTTCCACGAGGTCGGCCTGCTCCATCTGGACACCCCCGTCGAGATCGTCCAAGGGGCGTTCCGCGACCTTCGGATCTACGCGGGGTACGCGGGGTGGGAGCCGGGTCAGCTGGCCGCCGAGCTCCGCCGCGGAGCATGGCACGTGGTGCCCGCGCAGTACGACGACATCTTCGGCGACACGTGCGACGACCTGTGGCAGCGCGTGCTGCACCGGCAGGGAGGGACGCTGTCCTACTTCGCGACCTGGAGCAGCTCGCCAGAGCTGAACTGAGTGAACCGGCCCGGTGCCAGACTGACCGGGTGCCGAGTCAAGGGGAGCGCGAGAGCATGTGGACCGGCGGCTCGCCGGTGGAGGCGGAGGGCCTGGAGGTCGAGACGACCGCTCCGTACCACGCCGCCGATGACGACCTCGGTGACGGCCCTGTCGTCACGGAGCCAGACCCGGGGGAGGCCACTGACGGGTTCTCCGACAGCAGCGGCACGGTCCGGGTCTGGCTCGACGCCGGGCGCCGGCTCGTGCAGGTGCGCATCTCCAACAGGTGGCGCGAGCGGGCCCGCGGGACCTCGCTGACGAGGATGTTCGACGAGGCGTTCCTCGTCGCGAACGCCCTGGGTGCCGGCCTCGCTCTCCCGGCGTCCGACGCCCCCGCCACCGCCCTGGGCTCGGCACTCGGCTGGGACACCTTGCAGGAGATCCACGACCGCACCACGAACGTCCTGGAGAAGGCGGCTCGGCTCGACCACGGCCCCGAGGCGCCCGAGCCGGCGCGGTGGGAGGGCCGCGGGGCGGACGGGACGAGCCGCAACCACATGGTCCAGGTCTACCTGTCGGTGCATGGGTCCACCGAGTCCGTCTGGCTCGACGACGGCTGGCTGGCAGACGCCAAGGTCGCGGAGATCTGCGACGCGGTCCAGGAGGCGCACCAGGACGCGTACGCGTCGTTCGTGCCCCCCACGTACGTGCCGGGCGATCACGAGCGCCTGGCCGTCGAGCTCGAGGCATTGCAGCAAGAGACCCTGGCGCTTCTGCACCAGGGTTCGGGTCGGCAGGAAGGTCTTCGATGAGCACGCCCCGCGACGAGCGGCCTACCCACGAGCTCAGGGTCCAGCAGTCCGGTGTCACCGGTCACAACGCGGACACCGACGACCTGGTCGCCGACCTCGACATCTACGAGGCGCTGATCAACCCCCACGACGCCTCCGGCGCGAAGAGCAACCGCGGCGGGATGGGCGCGCCCATGATGATGGCTCCCGGGATGGGTGGAGGAGGCGGGGCCGCAGGTCCCGCTGCTGCTGCCGGTGGCAGGCTCGGTGGTGCTCCCGGAGGCGTGCCCGCCGGTACCGCTGCGGCTGGCGTCGGCCTCGCTGGTGGTCCCGGAGCCGGAGGGCTGTCTGGGGGCGGTGCCGGTCTCGCGGGCGGCGCCGGGGCCGGCGGGGGTGGTCTGGGCGGAGTGCCTGGCGCCGGTCTGCACGGGAGCGGTCTCCCAGGCGGCGCGGGTGGTCTTGGCGGCTTTCCGCTCTCCGGTACGCGTGCCGCAGGCGTCACACCACCGTCGACGGACCTCTCGGGACCGGACCTCGACGCGGACAGGTTCTCGCCGGGGGGCAGCTCGTGGAACCCCTCGTCCACGACACCTGCCACCAGCTCCTTCGCGCGGCCCACGGACACCACACCGCGGCCCCCGCTCGACGCCTGGTCCCCCGAGCGTGGCACGAGTCCGTCCACGCTGTCCGGCCGTCCGTCTGTCCCTTCGTCCTGGACGTCTCCTGACCTGACTCCGCCGAAGGACCTGGGCAGGCACACGGCGTCCCCGCTGCCCACCCCGGGTGCGCCGTCGTCGTTCGCGACGGTGCCGTCGCACCACACGCCGGACCTGGGCGCCGCGGCACCGGGTCTCGGTTCACCCTCGGCTTCCAGCCTCGGCTCGCCGTCGGCCCCCGGCCTCGGCTCACCCGGGGGACCTGGGGCCGGCGTGCTGGGTGGCATCGACGGCGTCGGCGGGTCCGGAGGGGGATCCAGGGCGCCAGGGCAGGGTGACCCCAGCCAGCAGCCGGTGGAGGTGACCCCCGAAGGGCTCCACGAGGAGGCCAAGCACTGGGCGGAGACGGCGAAGACCTTCGGGTCCGGCGTGACGGACAAGGTCGCGGCGCTCCACCCGAGCAGCAGCGACTTCGGCATGATGAAGGACGCGTTCCCGCCGTACGGCTCGCTGCTGGAGCGGCTGAAGACGCTGACTCGTGCCGGTGGCAAGGAGTTCCAGGCCATCAGCGACGCGCTGCAGGCGGCCTCAGGCAACTACCAGGACGCCGAGGACCAGAACACGGCTGATGCCAAGCGCATCCCCACCACCGGCGGTGGCAGCGGCCGACCCGCTGCCATGCAGTGAGGAGAGACCGATGGCCGAACCCCTGAAGAACCTGGACCCGGAGATCGCCGGCGCATTCAAGGCCCTCCGGCAGGCGCTGGACACGTGCGCGACCAACGACCGTAAGCAGGTCGACGCGCTGGCGAGCAAGGCCCGCACCGGCGTCAACCCCCTGTCGCCCGAGAACGCCCGGATCACCGCGCAGCTGAAGACGCTGCAGGAGCAGGGCGAGAAGATCATCTCCGCGATGAACCAGGCGTACACCACGTTGCACGACGCCTACTCCTCCTCGGTGCGGCCCCACGAGAACGTGGCCGTCACCCTGCACCAGGTCTACACCGACACCTGGCAGGCCGTGGACAAGGCCATCGACCCGATCCTGACCGACATCGAGAAGCGGACCAAGCAGACGCACTGGAAGGGTCCGGGCGCGGACGCCTACATGAAGCAGCTGCCCAACCAGCATGCCGCCGTCACCGAGCTCAAGCAGCTCGTGGGTGCGGCCGGACTCGGGGTAGAGAACCCCGCCCTGATGCAGCAGGCGGTCTTCCAGTCCATCCTGCAGCTCGTCACGGGGCGTGCCGAGGCGGTGAAGGGGTACGCGATCACGGACACCGGCGACCACTGCTACCAGCGGTGTGCCTGGGCCGAGGCCGTGCTGAAGCAGGCCAGCGCCTTCGTCAAGGACACCCTGCTGACCGGCAAGGACAACTGGCGCCCCGTCCTCGACCAGCACATCGAGAGGCTGACGTCGGTCAAGACGGAGGTCCTCGTCGGGGACAAGTGGCCCGACGCCACCTCGAAGACGTCGATGCCCACCCATCCCAAGTACGAGACCCCGGCCGACCTGCCGTCGCTGCCGGGCCGGGGCCAGCCCGCCAACGACCGTGGCGGCTCCCAGGGTGTCGACCCGGGGGGCTTGTCCGGCGGCCGCCCGCGGTCCGGCTTCGACGGGGGCGGCGGCGGAGCCGGCGGGGGTGGCGGCGGCAGCTGGTGAGGCCGGCGTCTGTACGCGGCCTGCCGGGCGAAGGCACGGTGAGCGCCCTGCTGATCCCGTACGGACGCCGAGCGGCTCTGGCGGCCGACGACGGCCGTCGTCGCGGAGTACGCCGCACACCTGATCGATGGCGTTGGCGCTGCGACTACCATCGTCGCGGGAGGTAGGACGTGGCAGAGGCAGGTTCACGGCACCGGATCCTCGTCGTCGACGACGACGCGTCGCTGGCGGAGATGTTGCAGCTGGTGCTCCGGCAGGAGGGGTTCGACACCGTCTGGTGCGCCAGCGGCGACGAGGCCCTGGAGCAGTTCCGCGCCGCGTCGCCCGACCTGGTGCTGCTCGACCTGATGCTTCCGGGCACCGACGGCGTCGAGGTGTGCCGCCGCATCCGCAGCGAGTCGGGCGTGCCCATCGTCATGCTGACCGCCAAGTCGGAGACCGGCGACGTGGTCGACGGGCTGGAGGCCGGAGCCGACGACTACGTCCCGAAGCCGTTCAAGCCGCGCGAGCTCGTGGCTCGGGTCCGCACGCGTCTGCGGCGCCTCCCCGCGGAGTCGGACTCCGACATCATCCCGGTGGGAGACCTGGTCATCGACGTCTCGGCCCACGAGGTCCGCCGCGACAAGGCCCAGATCCCGCTCACCCCCCTCGAGTTCGACCTGCTGCTGGCCCTGGCTCGGAAACCGGCCCAGGTCTTCAGCAGGGAGAAGCTTCTGGAGCAGGTGTGGGGGTACCGGCACGCCGCCGACACCCGGCTCGTCAACGTGCACATCCAGCGGCTCCGCTCCAAGATCGAGCGCGACCCGGAGCGGCCCGAGCTGGTCGTCACGGTGAGGGGCATCGGCTACAAGGCGGGCAGCAACGCTGACTAGGCGCCCGGTGCTGACGCGGTTCCTGCGGGTGCTGCGCGTGCCGAGCCGTGTCTGGTGGGGCTCGCTGCCGCTGAGGGTGGTGTCGACCACACTGGCGGGCACCGTGATCGTCCTCCTGCTGGGCGGGTGGCTGCTGATGCAGCAGGCGTCATCAGGCATCCAGAACGGCAAGCGGTCGTCCGCGCTCGCGGAGGCGTCGACGGCGGTGGAGTCGATGGAGCAGGCGCTCCGTGACGCCAGCAGCGGCCAGTCGGGCTCGGGCGACGCCCTGACCCGGGTCGCTTTCGCCGCGGTCCAACGCGGAGCCGTGGGTGGCCAGTACCACGTCGTGGTCCAGGGGCCGGTGTCGGACATCCTCACGCCCGGCCTCGACACGTCGTGCATCCCGGAGCGCCTCCGCGCGCAGGTGGCCGCCGCCGGCGAGACCGAGGGCCAGTCGCTGTTCGTGTCCCCGGCCGAGGTGCGCTACACCGACGGCCGGCCCTCGGTGCCGGGTCTCGTGGTCGGGGCCCGGGTCGGAGCCTCGAGCTCCGCGCGATACCCGGCGTACTTCGTCTTCCCGATGACGCAGGAGGCGGGCACGTTGCGCATCCTGCAGTCCGCGCTGCTGACGACGGGGCTGGTGGCCATGGCTGCGCTCGCGCTGATCGCGTACTGGGTGGCGCGGCAGGTGATGGGGCCGGTGCGCACGGCGCGGCTGTCGGCCGAACGGCTCGCCTCGGGCGAGCTCACCGAACGCATGCGCGTGCGGGGGACCGACGACCTCGCCAGCCTCGCCGTCTCCATGAACTTCATGGCCTCGGAGCTGGCTCACCGGATCCGGCAGCTGGAAGAGCTGTCGCTGGTGCAGCAACGGTTCGTGTCCGACGTCTCCCACGAGCTGCGTACGCCGCTGACGACCGTGAGGCTCGCTGCCGACCTCATCTACGACGGCCGCGACCAGCTGGCGCCGGTGGAGGAGCGCAGCGCTGAGCTGATGCGCAAGGAGCTGGACCGGTTCGAGGCGTTGCTGGCCGACCTGCTGGAGATCTCGCGCTTCGACGCCGGTGCGGCCGAGCTCACCGCGGACGAGATCGACGTGGGCCGCCTCGTGGGCACCGAGGTGGAGGCCCTGCGTCCGTTCGCCGCGACCAAGGGGTCCACCGTCGAGGTACGGAGCCCGGCGGACGCGACCGCCGAGGTGGACTCGCGCCGGCTGGGCCGGGTGCTGCGCAACCTGCTGACCAACGCCATCGAGCACGGGGAGTCGCGGCCCGTCGAGGTCGCCGTCGCGGTCAACGAGACGGCCCTGGCGATCACGGTCCGCGACCACGGCGTAGGCTTCGAGCCCGCCGATGCCCAGAACGTCTTCCACCGCTTCTGGCGAGCAGACCCGGCCCGGGCCCGGCGGGTGGGGGGCACCGGTCTGGGCCTGGCGATCTCGATGGAGGACGTCCGTCTCCACGGCGGCTACCTCGACGCCTGGGGCGAGCCCGGCGGCGGAGCGCAGTTCCGCGTCACCCTGCCACGTCGGCAAGGGGTGCCGATGAGCCGGTCACCGCTCCCGGTCGCCCCGTCACCGCGCACGGAGGGCTGGGCGCGTCCCGACCGTTCGCTGGAGGTGTCGCGATGAGGTCGTGGTGGGTGACGACCCTGCTCGCCGTGGCCACCGTGCTCGCCGGGTGCGCCACGCTGCCCGTCAGCGGCCCGGTGGTCCTGGAGCCGCGGCGGTCGATGGTGCCCGGCGCCGGGGGCGTGGCCATCGAGCCCGACC
>CAKZHP010000089.1 GCA_936924635.1 uncultured Propionibacteriaceae bacterium
CGCTGCAGTCCTCGCAAGCGGTGCTCACCCGTGTCCTGGGCGTCGTGGTCGTGGTCATGGGTCTGGTCTTCGCCGGCTGGCTGCCCCGGTCCCAGCGCCAGCTGCTGCCGCGGCTGCGTCCCAAGTCGGGCCTGGTCGGCGCCCCGCTGATGGGGGTCACCTTCGGACTGGGCTGGACACCGTGCCTGGGCCCGACCCTCGCCACGGTGCAGACCTTGGCGTTCACCGAGGCCAGCGCCGGGCGCGGGGCGACGCTGGCCGCGGTCTACGCCGCCGGGCTCGGTCTCCCGTTCATCGCGGTCGGTCTGGGCATGCGGCGGGCACTGACGGCGACCCAGTGGGCACGTGGGCACACCGTGGGGATCAAACGCGCTGGTGCGGTCATGCTCATCACCACCGGTCTGCTGCTGGCCACCGGGGTGTGGGACCACCTGATGCGAGGCCTGCAGTCCACGATCTCGGGCTACACCACCGTCCTGTGAACGACGTCGACGAGCGAAAGGCCTCCACTGATGGCAACCCGTAAGCACGAAGCGGCCGAACGCGCTGCCCGGTTGGCCGAGATCCGCGAGCAGCAGCGGCGCGCCGAACGCCGCCGCACGGCGGTCATCACCGGCACGAGCGTGCTCGTGGCCGGGGTCCTCATCGGAGCGACGGCTGTCGTGCTCGTCGGCGAGCAGCGGCGCGCCGCCGAAGTCACTGAGGCAGCATCGGGCGACATCGAAGGGGTTGCGACCTTCAGTGACCTGTCGGCCAGCCATGTCCAGCAGCCGGTGCGGTACGACCAGACGCCGCCCGTCGGTGGTGACCACGCGGGCGTGTGGGCCAACTGCGGGACGTACACCGAGCCGATCGCCAACGAGCTGGGGGTGCACTCTTTGGAGCACGGTGCCGTGTGGATCACCTACAGCTCGGACCTGCCGGCCGAGCAGGTGCAGCGGCTGGCCGACCTGGCCGAGGGCAACGCGTACGTCCTGCTCAGTCCGTTCGATGGCCTGCCCGAGGAGCCGGTGGTGGCCAGCGCCTGGGGGACCCAGCTGGCGCTGGGAACCGCGGATGACCCGCGCCTGGAGCAGTTCCTGGTCAAGTACCAGCAGGGTGAGCAGACACCGGAGCCGGGTGCGCCGTGCACGGGTGGGGTGGACGCGTGATGAGCGAGAGCGCTGGCGCACGCAGGTTCCCGACCGTTGCGGTGGTGATCTTGGTGGCCGCCGTGGTGGGCGTCGCCGGCCTGGTCGCCGGTTCGGCCCTCACCAGTGGAGGCGAGCGGGTCTCGCCGGCCGAGGGGTCAGCCGAGGCTGGGTTCGCCCGCGACATGCAGGCGCACCACGCCCAGGCGGTGGAGATGTCCACGATGGTGCGTGACGCCACGGAGGATCCCGAGGTCCGGTCGCTGGCGCTGGACATCATGCTGACCCAGCAGCAGCAGGCTGGGCAGATGTACGGCTGGCTGGAGCAGTGGGACCTTCCGCAGGCCAGCCTGGCCGCTCCGATGCAGTGGATGAGCGAGACCGGCTCCGGCATGGGGTCCATGGGCGACGGTGCTGACGCGACCGGGGGGCCGGGATCCGACGCGGTGATGCCCGGGATGGCGAGTGATGAGGACCTGGGCAGGCTCGCCCAGGCGGGAGGGGTCGATGCTGAGGTTCTGTACCTGCGGCTCATGGTGGCGCACCACGAAGGCGGCGTGGCGATGGCTCAGGCGGCCCTCGACCTGGTCGGGGACCAGGACGTGCGTCGTCTGGCCCAGGCGATCGTCAGCTCCCAGACCGCCGAGCTCGCGGTACTCAATGACATGCTCGACGCGCGGGAAGCCGGGTCTGCGGGCCGGTGACCGAATCAATCGGCGCCTGGCCCGGTAACGCCGTCGCCGAGGCCACGGCATCCCGGCCAGCCGAGGACGCGCTCGAGGACACTGCGGTCAGCGACCGTCTTGAGGAGGCGGCTCGCCCTGGGGTGATGGCGGTGCCACCGCGCCCGACGGGGCCGGGGCTGCTGGCATGGGCCCGGTGGGCGTGGCGGACGCTGACGTCCATGCGGACCGCAGTGCTGCTGTTGCTGGCGCTGGCCCTGGCTGCCGTGCCCGGGTCGTTGCTTCCCCAGCGCGGGGTCGCGTTCGACCCCGGCGCCGTGACCCGGTTCCTGGCTGACAACCCGGTGGTGGGCCCGTGGTTGGACCGGCTTGGGTTCTTTGAGGTGTACTCCTCGCCCTGGTTCGCCGCGATCTACCTGCTGCTCATGGTCTCCATGACTGGATGCGTCCTGCCGCGCGCGGCGCGCCTGTGGCAGTCGGCGCGCGCCGAACCCCCACGGGCACCGACCAACCTCGCGCGCCTGGACGACCACCGTCGTGCGACCGTGGCCGCGGAGCGGGCGCAGATCCTGCAGGCAGCCGCCTCCCATCTGCGGGCCCGGAGGTTCCGCGTCGTCGTCGAGGACGATTCCGTGCGGGCGGAGAAGGGGTACCTGCGCGAGGCCGGCAACCTGGTGTTCCACCTGTCACTCCTGGTCCTGCTCTTCGGCGTCGCGATCGGGTCGCTCTTCGGCTTCGAGGGGCGGGTGATCGTCGTGGAGGGTGCTTCCTTCACGAACACGCGGCTGCAGTACGACGAGTTCACCCCGGGGCCTTTGACTGACGCCGAGGGCCTGAGCCCGTTCTCGGTCACGCTGGACGACTTCACTGCCAGGTTCGAGACGGCCGGCCCCCAACGCGGCAGCGCCCGGGACTTCCAGGCCGACCTGACTGTGCTGCGCACCCCCGGCGGCGCCGCGGAGAAGGTCACCGTCGAGGTGAACCACCCGCTGCAGGTGGAGGGCACCAAGATGTTCCTCACCGGCCACGGCTACGCCCCGGTGGTCAGCGTCACCGATGGCCGCGGTCAGACGGTGTTCTCCGGGCCGGTGGTGTTCGTGCCCTTCGACGGCAACCTGTCCTCCGAGGGCGTGATCAAGGTCCCGGACGGGCAGCCGACGCAGCTGGGGTTCGAAGGGTTCTTCCTGCCCACCGCCTCCGTCGACCCCGCGGCCGGCCCTCGATCGCTCTACCCGGACCTGGTCGATCCCCAGCTGCTGCTGACCGCATACACCGGTGACCTCGGCCTGGGCGACGGCGCACCGCAGTCGGTCTTCCGCCTGGACAAGACCAATCTGAGCCAGGTCATGGACGGGGACGAGCCGTTCGCGCGCGCTCTGCGACCCGGTGAGTCGATGACGTTGCCCGACGGGCAGGGCACCTTGACGTTCGAGTCGGTCTCGCGGTTCGCAAACTTCCAGATCGCCCACGACCCCGGCAAGGAGCTCTCCTTGGTCGCCGCGGTCGCCCTCCTGCTGGGCCTGACGGTCTCACTGGCCGTCCGCCGACGCCGGGTCTGGGTCCGTGTCACCGCAGCGGCTGGCGGCGGCGGCGCGACTGTCGAGGCAGCCAGCTACGCACTGACCCGACGTGAGCCGGTCCCCGGCGAGCTCTCGTCGCTGCTCGCCGCCCTGCCGGGCGCCGAACCGGGCGGCAGCGGCACTTCCCCGCACGACCGAGAGGACTGAACATGCCCACCCCCAACCTCCTGGCCGAGCTGAGCGACCGGCTCATCTACAGCGCCATCGCGGTCTATGCGTTGGCGATGCTCGCCTACGCCTACCAGGCGGCCCGCCGGTCGCACCCGGTGCCTGAGGACGCGCCTCGCCTCGAGGCGGTCGCCGCCGGCGCCCATGCCGCCGTTCGCGACCCGCAGCCGCCGACCGCTGGGGCCCGGCCCGCGATCCGCGATGCAGCCGCGCGTCGCACGGAGCGGATCGCGGCCGCCTTGACCACGCTCGCGTTCGCGCTGCACCTGGCCGGAGTCGTCTCCCGGGGCCTCGCGGCGGGCCGGGTGCCGTGGGGCAACATGTATGAGTTCACGACCGCCGCCACACTGGCCGCCACGTCCGCCTACCTGGTGTTCCTGCGCCGCCGCCAGCCGGTGCGTGACCTGGGTGTGTGGGTCCTCGCTCTGGTCACCTTGTGCCTGGGCCTGGCCGTGACGGTGCTCTACACCCCCGCCGGGGACCTGGTCCCGGCGCTGAACTCGTACTGGTTGGTCATCCACGTCGCGGCGGCGATCATCGCCGGTGGCGTCTTCACCGTCGGCGCCGCCGCAACCGGCCTGTACCTACTGCGCCGACGCGCCGACGCGCGCGACGCCGGCGGGCAGGCGACCCGCGGCTACGCCGGCCGGCTGCCGGCTGCCGCCACCCTGGAGCGCCTCGCCCACACCGCCCACCTGTTCGCCTTCCCGGTGTGGACGTTCGCCGTGCTGGCCGGCGCGATCTGGGCCGAGGACTCCTGGGGCCGGTACTGGGGCTGGGACCCCAAGGAGACCTGGGCCTTCATCACCTGGGTGCTGTACGCCGCCTACCTGCACGCACAGTCCACCGCCGGGTGGCGCGGCAGGAAGGCCGGGTGGCTGGCCCTGGCCGGGTACGCCGCCTTCTGGTTCAACTTCGTCGGCGTCAACCTGTTCATCACGGGCCTGCATTCCTATGCCGGCGTCTGAGGACCGGCCGACGCCGATGTGCGCCCGGCAGGTGCGTGACGACCCATCGGGAGGCGCCGGGTGAGCACGGGGCCCGAACGGCCTTCCTTGTCGGACACGCGGCCCGGTCCAGCCCGTACGGCCGGCGGGGAGCTTCGTGTCCGCGCCGGGTCGCCCCGGCAGGAGGTCGAGCGCGTGAATGCGCGACGCCGCAACGGTGGCGCCTCATTGCCTGGCCTCATGCCGCCGGGGCTGGTGCTGGTCGGAGCAGGCGTGGGTGGCTGGGCGACGAGTCTCGCGTTTCCTGACCGGGGATGGTGGCCGCTGGCCTACGCCGGCATGGCGTGCCTGCTGCTCGCGATGCGCGGCGCGTCACTGGTCCGCGCCGCAGGCATCGGCCTGGTCTGGGGGCTGGCCTTCTTCTTGCCGCTGGTCCACTGGGCAGTGCAGGCCACCGGATCGGCGCTCCCGTGGGTCGCGCTCAGCGTGGTCCAGGCGCTGTACGTCGCCGGCTTCGGCGCGCTGTGGACCTACGCGCGCAGGGCCGTCTGGCTCACCGGTCGCCCGCTGGCCCAGGCGGTCACCGCAGCCGTGCTGTGGGTCGCCATCGAGCAGGTCCGCGGCTCCTGGCCTTTCGGGGGCTTCCCGTGGGGCTTCCTGGCGTTCTCCCAGACCGAGGCGCCCCTGCTACGTCTCGCGCCCTACGGAGGGGAGGTCCTGGTCTCCGCGTTCGTCGCCGTGACGGGGGCGCTAATCGCGCTGGCGCTGCAGTACCTGCGCCGCACCGCGGTTATCGCCGCGACTCGGGCGCTGCTCGCCGCGGTGCTCCTGGCCGGCGCCCCGGGCCGGCTTCCCCTGACAGCCGGCCCGGAGAACGGCTCACTGCTGGTCGGCGCCGTCCAGGGCAACGTCCCGCAGCAGGGCGCCGACTGGGCCGAGCAGGCCCGCGACGTCACGGCCAACCACGCCCAAGGCACCGAGCGGCTCGCGGCGACCGCCGGAAGGCGCAAGCTGGACCTGGTGGTGTGGCCGGAGAGTGCCGCCGACATCGACCCCCGCACCGACCTGGCGCAGGCTTCGACCGTGGACCGCGCCGCCGCAGCGGTCGGCGCCCCACTGCTGCTGGGAACCCAGCGGTTCCCCGACGGGCAGGACATCCGCTACAACGAGATCATTTCCTGGACCGCCGGTGCGGGGAGTGGCGACGCCTACGCCAAGCAGCACCCGGTCCCCTTCGGGGAGTACGTCCCCTTCCGCGCATTCTTCCGCCAGCTCACTCCGCTCGTCGACCGGGTCGCCACGGACATGGCAGCCGGCGGCGACCCCGCCGTCATGGACGTGTGGATCGACGCGCTCGGACGTGACGTGCGCCTGGCCACCGGGATCTGCTTCGAGGTCGCCTACGCAGACCTCATCCGCGAAGGGGTCCTCGACGGGGCAGAGCTGATCGTCATCCCGACCAACAACGCCTCGTTCGGGCGCACCCCGGAGTCGACCCAGCAGCTGGCGATGTCCCGCTTCCGGGCGGTGGAGCACGGCAGGTCGACCGTCCAGGTCTCCACCGTGGGCGTCAGCGCGATGATCATGCCGGACGGGACGGTCGTGGCGCGGACCGGTCTGTTCACCGATGAGGAGCTCATCGCCTCGCTCCCGCTGCGCACCACGCTCACCCCGGCGGCGCGACTGGGCACCACGCCGCAGACGGCCGTCTACGTCCTGGCGGCGGCCGCTGTCGTCAGCGGTGCGCTGGCAGGCAGTCGACGACCCGGCCGCGACCGCAGCCGCCGCCCCTTCCCGCGG
>CAKZHP010000090.1 GCA_936924635.1 uncultured Propionibacteriaceae bacterium
CGCCGAGGGCGCCTCCCCGGCGCTGATCGTCGAGGGCTTCCTGCACGCCATGGCGACCTACCAGCCCGGGTACGCGGCCGCGCGGCGGTACCTGACGCCGGAGGCGGCCGCGGCGTGGCGACCCGAGGCCAGCGTCACCGTCTATGCCGACGCCGCCCCCCCGACCGCCACGCCTGACGCCCCCGTCACCGTGATCGGGAGGGTCGGGCCGGACGGTGCGTACGCGGCGACCCCGGCCGAGCTGCGAACCCTGGACTTCGGCTTGGTGCAGACCAGCGCGGGCCAGTGGCGCATCTCGACCCCACCTGCCGGCATCTGGATCTCCCGCTACCTGTTCGCGACGTCCTACGTCAGGACCGACGTCTTCTACCTCGACGGGCCAGGGCGACGGCTGGTGCCGGACCCTCGGTACGTGGCGCAGGGCAACCGGACACCTGGTGCCGTGCTCTCCCTGCTGCTGAGCGGACCGTCCGCATGGCTCGCTCCGGGGGTGACCTCCCTGGTGCCTGAGCAGGCCGCACTGGCGGGCCCGGTCAGCGGGGGGCCGACGGTCCTCGTGCCGTTGACCAGCGCCCCGGCGTCGCCTGAGGGCCGGATGCTGTTCGCCGCCCAGGTGGCTGCCTCGCTGCGCCAGCTGCCCGGCATCGACGGGTTCCGGCTGGTGGTCGACGGCGTCCCGGTCTCGGTCGAGGGGCAACGGGCCGACGGCACCGTGCCGCTGTCGGTGGCCGACCAGCTCGACCCGGTGAACAGCCTGAGCACGCAGCTGTTTGCGCTGCAGAAGAACCACCTGGTGCGGGTGTCCGACGCCAGCACCGAGGCTCCCCGCGTGGTCGCCGGTGACTTCGGCACGAAGACGTGGGAGGCCAGCGCCCTCGCCGTGAGCGTGGACGGGCTGGAGGCCGCCATGGTGGTGCGGACCGCCGCGGGTCAGGACGTGGTCAGGGGGCCTGTCGACGGGGCCGGGGCTCACGTCGTGCTGAGCCACCCCGCCAGCCTGCTGCGGCCGCAGTTCTCGGCGACCGGCGACCTGTGGGTGATGACCTCGAACGGGCAGCTGACACGCGTGGAGAAGGGTCGTGCGGTGCCGGTGCCCATCCCCAGCCTCAGCGGGCGGAGCGTGGTGGCCTTCCGCATCTCTCCCGACGGCGGTCGGATGGCGGTGGTCGTGGAGACCAACGGGCAGCGAGAGCTGGTGCTGCTCCGGGCCGAGCCGAGCGGGGAGTGGTCCGGGTGGCAGAAGGTGCCGCTACGGCGGGACTCGGGTTCGGTCGACCCGGTGCAGGACGTGGGGTGGAGCTCGGGGACCAGCCTGACCGTACTGGTCGGCCGCGACCGGCCGGCGGTGGTCGAGGTGGACATCGCCGGTGTCTCCGTGCGGGAGGTCGGGCTCGCCGACACCTGGAGCGCCGTCACTCTGGCCACCAGCCCGCGCAGTGCCTCCCGCAAGGCGGTGGGGGACTCGACCGGAGTCGTCTGGCTGTACCAGGGCGGCTTCCGGTGGGTGACGCCCCAGGTCCCGGGAGCAGGAGATGCACCGGCTCTGCGCCTGCCCGCCTATCCCGGTTGATCCGGCCGTACTCCGTACGGGTCGTCCGGCGTCGTCCCTGCCTGTCCACAGGAGCAGGCGGCTCCGAGGGCGGTCCACAAGCACGGGTCCCCTGCCCCGGCCTGCCAGGGCACAGCGGCAGACTGGCGGCGTGGATCTGCGGGCCTGGCTCTCGACGGCGGGTGACCTGCTGCTCGGCGGCGCCTGCCCCGGGTGCGGCACGCCGGGGAGCGGGGTCTGCCAGGGATGCTCGGAGGCGGTCGGCGGGGGAGTCGTCGGCCCGCAGCGGCGTGACCTCGACGACTGGCCGGCGGTCTGGAGCGCGGGCACGTACGGCGGGCGGCTGCGCGAGCTGGTGACGGCCCACAAGGAGCGGGGTGCCCGCACCGCGACGGGCGTCCTCGGTGATGCCCTGGCGCGTTCCGTCGCCGGCCTGGTGCTGGCCGAGGGCGCCGGCACCGGCCGTCTGCAACTGGCGCCGGTGCCGTCCACGGCCCGCACCCTCCGCGACCGCGGGTACGACTCCGTGCTGCTCCTTGCCCGCCATGCCGCCCGCCGTCTTGCCGCGGCGGGCCTCGAGGTGGGGGTCACCCGCGCTCTCCACCACACCCGCGCGGTGGGGGACCAGTCACACCTCACGTCGCAGGAGCGGTGGCAGAACCTGCGCGGAGCTCTCGGCGCTCGGCCCGGACGGCTGCCCGTGGTGGTGGTGGACGACATCGTCACCACCGGCGCCACCATGGCCGAGGCCTGCCGCGCCGTCCGCGCCGCCGGAGGGGGGCTGCTCGGAGGAGCGACCGTCGCCGGGACCCTGCTGCGTCGATCCGCCGCCGAGCCCCGCACCCGGGGGCGGGCGGTCGCTGAAGACCCCGCGCCAGATCTGTGCGGACACTGAGAACTTCGGCACTTCGCCGGACCCCCGGCGCGCCGGCCAGAGGAGGAGTAACCTCCGTGCATGGCACCTCCTGCCGCACGATCCAGGGTCACCGGCCCAGTCGTGGGCAGGGGTGCTTCGTGCTTCTCGCGGCCGGGAGCAGCCCGGTTGCCGCACGCGGTGTGAAGGAGGACACATGGACGTTGTCGTCACATCCCGTCGGTGCCACCTGACCGACGCCTTCCGCGAGCAGGTCTCCGAACGGATGAACTCCCTCGAGAAGATCCGCGACCGGATCATCCGCAGCGAGGTCATGGTGGTCTGCTCCGAGACCCGGCAGCCTGACCAGGCCGTCCGCGTCGAGATCACCCTGGTCGGCAAGGGGCCCGTCGTGCGGGCCGAGGCCTGCGCCGACGACAAGACGGTGGCGTTCGAGCACGCGCTGGACCGCCTCAAGTCGCAGCTGCTGCGAGCCGCCGACCGGCGCAAGATGCACCGCGGGCTGCGAGGCGCGCAGTCGATCAAGCACGGTGAGCAGATCAGCCCCGAGCTGCTGCCCGTGCCGGAGGAGGAGGGGGAGGATGTCCGTCACGTCGCCGGCCTCGAGGTTCACGGCGATGGTCCGCTCGTCGTGCGCGAGAAGCACTTCAGCACCGCGCCGCTCACGCTGGCGCAGGCGCTGGACGAGATGGAGCTGGTTGGTCACGACTTCTTCCTCTACGTCGACGCCGAGTCCCGCAAGCCGAGCGTCGTCTACCGCCGCAAGGCGTACGACTACGGCGTCATCCACCTCGACGTCGACCAGACCGCACCGGCGCACTGATCCGCCTCGGCCCGGCCCGCCTCTGTGTGGGCCGGGCCGACGGCTGCCAGGGCTAGGCTGCCGCGCATGCCGACGCTCACCCTCGCCCAGGCACGCCGGGTGGCCCTCGCCGCGCAGGGTTTCGGGCGGGCCCGCGACAGGCCCGTGGGGATCCGTCAGGTGCAGGCCGAGATCGACCGTCTGGCCCAGCTGCAGATCGACACCATCAACGTCGTGGAACGGGCGCACTACCTGCCCTTGTACAGCCGGCTCGGCCCGTACGACACCGCCCTGCTCGACCGCTGCTTCTCCCAGCCGCCGCGGCGGCTCTTCGAGTACTGGGGGCACGCCGCCAGCCTGATCGACGTGCGGCTGCAGCCGGCGCTCCGGCACCGCATGGCCAAGGCCGCCGACGAGGCGTGGGGGCGCATGCAGAGGATGCAGCGCGAGCACCCCGGCCTGGTGGAACGCGTGTACGCCGACGTGGCCGCCGCCCCGCGGGGGCTCACCGCGCGGCAGATCGAGCACGACGAGGAGCGCACCCGCGACCACTGGGGGTGGAACTGGAGCGCGGTGAAGACGGCCCTGGAGTGGCTGCTGTGGGCCGGGCGGATCACGTCCGCGCGACGCAACAGCCAGTTCGAGCGCGTGTACGCGATCCCGGAGCGTGTGCTGCCCGCCGCGGTGGTCCAGGCTCCCGACCTGACGCCGGCGGAGGCCGATCTGGTGCTCGTCCGGCGCGCGGTGCGCGCTCTCGGCGTCGGGAGCGTGCGCTGCATCGCCGACTACTTCCGGATGCCGGCGGCGGCCACGCGTGACGCCCTCACCTCGATGGTGGCCACCGGCGAGGTGGAGCAGGTCGCCGTCACGGGGTGGACCGACACGGCGTACCTGGACGTGATCGCGCGCCGGCCCCGGCAGGTCGCCGGACGGGCCCTGGTGAGCCCCTTCGACTCCCTGGTCTTCGAGCGGCGGCGGCTGGAGGCCCTGTTCGGGGTGGACTACCGCATCGAGATCTACGTGCCAGAGCCGCAGCGCCGCTTCGGGTACTACGTGTACCTGTTCTGCCTGGGGGAGGCGATCGTGGCCCGCGTCGACCTGAAGGCGGACCGGCGTGCCGGCGTGCTGCGGGTGCAGGCGGCCTGGCGCGAGCCGTCCGCGGCGGTGGACGACGACCGGGTGGCGGCCGAGCTGGCGGCGGAGCTGCAGACGATGGCGTCGTGGCTGGGGCTACGGTCGGTCGACGTGACCGGCCGGGGAGACCTCGCGCCCGCGCTGCGGCGTACGCACGCCTGAGCCGCGCCGGGCCACGGCGGCAGCGGTCGCCGGGCCCACTAGGATGGTCCGGACCCCGCGACGGGCGGGGAGGAAGTGAGAATCCGGCGTGGGTCTTCTCGACAGGATGCTGCACATCGGTGAAGGTCGCGAGATCAAGCGGCTGGAGGCGATCGCCCGGCAGGTCAACTCGATCGAGGACGACTACGTCTCGATGTCCGACGACGAGCTCAAGGCGCAGACCGGCGACCTCAAGGAGCGCCACGAGAACGGGGAGTCCCTCGACTCGCTGCTGCCCGAGGCCTTCGCGACGGTGCGCGAGGCCACGCAGCGCGTGCTCGGCAAGCGCCACTTCGACGTGCAGATCATGGGCGGGGCGGCGCTGCACCAGTGCAAGATCGCCGAGATGAAGACTGGTGAGGGAAAGACCCTGGTCGGTGTACTGCCCAGCTACCTCAACGCGCTCACCGGCAAGGGCGTGCACATCGTGACCGTCAACGACTACCTGGCGCAGTTCCAGTCGGAGCAGATGGGCCGCATCCACCACTTCCTCGGCCTCGAGGTCGGCGCGATCCTGGCCCACATGGACCCCGCGGCCCGCCGGGCCGCGTACCAGGCCGACATCACCTACGGCACCAACAACGAGTTCGGCTTCGACTACCTGCGCGACAACATGGCGCTGTCGCTCGGCGACTGCGTGCAGCGCGGGCACTACTTCGCGATCGTCGACGAGGTCGACTCGATCCTGGTCGACGAGGCCCGTACGCCGCTCATCATCTCCGGCCCCTCGGAGGACATGAGCCAGTGGTACCCCGAGTTCGCCCGCCTGTCGGCCCGCCTGGTCAAGGACAAGCACTACGAGGTCGACGAGACCAAGCGCACCGTGTCGATCCTCGAGGACGGCATCGAGTTCGTCGAGGACCGGCTGGGGATCCAGAACCTGTACGAGTCGGCGAACACGCCTCTGATCTCGTACCTGAGCAACGCCATCAAGGCCAAGGAGCTGTTCAAGCGCGACAAGGACTACGTCGTCATGGACGGCGAGGTGCTGATCGTCGACGAGCACACCGGCCGCACCCTGGTCGGCCGCCGCTACAACGAGGGCCTGCACCAGGCGCTCGAGGCGAAGGAGAACGTGCAGATCAAGGAGGAGTACCAGACCCTCGCGACGATCACGCTCCAGAACTACTTCCGCATGTACGACAAGCTCGCCGGCATGACGGGAACCGCGAAGACCGAGGAGTCGGAGTTCCAGAAGATCTACGGCCTCGGCGTGGTGCCGATCCCGACGAACAAGGCGATGGTGCGCGTCGACCAGCGCGACCTGATCTACCGCACCGAGGACGCCAAGTTCGACGCCATCGTGGCCGATGTGGTGGAGCGCCACGAGGAGGGGCAGCCGATCCTCATCGGCACCGCCTCGGTCGCCAAGTCGGAGCGGTTGTCGAAGATGCTGGTCGCCGAGGGCATCCCGCACGAGGTGCTGAACGCCAAGCAGCACGCCCGTGAGGCCGCGGTCATCGCGCTGGCCGGGCGCAAGGGCGCCGTGACGGTCGCGACCAACATGGCCGGCCGCGGCACCGACATCATCCTCGGCGGCAACCCGGAGTTCCTCACCGACGCGGTGCTGCGCGAGCGCGGCCTGGACCCGGTGGAGGACTCCGAGGCGTACGAAGCGGCCTGGGGCGAGACCTTCGACGAGATCACCGAGCAGGTGGACGCCGAGAAGGAGGAGGTCGTCGAGGCCGGCGGCCTGTACGTGATCGGGTCGGAGCGTCACGAGTCGCGGCGCATCGACAACCAGCTGCGCGGTCGCTCCGGCCGTCAGGGCGACCCGGGCGAGAGCCGCTTCTACCTGTCGCTGGGCGACGACCTGATGCGCCTGTTCAAGGGCGAGATGGTCGACTGGTTCATGCGGGCGCTCAAGGTTCCCGACGACGTGCCGATCGAGGACAAGCGGATCACCAAGATGATCCAGGGCGCCCAGGAGCAGGTCGAGGCGCAGAACTTCGAGATGCGCAAGAACGTCCTCAAGTACGACGACGTGATGAACCGCCAGCGGCACGCGATCTACGCCGACCGCCGGCAGGTGCTGGAGGGCGCCGACGTCGAGGAGCAGCTGCGGCGCACGGTGACGAAGGTCGTCACCCAGTACGTGCAGGGCATGACCGAGGGGTTCGAGGAGGACTGGGACCTCGACCAGCTCTGGTCGCACATGAAGACGCTGTACCCGGTGGGTCTGGACGTCGCCGACTACAAGGGGACCTCGCTGACCCAGGAGCAGCTGGTCGAGGACTTCGTCGCCGACGCCCAGAACGCGTACGACGACCGCGAGGAGGCGCTGACGCCCGAGGTGATGCGCGAGCTGGAGCGGCGCGTGCTGCTGACCGTGCTCGACCGCAAGTGGCGTGAGCACCTGTACGAGATGGACTACCTCCGCGAGGGCATCGGCCTGCGCGCGATGGCGCAGCGGGACCCGCTGGTCGAGTACCAGCGTGAGGGGGGCGACATGTTCAACGCCATGATGGAGTCATTCATGGAGGAGGTCGTCGGCTACCTCTACAACCTCGAGGTCGAGGCCGTGCCGCAGGCCGCCCCCGTCCTGGGTGCCGACGGCGCCGGGCTGGACGTGGTGGGTGCGGTCAAGCGCTACCGGGACGCCGAGCTCGAGGCCGAGGCCGCCGCGGCCCGACGACAGCTGAAGATCGGTTCCCAGGGCCTCACCGACGCAGAGCCCGCCGCCGCCAAGAGCAAGAAGCCGCGCCGGAAGGGTGCCGTTGGGGCGGCGGCGAGCCCTGCGGAGGCCACCACCACCGCCGAGGCGCCGACCTCGGCCGGGACGACCGGGCCGAAGGCCGCCGCGGGGGAGCGGACGCCGGTCGTGGCTGAGAGCTCGACGGACGACGCCGAGACCGAGGCCCCGGAGGCCACGCCGGCGACCGCCGAGCCGAGGTCGAAGGCGCCGGCCAAGGCACCGGCGCGGCCGGCCGCTGCGGAGAAGGACGGCCCCGCTCCCGCGATCACCCCGGCGGGGCAGCGCAAGAGCGCCGGCCGCCCGGGCACCGCCGGGCGTCGGAACAAGAAGCGCCGCTGACCAGCGGTTCTCAGCTCGACTGATGGGCCGGCCCCCGGGTGTCACCGGGGTCGGCCCTCGGTACGTCTGGAGCGCGCCCCGGGCGAACCGGCCCTGGCGGGGTGGGCCCCGGCTGCTCCGAGGCCCCGGCGCGGGAGGCCCCTGCCCGTGCCGCACGAGCAGCAGCCTCAGCCCGGCAGCACGATCAGGTCGCTGACGTACCACCTCCCCGACTCGCGCTGCAGGCGCATGGCGGCCGCTCCCGAGCGCTGGCCCCGGGAGAGCCGGAGGGAGACCTCGGCCGCCTCCGGGTGAGGCATCTGCACCCGCACCGAGGCGAGCACGACCGGGGGCTGGTGACGGTCGGCCCGGGCCCGGTCGATGATCACGGTGAGTGCGTCCTCCTCGAACCACCGGGCCAGCTGCTGCGGCGGGCGCAGGCCACGCAGCGCCTCGACCAGCGTGCGGCTCAGCAGCACGGCGGCGCCCCTGACCGCGGGTGGGACAGGGCCGCACTCCTCGACGACCGGGTCGTCCTCCAGGATCGGGAGAGCGGGCTGCCCGGCGGGGTGCGGGTCCGGCGGGCCGCCGGTCACCTCGTCCCAGCTGTGGGCGGGGACACCGTACGGGATCACCAGCCGGCGCACCGTGAGCCGCGGCGGGTCCTGGGCCGGGCACGTGTCGAGGATCGCGGTCTGCTGGGGCACGGAGAACGGGGGCATGGCCACAGCGTCCACCACCGGTCTGACACCCAGACGGCCAGGAGCCGTCCCCGCAGCAGATCTGTGGACAACTTCCGGCCCGACCGGGGGGTAGCGGGCTGGGGTCAGGGCGAGAAGAGCAGCACCAGGCCGCCGACGGTGTACAGCACCATCACGGCCAGCATCGGCACCTGCGCCCGGACTGCGCGCTCGGGCCGCAGCAGGGCGACCGCCCGGTCGTGGGCCGCGACCACGCCCACGACGTGGCCGCCGAGGATGAACAGCAGCTGGAGCAGGGCGGTCACGGTCGGGTAGGTGAGGAACGTGGCGACCACACCGCGCTCGGCGGTGCCCAGCACGTCCCAGCCCCGCCCGAGCGGGTCGCTGAGCTGGATCACCGTCCGCTGGCCCTCGATGACCAGCAGGGTCAGGTAATGCCCGAGGGCGTACCCGACGACGATCGGCACCAGGCCCACGGCCATGGCGTCGGCCAGCCGGGGCAGTGACAGGGGAGCGCGCAGGTGGGGCCGCATCGCCGCGCACGCCGCCACGTACGTGCCGGCCACGACGAGGAGGGACCCGAGCAGCCCCGCCGTGCCCCACAGCTCGCGGGGGGCCGTGGAGGCCTGCACGGCCCGTACCCACACCGTCGTGGAGCCGAAGCTGTCGAACGCGGTGCCCGCGAGCAGGGCGCAGGCCAGGGCCGCCGACCAGCGGGGCAGGTCCTCGTGGAGCAGCCCGCGCAGCGGGTTCGCCAGGCGGAGCCCCTCGGGGGCGCGCTGCAGGGGCGAGAGGCGGGAGACCAGGCGTGCGTACGCGTCGAAGGGATCGGCCGAACCGACCCACGCCCGCCGCACCAGCGACCCGCCGACCACGACGACCAACCACGCGACGACCCAGCCGCGCAGCACGCCTAGGCTGGTGCGTCCCGGCTCCACCAGCTCCAGCCACGAGAACGCGACGATCCCCAGCGCCGCCGGCCAGACGCCCGCCCCAGGTTCCGGGTCGAGGGGCGAGCGCAGCACCGTACGCACCGGGTGGAGCGCGGACCAGACGGGGCCGGCCAGCAGGGAGACCGGGACCAGCCCCACCCAGGTGACGACGAACACCCAGCCGAAGACGGGGTTGATGATGCGGTCTGGGCCCGCGACCAGAGCCAGGGCGAGCCACCCCGCGACGAGCAGCACCAGCACCCGGGCGGTCCAGGCGACCACCGGGTGGCGCACCAGGGCGGTCAGCCGTGGCAGCGGGCGGCCGCGCAGGCCGGCGTACCGGGGCTCACGCCAGGCCTTCGCCAGCAGCCAGAAGGTGACGACGAGGACGATCGCCGACCCCAGCAGGACCAGCCCGAACGGCAGCGGCAGGTCCCGGCGGCTACCGATGCCGTGGAGAGGGAGGAGCAGCGCCTCAGCGGACATCGAGGGTGCAGATGAGCAGCGCCGGGTGGTGCGCCTCCACCTCGTACCGGCCGGTCTTGTCGGCCGTGAAGGTCGCTGTCGCCGTCTGCCCCGCCTTCACCGGCAGCGAGACGTCGTAGCCGTGGACGTGGATCTCGTCGTCGCGGTCGGAGGTGACGGTCACCGTCACGGTGGCGCCCAGCTTCGCCTCGCACCGGCCGCCCGAGGGGTTGGCGCCACCGGCGGCCAGCGTCACGGGGATGCTCACCGGCGCCGCCTTGGCCGGGCTCCCGCACCCGGTCAGCGTCCACGCCAGCACCGCGATCATCACCAGGACTCGTCTCATGCCTGCCATCCTGCCAGGCTCCCCGGAGGCCTCGGGGGCCCGGGGCTGAGTAGGGTTGGACCGCCCTGACCAAGGAGGAGCGATGGCCGACCCGTTGACCCAGACCGAGATCGCGACCCTGTCGCGCGGCGTGCAGGGGTCGCCGTGGCACCTGGTGTCCGTGGACGTCTTCGACCGGCCCGCCCCGGACGCTCGCCTGGGGGTCGACGAGGTGGCCGACCGGGTGCTCGACCGCCTCCCGTACGCGCCCCGCTTCCGCCAGCGCGTCCGCGAGACGGTCGCGGGTCTGGACTGGGTCGACGACGTGGACTTCGACGTGCGGCGCCACGTCCGGGCGTTCTCGCTCCCGGCGCCGGGCACGCTCTCGCAGGTCACCGACCTGGTCGCCGACGGTCTCACGCATCCCTTCGACACCGCGCACCCGCAGTGGGACCTGCTGGTGGTCGACGGCCTCGTCGGCGGTCAGGTGGCGATCGTGAGCCGGGCGCACCCGGCGTACGTGGACGGGATCTCCCACGTGCACCTGCTGCACGAGCTCTACGACGAGGACCGCCAGCCGGAACGGCCGGAGCCCGCGCCGTGGACCCCGTCGCCGGAGCCAGACGCCCAGGACGAGATCGTCTCCGGCGTGATGTCCGGCCTGCAGGACCCGGTCGGCATGCTCGGCCGGCTCGGTGCGCGCGTCGCCCGTGGCGTCGGCCAGGGTGTCGACTTCCTCCAGCAGCAGCGCCTCCCCGGCGTGCTCCGCCAGGAGCCGGTGGCGCCGACCACCCGGTACGCCGGGGGCGCCCTGGTGCAGCTCGCCGCCATCGACCGCGTACGCGACGCGGCCGGCTGCACCACGCACGACGTGATCTGCGGTCTCGTCACCGCGGGCCTGCGGCAGTGGCAGACGCAGCTCGGGTCGGAGCCCTCCGACGTGGTCGCCCTGGTGCCGCTGGCGGTGGAGCAGCGCGGGGACGCCGTGACGGCGGTCGGCTGCCAGGTGGCGCCGCAGTTCGTCACCCTGCCGGTGAGGACGACCTCCCCGCAGAGCCGGATCGACCAGATCGCGTCGCTGACCCGCTCCCGCATCGACTCCGGCTACACGGTCGGTGCCGATCAGCTGACGCGGCTGATCGGCTTCGCCCCGGCCACGCTGCACGCGCTGGGAGCCCGCACGGTGACCGCCGGGCGCGCGCACGACGTGTACGTGGGGAACGCGCCGGGCCCGCGGCGGCCGCGCTATCTCGGTGCCTGGGAGCTGCACTCCTCGTACCCGCTGCTGGGTCTGGCCGACTCGCAGGACGTCACGGTCTCGGTCACCTCGTACAACGGCCGGGTGTGCTTCGGGGTGGCCGCCCCGGCGCCGGTGACGGCGCTGGTCGACGGGATCACCGCCGAGCTGCGCCGCCTCGACGGCGGGCGTCGCTGATGGTCGCGCTCGCGCCGGTGTCGGCCGACACCCTCGCCGCGCTGGTGGCCGGCCAGGGCGTGGCGGGGCCGGTGCTGGCGTACGCGGCGACGCCTCTGCTGCTGGAGACGTTCGGGCTCAGCGCCGCCGACGACGAGGAGGCCGAGCGCACCGCGCTGCAGCTGGCCGGTCTCGCCGCCCTCATCGACACCGGCCGGCGGCTGGTCGTGGTGTCGCCCGAGCCGTACGCGGCCGACCCGGAGGGGTCGCTGGGTGAGTGCACGGTGCCCGCGCTCAGCGGGCTGACGGCGGTGTTCGCCGACGGCGACGACGCCGCCGAGGCCGTGGCCGCCGCCCGCGCCGCGGCTGCGGGGATGACCGTCGATGCCGCCTGGGAGCTGCCCGAGGTGCAGCGGCTGCTCGCCGAGCACGAGCTGCTGTGGTTCGGCCCCGAGGAGGCCGGCACCCTGCTCGGGGGTTGACGGAGGCTGGCCACCCGGCTCCGGGTGGGCAAGACTGGGGCGCATGCCACGCAGCATCTGGAAGGGCGCGATCTCCTTCGGCCTCGTCACGATCCCGGTCAAGGTGTACGGAGCGACGGAGGAGAAGGACCTCAGCTTCCGGCAGATCCACGCCGAGGACGGCGGCCGCATCAAGTACAAGCGGGTGTGCGAGAAGTGCGGCGAGGAGGTCGAGTTCGCCGACATCGCCAAGGGGTACGAGGCCGGGGACGGCCGCATGGCGATCCTGGAGAAGGCGGACTTCGAGGCGCTGCCGCTGACGACCACGAAATCGGTCGAGGTGGTGCAGTTCGTGGACGCCACCACGATCGACCCGATCATGTTCGACAAGCCGTACTACCTGGAGGCCGACGGCCCGGGCCAGAAGCCGTATGTGCTGCTGCGCGACGCGCTCGCCCAGGCCGGCAAGGCCGCGGTGGTGAAGGTGGCGCTGCGCTCCCGGGAGGCGATCGCGCTGGTGCGGGTCGTCGACGAGGTGCTGGTGCTGCAGACCATGCTGTGGCCCGACGAGGTGCGAGACGCGACGTTCGCCGCCCCGCCGTCGGACGTGAAGGTCTCCGACGCCGAGGTGGGCATGGCCACGATGTTCATCGACCAGATGACCGGCGAGTTCAAGCCCGAGGACTTCACCGACTCCTACCGGGAGGCGTTGGAGGCGGTCGTGCAGTCGAAGCTCACGGGCGCGCCGATGCCCGAGGAGTCCACCGAGGCGCCCCAGGAGGCCGAGGTCGTCGACCTGGTGGCCGCGCTGCGCGCCAGCGTCGAGGCGGCCAAGAAGCGCCGTGCGGAGGAGCAGGGCGAGGCCCCGGCCAAGAAGAAGAAGGCGGGCTAGGAGCCGCGGCCGCGGGGGGGGGGGGACCCAGCCGGGGAGCCAGCCCCCCCA
>CAKZHP010000091.1 GCA_936924635.1 uncultured Propionibacteriaceae bacterium
GCGGCAACGACGGCACGACGACCCCCGCGGCCACGGGCGGCGCGTCCGGGTCGGCGGCGCCGGCGAAGCTCACCATCCAGATCGACGGCGCGGCGGTCCCGTACTACTCGCCGCTCTACGTCGCCAAGGAGAACGGTCACTTCGCCAAGCAGAACCTCGACGTCGAGTTCATCTACGCCGACGCCTCCACGCTGCTGAAGAACGTCGCCGCGGGCAACGTGCAGCTGGGCTACCCCAACGGTGACGCGGTGATCTCCGCGGCTGCCAACGGGGTGCCGGTGAAGGTCATCCACTCCACGTACCAGAAGGGCATCGGTGCCGTCCTCAGCCTCAAGGAGACCGGAATCAACGGTCCGGCCGACCTCAAGGGCAAGACGGTGGCGGTGACGTCGCTGGGGTCGCCGAACTACGTGCAGCTGCAGGTGATGGGCGCCCAGAACGGCTTCGACATCACCAAGGACCTCACCGTGAAGGTGGTCGGCACGACGGCGATCGTGGACGCCCTGCGCAACAAGGAGGTGCAGGCGATCGTGTTCTCCCGGCTGCGCTACTACGCGCTGACCGGTGCCGGTCTGGCGGTGAACCAGATGCTGACCGACGACTTCCTGCCGTCGTACGGGAACGTGGTGGTCTCCTCCAGCAAGTTCCTCAGCGACAACCCGGGTGTCGCGAAGCGGTTCGTGACCGCCTTCAACGAGTCGCTGCAGTGGATCATCGACGGCCACGCCAAGGAGGCCGTGACCATGGCGATCCAGAAGTACTCCCCCGACTTCAAGGGCCAGGAGGACTCGCTCACGACGATCGTCAACGACGTGTTCGTCAAGGACCTGTGGCAGTCGGACACCACGCGTGCGAACGGGCTAGGCGCGGCCGACCTGACGCGGTGGCAGAAGGCGGCCGACATCCAGAAGCAGTACGGCCTCATCAGCCAGGCCGTGAAGGCGTCGGACCTCGTCATGCAGCCGAAGGATCTCTGACCCATGCAGGAGACACCCTGGCGGCGTGCCGGCGTCAGCGCCGTGGCGGTCGTCGTCTTCCTTCTCGCGTGGCGGACGCTGCCAAGGGCGCTGGGGGTGTCGGCGCAGACGCTGCCGACCCCGGTGGATCTTGGTCGGCGGCTGGCATCGATGGCGTCGCACGAGGGGCTGGGCAACCACCTGCTGGTGACGTTCAGCGAGATCTGGCGTGGCGTGCTCATCGGGCTCGCCGCCGGGGTGGTCCTGGCTCTGGTGTTCGCGGCCTCGCCGCTGGTGGAGAAGCTGGTGATGCCGGTGGTCGTGGTGGTTCAGGTGACACCGAAGATCGCCATCGCCCCGCTGCTCGTGCTCTGGATGGGGCTGGGGTCGGTGTCGAAGGTGTTCCTCGTCGCCCTGGTGACGTTCTTCCCAACCCTGGTCAACACGCTGATGGCGTTGCGGTCGATCTCGGGCAACGTGCGACAGCTGAGCCGGCTGCTGGCGCTCACGCGGTGGCAGCGGTTCACGAAGATCGAGCTGCCGAGCATCGTGCCGGGGGTGGTGACCGGCATGCGCCTGGGGTGCCTGGCCGGTGTCACCGCGGCCGTGATCGGCGAGATCATCGGCGCGAAGGCGGGGCTGGGATACCTCGTGATCCAGAGCCAGGAGTCGGGTGACGTGGCGCAAGGCCTGGTGGCCGTGCTGGTGCTGGCGTTCCTGGGTCTGCTGCTCTGGCTGGGTACGGGCTACCTGCAGGCCCGGGCCGAGAGGGTGTTCGCCGCATGAGCGAGGTACGGGGCACCGCCGCGGACCCGTGGCTCGACGGGCGTCCGCCGCACCTGCCGAAGCCGCCGAGCGTGCCGGCGGCCTGGCTGCTGCCGGGTGATCCCGCTCGAGTCGATACGGCGCTGTCGTTGCTGTCGGATCCCGTGCTCGTGGGGCAGCGGCGGGAGTACCGGATGGGGCTTGGGTTTTTCGGAGGTGTGCCTGTCGGTGTCTGCAGCACCGGGATCGGTGGGCCGTCGACCGAGATCGCGGTGGTCGAACTGGCGCGGCTCGGAGCGACGACGTTGGTACGGATCGGCGGCATGGGCTCGTTCTCGGCCGAGCTGCGCACGGGTGATCTCGGGATCGTGGCCCGCACGACGGCAGAGTCGGCGGCGGCGCGGTTCTACACCGAAGGGCCTGCCGTCGCCGACCCCGGCCTCGTGGAGCGCCTGGTGGCGGCCACGGGTGCCGTGGGACGTACGGGCCGGCGCATCACTGTGTCGTCGGTGGACGGGTACTACGTCGGCCAGGGGCGTCCGGTGGCGGGGTTCGAGGAGAGGGCCGCGGAGCGGCTGCGCGCCATCCGCGAGTCCGGTGTCGACGGCGTCGACATGGAGGCCGAGACCGTCATCGGCATCGGCACGGCGTTGGGCCTGAGTTGCGGCGCCGTGCTCGGGGTCCACGGCAGCCGCGTCACCGACACCTGGGACGACGACTACGAGAGTGTCCAGCGAGACGTGGTGCGTACAGCGCTGAGGGCCATCACCGGACATCGCAACGACTGACCGGGGCACGATCTGGTTCGCTTGGACGCTGGCCGGCTGGACGCCTCCGCCACACCAAAAAAGCCTGCTCGCCGTCGGCGGAGCAGGCTTCGTATCGTGTGATGGTGGAGCTAAGGGGATTCGAACCCCTGGCCTCTTCCATGCCATGGAAGCGCGCTACCAACTGCGCCATAGCCCCTTGCGGGTGCCTCGCGGTGTCCCGCTCAGCGAGTCGCTACTGTACCCGACCCGAGCCCCCGGAGGGAAATCAGCCGTCCCGGCGCTCCCGGTCGAGCAGGCCCGGGTCACCCTCGGCGTCCGGGTCCGCCTGGTCCTCGACACCCAGGTCGATGGCCGGGCAGTCGCGCCAGAGCTTGTCCAACGCGTACAACCGCCGCTCCTCCAGGTGCTGCACGTGAACGACGACGTCGCCGTAGTCCAGCAGCACCCAGCGCGCCTCCCGATCCCCCTCGCGGCGCAGCGGCTTGGCCTTCTCGGCCAGCAGCGCCTCCTCGATGGCGTCGACCACGGCGCTCACCTGCCGCTCGTTCTTCGCCGTCACGATGAGGAAGGTGTCAGCGATGGCGAGCTGGTCGGAGACGTCGTACGCCACCTGGTCGGTGCCGAGCTTGTCGCTGGCCGCCTTCGCGGCGAGCTTGGTCAGCTCGATGGATCGGTCGGTTGCCGTCACGTGGTGGGCTCCTCTGCGGCGTACAGGCCGCGCTTGGCGATGAACTGGACGATGCCGTCGGGCACGAGGTACCAGATGGGCAGGCCCTCCTTAACCCTGGCCCGGCAGTCGGTGGACGAGATGCTCAGCGCCGGCACCTCCAGCAGCGTGACCTTGTCGGCCGGCAGGTGAGAGATGGTGCCCATGTCGAGCGGCGACCCCGGCCGGGAGACGCCGATGAAGTGGGCGAGGTCGAACAACTCCTCCGCGCCGTGCCAGGTCAAAATCTGGCTCAGCGCGTCGGCACCGGTGATGAAGAACAGGTCGGTGTTCTCCCCCGTCAGGGCACGCAGGTCGCGGAGGGTGTCGACGGTGTACGTGTTGCCCGTCCGCTCGATGTCGACCCGGCTGGTGGAGAACCGCGGGTTCGACGCCGTCGCGATGACCGTCATCAGGTAGCGGTCCTCCCCCTGCGAGACCTCGCGGTCAGCCTTCTGCCAAGGCATCCCGGTGGGCACGAACACCACCTCGTCGAGGTCGAACCGCGCCGCCACCTCCGATGCGGCGACCAGGTGGCCGTGGTGGATGGGGTCGAAGGTGCCGCCCATCACTCCGAGGCGGTACCTGCCGCCGTTCGCGTCGCGGGCCAGTCCGAGGGGAAGGGTCATCCTCAGGCGTGCGGTCGCCCACTCCCGATGCCGCGCACGATCATCAGCGCGACCAGGAAGATGACGAGGAAGATCAGCCCGAACACCCACGCGGGGGCGCCGCCCACCGCTTCGTGCTCGGCCTCGAGAAGGTGAAGAAGCATGGCCGCACTCTACGCGACAGTCGCGCGGCGCGTACGCATCGCTCCCCTCCCTCGTTGGTGGGACCGCCGGGGCGTACGACCGCCGCACCTAGCAAGCGTTCTGCTCATTCGGAAGCGAAATTTCGCTTCCGTCTGGACTGAACACTTGTTCAATCGGGTGGGAGGGGCGTGCGACCTCAGGGGCGGGTCTGGCCGGTGCCGGTGAGCACGTACTTCGTCGACGTCATCTCCGGCAGCGCCATCGGCCCGCGGGCGTGCAGCTTCTGGGTGGAGATGCCGATCTCGGCGCCGAAGCCGAACTCCCCGCCGTCGGTGAACCGGCTCGACGCGTTCACCAGCACCACGGCCGCGTCGACCTCGGCGACGAACCGGTCGGCCGCGGCGAGGTCGCGGGTGACGATGGTCTCCGAGTGGCCGGTGGTGTGCTGGCGGATGTGAGCGACGGCCTCGTCCAGGTCGCGTACGACCCGGGCGGCGAGGTCCAGCGTGAGGAACTCGCCGTCGTAGTCCTCCGGCCGCGCGGGCACGACCGCCGGCGAGGCGGCCTGGAACGCCTCGTCGCCGTGTACGGTCACGCCGGCCTCAGCCAAGGCGTCCAGCAGCAGCGGCAGGGCCTCAGCGGCCACGGCCTCGTGCACCAGCACGGTCTCCACGGCGTTGCACACGCTCGGGCGCTGGGTCTTGGCGTTGACGAGGATGTCGCGAGCCATCGCCAGGTCGGCCGTCGCGTCCACGAAGAGGTGGCAGTTGCCCGTACCCGTCTCGATCACGGGCACCTTCGACTGCTCCACGACCGACGCGATCAGCCCGGCGCCACCGCGGGGCACCAGCACGTCGACGTACCCACGCGCCGCCATCAGCTGCCCCGACGCCTCGCGCCCGGCCGGGAGCAGCTGGACGGCGTCGGCGGGGAGGCCCGCCTTCTCGAGCCCCGTACGCAACGCCGCCACGATCGCCCGGTTCGACCGCTCCGCCGACCGCGACCCGGCCAGGAGCACCGCGTTGCCCGACTTGAGGCAGATGCCGGCGGCGTCGGCGGTGACGTTGGGACGGGCCTCGTAGATGATGCCGACGACGCCGAACGGCACCCGCACCTGCCGCACCTGCACCCCGTTCGGGAGCGTCCAGCCGCGTACGACGTCGCCCACCGGATCGGCCAGCCGGGCCAGCGAGCGGAGCCCGTCGGCCATGCCCTCGAGCCGAGACTGCGTCAGGGCCAGCCGGTCGACCATCGGCTCCGCGGTGCCGCTCTCACGGGCCCGCGCCACGTCCTCGGCGTTGGCCGCGAGGATCGCGTCGGCGTCGGTGAGCAGCTGGTCAGCCATCACGTGCAGCGCCTGGTCCTTGACGTCGCGCCGCGCGGTGGCGAGCACCCGCGACGCCTCACGAGCCGCCAGTGCCTGGTCGGTGAACTCCATGGCGGGATCGTAGTTCTCCTCGCCGTCACGGGTCGGTGTGGTCCAGAGCACCTGCACAAGCGGTGCGCATAGCGGCCCTGCTCCGCCGTGGGCCGACCTGCGCACGTATGCGCACCGGTTGTGCAGGCGTCCGGCTACTCGCCGCCCTGGCAGCCCATCGTCTGCACGGGCGTGGCGCCCGGCCGGGACCACTGGGGGCGGGGCGGCTGGCCGGGCGGCTGGCCGGGCCCTAGGTCGGGGTCCGGTGTGGTCGGTGCGCCAGAACCACGAGATCGGCGCCCCGTGCCCGCCCTTTGGCGATCCGACGTCCGGCGCCTCCGGCCAACCCTCGGGGGTGTCCTCCCAGGCTTCCCTGCGGCCGTACGGCGTCATGTCAAGCAGGTACAACGAGCTGTCCACGGGCTCGACCCCCCGGCCGGTCGTGGAGTAGGTGAGGTACACGCGGTCACCGTCGCGCAGGTAGCAGGTGAGGCGACCGTCCTCGGCGGCGATGGCCTCCTCGACGCCGCGCACGGAGTACCAGGGCTGGGTGCAGCCCATGAACTCGACGTACGGGGCGACCTCCTCCCACCGGCCCAAGGTGACGACTGCGTACGAGACCCCGCGTGCGTTCAGGTACACCGGGTCGTGCAAGTGCCAGACCGTCAGCGTGCAGCCCTCGCACTACCCCTGGGACGGGGCGCCGTCGTGCCACATGGAGTGGTAGACGATCAGCTCGTCACGACCCTGGAACAGGTCGAGGAACGGCACGGCGCCGTCGGCCCCGGTCACCTCGGCCGTCCCGTAGTCCTCGACCATCGGCAGCCGGCGGCGGGCTGCGGCGATGGCGTCGCCCTCGCGGGTGTGGGCCGTCTCGCGCTCCAGCAGCTCGTCCCGGGCCTGTTGCCAGGTATCCCGGTCGACGATCGGAGGCCGTCCTGTGGTCGTGTCGTCCTGCGTGGTCGTGGCCCTCCTGCCATCGAGCCGGCACCTACCAGCACCCTCAGCCAGCCTACGGACGGCACGACGGGTTCTTGCCGATTCGCAGAGAAGGTTGTCTCCGGGCCGTACGTTCGAGACATTCCTAGGGACGGTCGACGGTCGACGACGACGCATGACGTCAGAGACCGACCGAGGAGGACGAGATGGCCAGCTACCCAGAGTTCATCTCAGCAGCAGGTGCCTGCCTGGTGTCCACGAACGTGATGCAGGGCCGCGGCCTCGTGCGGTGGATGGTGCGAGGCGCGTCGCAGCACCCGGCCGACAACGGCTGGCGCATCTTCAGCCACATCGACACCTCGGAGTACCTGAACGACCCGGCCAACCTCCAGATCGTCGACTTCAACGAGGTCTGCTCCATCGAGCCGGCGCTGATCGGGATCTGGGACATGCCGGTCGGCAGTGATCTGGAGATCGCCCGAGACGAGCGCGGCATCCGCCTCGTGGACGCCAAGACCGGCCGCGAGATCCCGGTCGAGGCGCACTACGTGCCTCCGCAGCACCGCGCCTGACGTCGACGGCCGATCGAACCACATCGGCATCCGACGAGACCTAGCAAGGGTTCTGTGCGTTCCGAACGGATATTTCGCTTCTGTCTGGACTGAACATGTGTTCAATGCGCATCCGGAGCCCCCGGGGGCACGGCGGTCCACAGGTGGGTCACAGGAGTGCGTGACAGAATCGCGGGGGTCGTTCGCGAAGGCGTACGGCCGCAGGCGGAAGGACCCCCATGGCGCGGTGGCGTACGCGGACGAAGGTGATCATCCTGGTGGCGGCGCTCGCCGTCCTGGCCGGAGCTGGTCTCCTGGTCTGGCGGCTCACCCGCCCGGCCCCCGCACCGGTCGCCGCGACCACCACGGCGAAGGCCACCAAGACCACGCTCCGCCAGGCGGTCAGCGCATCGGGGACGATCGCGCCGCAGCGGCAGTCGTACCTCAACTTCCCGGCCGCCGGCACCGTCAAGACGGTGTCCGCGCAGATCGGCGACACCGTCACCGCCGGTCAGGTGCTGGCCACGCAGGACACGACCACGCTCGACGCCGCGGTCAGCAGCGCCGAGGCCGCCGTGAACGCCGCCTCCTCGAGCCTCGACACCCTGCTCGACAACGGCTCGGCCACCGACACCCAGATCGCCTCCGCCCGGGCCCAGCTCGCCTCCGCCCAGGCCAAGCTCACCCAGGCCAAGGCCGACCAGCAGGGCGCGACCATCGCGGCCCCCTTCGCCGGGGTGGTCGCACAGGTGAACCTCACGGCCGGGGCCAAGGTCGCCGGCAGCGGCTCCACCACCACCGGCGCCGGGACGACGACCACGGTGACCTCGGCGACACAGGCCTCCGCGCAGCTGGTCATCGTCGACACCACCGCCTGGCAGGTCAACGCCACCGTGGGCATGGCCGACCTGAGCCAGCTGAAGCAGGGCATGGCCGTGCTGGTGACGCCGACCGGGTCGGGCGCGCAGCTGCCCGGCACCCTCACCTCCATCGGCATCGTCGGCTCCACCAGCGCCGGCACCGCCTCCTTCCCGATCATCGTCACGATCACCGGCAACCCACCCAACCTGTACATCGGTGGCACCGCCGACGCCTCGGTGACCGTCAGCCAGACCGAGGCGCTCACGGTGCCCACCGCCGCGGTGTCGACCGTCGACGGCAAGACCGTGGTCACGGTGGTCCGCTCCGGCACCGAGACCGTCGCTCCCGTCACCGTCGGCCGCACCTCCGGCCCCCTCACCGAGATCACCGCGGGGCTGAGCGAGGGTGACGAGGTGGTCATCCCCGCCGGGGCACGCGCCACCGGCAACGGCTCTGCCCGGCCCACCGCCTCCCGCCCCTCCGGATCCCGAGGCGGCAACAACGGCGGCGCCCCCTCAGGCCAGGCGACCCCGCGATGAGCGGCATCGTCGAGCTGTCGGACGTCCGCAAGACGTACAGCTCCGGCACCGTCACCTTCGAGGCCCTCCGCGGGATCACGCTGTCGGTGGCGCAGGGCGAGTACGTCGCGATCACCGGCCCCTCCGGCTCGGGCAAGTCGACGCTCATGAACATCCTCGGCTGCCTCGACGTGCCCACCTCCGGCTCGTACGCGCTCGGCGGCCAAGACGTCAGCCGCATGACCGAGCGCGAGCTCGCCGTGGTGCGCAACAAGCGCATCGGCTTCGTCTTCCAGCAGTTCAACCTGCTGCGCTCGATGACCGCGCAGCGCAACGTCGAGCTGCCCCTGATGTACGCCGGCGTGCGCCCCCGCGAGCGCCAGGAGCGCGCCCACGAGGCGCTGGCCAAGGTGGGGCTCGCCGAGCGCACCCACCACAAGCCGGGCGAGCTCTCCGGCGGCCAGCAGCAGCGTGCCTGCATCGCCCGCGCCCTGGTCACCGACCCCGACATCATCCTGGCCGACGAGCCCACCGGCAACCTCGACTCCGTCTCCACGAACGACGTGCTCCGGCTGCTGGCCGACCTGCACGGGCAGGGCCGCACCATCGTGCTCATCACCCATGAGCACGAGGTCGCCATGCAGGCCCAGCGCCAGGTGCAGATCCGCGACGGGCTGCTCACCGAGGGGCTGGTCGCGGCGTGAGCTTCTTCGAGACCGTACGCATCGCGCTCAGCGCCGTCGCCGCCCGCAAGCTGCGCAGCGCGCTGACCATGCTCGGCATCCTCATCGGCATCGCCTCGGTGATGCTCACCGTGGGCCTCGGCCAGGGCGCGCAGGCCAGCATCACCAACCAGGTGAACAAGCTCGGCTCCAACCTGCTCATGGTGACCTCCGGCAGCGGCACCGGCCTGGGCGGCTCGCGCAGCACCACGCGGGCCGTGGTGCCCCTCACCCTCGACGATGCGGCCGCGCTGGCCGACAAGGAGACCGCCCCCGACATCCTCCGGGTCGCTCCCGTGACGCAGGGGGCCGCGACCGCGTACGCCGGGAGCACCTCGGTCACCACCTCCGTGGTCGGCACGACGCCGGACTGGGAGAAGGTGCGCGCCCGCTCCCTGGCCAGCGGCCGCTTCTTCACCGCCGACGAGTCGAGGGGGGGCGCGCTGGTGGCCGTGCTCGGGCCGACGACCGCCGAGAACCTGTTCGGCGCCGGCACGTACGCGGTCGGGCGCACGTTCACCATCAGCGGCCAGACGTTCACCGTGATCGGTGTGCTGGTCGGGGTCGGTCAGTCGCTCACGGGCAACGAGGACGACGTGATCGCCATCCCCGCCGGCACGTACGCCCAACGCCTCTCGACCGCCGCCAACATGAACAACGTCACCATGATCCTGATCGAGGCGAAGGACCAGGCCTCCCTCTCGGCGGCGCAGCAGCAGGCGACGGCCACGATGCTCGTGCAGCACCGCAACACCGCCGACGCCCCAGACTTCACCGTCTCCAGCCAGCAGGCCCTCGTCGACACCATCGGCCAGCTCACCTCGGTGCTCACCGTGCTGCTGAGCGGGCTGGCCGCGATCTCGCTCGTCGTCGGCGGCATCGGCGTGATGAACATCATGCTGGTGAGCGTCACCGAACGGATCAAGGAGATCGGCCTCCGCAAGGCTCTGGGCGCGCGGCCGGGGGTGATCATGCAGCAGTTCCTCGTGGAGGCCAGCATCCTGGGCATCCTCGGCGGGGCGCTGGGGATCGGCCTCGGCCTCCTCGGCGGTCGCCTCATCAGCCGGTTCGTGGCCGACCTGCAGGTCGTCATCTCGCCGGTGGCGACCGTCACCGCTCTGCTCGTCTCTCTCGCCATCGGCATCATCGCCGGTGTCTACCCCGCCTGGCGGGCCGCGCGCCTCGCCCCCATCGACGCCCTCAGGAACGAGTGACCATGGCATCGTCTCGCAAGACCGCAGGTCGGCTCGTCGCCGGTACGGCGGTCGTGGGGCTCGCCGTCGTCGGCGTCCTGGGCTATCAGGCCTCCGCCACGCCCGCCGACCCGAACGCCCGCTACCGGCTCGTCACGGCCGGCCCGGGCACGGTCACCACGTCGCTGTCGCTGTCGGGCACCGTGCACCGGGTGAACCAGGTCTCCGTGTCGTTCCCCACCACCGGGAAGGTGCTCTCGGTCGCCGTCAAGCCCGGCGACCAGGTCGCCGCCGGGGCTCCCCTGGCCTCCATCGACACCACGCCCCTCCAGAACGCGGTGCTCGATGCCGAGGCCGCTCTCCTGGCCGCCGAGGCCAAGCTGGAGACTGACCAGACCATCGCCGACGCCGCAGCCAGTGCGAGTACGGCACCGGCCGCCGCCGGAACCGCCAAGGCCGGCAGTGCGGGTGGCGCGGGGGTCGGCGCCCCCGGGGCGGGCGGCA
>CAKZHP010000092.1 GCA_936924635.1 uncultured Propionibacteriaceae bacterium
CGGCGCGCTGGTCGGGGGCGTAGAACGTCTGCCCGCGGCGATGCGCCTCGGCGTCGACGGCGTCGCCCGGGGTGACCCAGGCGGCCACGTCGGCGATCGCGTAGTGCACGGTGTAGCCGGAGCCGGACCGCTCGATGTGCAGCGCCTGGTCGAGGTCCATCGAACCGGGCGGGTCGATGGTGACCAGCTCGATGTCGGTGCGGTCGAGCGCTGGCAGCGGCTTGGGGTCGGCCGCGCTGGCGTCAGCGGCGGCGAGCGCGTCGGCCGGGAAGGCCTCGGGGATCGCGAGCCTCTCGCAGAGCCGGGCGAGGCCGGGGGCGATAGCGGCAGGTACGCCGACCTCGGCGACGATCTTGCGAGCGGGCATCAGGAGGCCTCGGTCCGCACGAGGATCCGGTCGCACTCCTCGCAGCGCAGCACCTCGTCCTCGGGCGCGGCGACGTACCTCTCGTAGTCCGCCGACGTCGCCTCCAGCCCGCAGCCGGTGCAGCGGCGGCCCTTGAGCTCGGCAGCTCCGGTGCCACCGGCACGCTCCCGGACCTTGTCGTACATCGCGACCAGCGGGGCCGGCAGGTCGGAGAGCACCTCCGCGCGCGCCTTGCGCCGCTCGGCGACGTCGGCCTGCAGGCTCTTCACCGCCTCGTCGCGCTTGGCGAGGTAGCCCCGCATCTCGGTCTCCAGGTCGGTCTTCTGCGTCAGGATCGCGTCGCGCGCCGCCTCGGCGTCCTCACGGGCCTGCATCAGCTCCAGCTCCGTGTCCTCCAGCGTAGAGATCCGCACCTTGAGGTGCTCGGTCTCCTCGACCATGCTGCGCAGCGTCTTCGGGTCGCTCACCGAGCCGTCGTCGATCAGCTTCTGGTTGCGGGTCAGCCGGGCGCGTACGGGCTCGAGGTCGGCCTCCGCCCGCTCCTGCGCGGCGACCGCGTCGCTGAGCACCGTCTCAGCCGCCACCAGCTGCTGCCCCAGCCCCGACCGCTTCGTCTGCCGCTCGGCCAGCAGTGCGTGCTCGGGCAGCGTCTTCGCCCGGTGCTCCAGCTGGCTGATCGCGGTGTCGATGCGCTGGAGGTCGAGCAGCCTCCGCTGCGCGGTGGGGTCAGCCTTCATGCGTCCTCCTCGGTCGTTGCGCCGACTCTATCGACCCTGACCCACCGATGCGATCCTTGAAGTACGCCCCCGCAGGTGAATCTCTGGCTATGCTCGTCGCCACCACTCCCAAAAATGCGCAAACCGCATCCGACGACTAAAGCCCCAAGCGTCCACGGAGGCCATTCGCGTAAACGAAGGACGACAAACATGTCAAGTTTCAGTGTCGTATCGCTCGATGATGTTCGCACCGCCCTGACTCAGCTCCTTAATTCCGCCAGGGGGGACGGTCCGAAAATCGGGCTAAACTTGCTTCTCCAAGAGGTAGATCTTCTCCAAAAAGACAAGGATGGATCTCACGTTATCGACGACGGCCCCTGGTGGCTGACAAAAGTCTCTGCAACTGGCTTCCGGGGGATCGGCGAACAACTAAGCATCGAGTTCCCTCCCACGCCCGGCGTGACGGTAATTCACGGTCCCAACGGATCGGGAAAAAGCAGCATCGCCGACGCGCTAGATGTTGCCCTGCACCGAGACGCGGCTGGCACCGCAGGCCGCCCTCAAGGCACCCATTCAAACCAGCCGCTCTGGGCACCGATCCTGCGCTCGAGGCACTCGGTCGAAACGACAATTGATGTCGAACTCCGCAATGATCAGGCCTCAGCCCTTCACCTCTCCGTTTCGCTTGACGAGAATGGCATAGTCACTAGATCGGAAGCAACCTTCGCGAAAGCGAGCTGCCCCAAAGCGCACATTGATCTGGGGGACTCGTGGAACACGGCAGTCAGGGCCTTTCGGCCCGTGTACACCTACGGGGCGTGGGCTGACAAATTGGTAACGGCGAGGGACCTCAATCAGTACGTATTCGACATGCTTGCAATCGGAAGATCGATGGTCGTCCTGCGCGATTCGATAAAATCGCGTGCGGAGGGAGCGTCAGATGCCCGTAAGCGTCTTCAAGCAGCGTGGCAAACAGCCTCACGCGCCTGTGAGGAAATCGATGTCAGATACAGCATTGAAAAATCCCCTCTGCCGCCGCTTGACTTGGCGACTGATATTGATTCTTGGACCGCCTCCGCCAACTTGGGAAACTCGTCCGAAGTCTCTGGAGACAGCCCTCTAGAGAAGGATCTGTGGGAGCAGTTGCACCGAGCCAGCTCATCGTTCCAGTCACATCACGGAGCCGTTCAACGCGCTACACTCCCCCCAAGCGTCTATGCAGCACTGACCGGTCTTCAAGGTTGCACCCAGGAAATTGACCCATCCACTTGCCCTGTCTGCGAGACACAGAATGTTCCGTGGGCTGAGAGGCTAGACTCTCGTCTGGCTAGCGCAAAAGAGGCCGGAGAGGTTTTCGACACGTTCCGCAAACACGCAACACATCTCATTGAAACCGCATCGAAACTCGAAGTCTTTGCCGGTGTCAAATCCTTCCCAATCCTCGCCCAAGCCGCGGACGCGACCGCTGCGACGCGGGAGAGTCTTCAAGCCAACGGGGCGGCCCACCCTCAAAGTCTGTCGGCTTTGCGTGAGTTGACGGTCCTACTCGATGACGAGAGTTTCACGGCTGAGCTCAGCACAGCTATTCAGACCGCATCGCACGAGGCGCAATGGCGCGCTGCACGTCGCACGGCCACACTACCGTTCGTGAATTCCTTCAACGAGAATGTCGAATTGGCCCGCTCAGTGGAATCGTGGGAACAGGCGAAACGCCAATTGGACAAGGCGGAAGAATTACTCCGCGAGCGTCGCGCAGGAGAACTTTCCGAGGAGACCAGCCGCGCGGCAGCCGAACTACTTTCGGATGTCGGGGTTGTTGACACCAGTTTCCAGTTGACGAAGCTGAGTGCGACCATGCAACTGCGCGACGAACGGGGCGAACTGCTCGAACTAGGCCGACTCAGCGCTGGCCAACGGAATGCTGTGATTCTTGCCCCCGCAGTTCACGCGGTGAAGCCAGGGCCGTTCCGCTTTTTTGTTCTCGATGATCCCGTTCACGCCCTAGATGAAATCCGAATAGACAAGATCGCCCGTTTGTTGCGGGGCATTTCTACCAGTCATCGGGTGATCGTCCTGACTCACGACGAGCGATTAAAGGAGCACCTCACAGCTGGCGCAGAATCTGCTGAGGTGATAGGCATCTCCCGAGATCACGGCACCGGCGCCGTGGAGATGCAGATCGACGGGCCCATCTGGCGGACCTTGGTTCTTGATGCCAAGGCAATTCTCACCGACCTAGCGAAGAGCGATCCGCTAAGACTTGGCGTCACCCCTACGGTCCGCACGTTGTGTCGGCAGGCAGTCGATAACGCGGTTCGACACTTGGTGCTTCGCGAGGCCGTGACGAATGGCATTGGTTCGCAAGAGTGGCTAGACCATTTAGATAATGACAGCGACGCCTGGACCACGAAGCAGCGCATAGAGAAGGCGCTTGCCTTACCCCTCTCCGAGACCGGAATCAAAGATCTGACCGGTTTACGCGATGATGTGGATCCTTTCCTTGCCGACTGGAACTCTGCGAGCCATGGGAACAGACCGACGAGTCCCGTTACGATGTCAGAAGTTGATGCCGCCGCGCGAGCCTGCGAGCGTGCGCTGTGAACGAAGTCCCCGAGACGACGTTCCTTCGGATCCGCGTTCACGCCTTGCGGGTGCAACTCGAGATCATGGCGGCCGAAGCCTTTTCCGACGCTTGCGGGGGGGACCCTAGACAATCCAAGATTGAACTCAAACTCTTGTTTCTTGTAACAGGAGACAGTCAGACGACCGCTAGAGACAAAATGCGCGCCATAAGACTGGCTCAGCACGTCTACAGGAAATCGTCTGATGTCATGCACGGAAGGCGCTCTATGCTCTCCGTAAATTCCACGATCGTCGATGAGTGGGAAAAAGTAGTAGATGATCTAGCAGAACTGCGGCAGACTTACTCGTCTCCGACCGATGCCGCGGGCTAGCTCACCAAGTTCTGCATATTGCATAGGTTTGGACGCCCCGGCCAGGGACTGTCAAGATGGCCCCATGACGATCTTGTACCTCGTGCGGCACGGCCAGACGGAGTGGTCCAAGTCGGGTCAGCACACCTCGCGTACGAACCTGGACCTCACTGACGAGGGCGTGCAGCAGGCGCACCTCCTGCGGGAGAAGCTCAACCCCGCCGACTTCGACCTGGTGCTCTCCAGCCCCCGGCTCCGCGCCACCCGCACCGCCGAGCTGGCCGGCTTCACGAACGTGGAGACGACCGAGGACCTGGCCGAGTGGCACTACGGCGAGTACGAGGGGATGACCTCGGCGCAGATCCGGGAGAAGTCCCCGGGCTGGCGGATCTGGTTCCAGGGCTGCCCGGGCGGCGAGTCGGCCGAGCAGGTCCGTGAGCGCCTCACCCGCGTGGTGAAGCGCGTGCGCGACTCGGGCGTGGAGAAGGCGATCTGCTTCGGCCACGGCCACGCCTCCCGCGTGCTCGCGCTGGCCTGGCTCGACTTCCCCATCATCTTCGGCCAGAGCTTCCCCATGGAGGTCGCCAGCGTCTCGATCCTGGGCCGTGAGAAGGAGTCCCCCGCGGTCCTGCGCTGGAACAGCTGAGCTCTCGTCCCAGGAGGACCATGACCGAGCAACCGAAGCTCCCCAACCGACAGATCCCGTTCAGCGAGGCGTTCAAGGCATTCATCTGCGAGCAGTGGGCGCCGTACGACGAGGCGCTGCCCGAGGCGCTGCTTGCGACCGCGTACACGGCGGAACGCCGCCGTCGGCTGTCAGAGCTGTTCCCCGGCGAGCGGCTGGTGATCCCGGCCGGGGGGCTCCTGGTGCGCTCGAACGACACCGACTTCCGCTACCGGCCGCACACCGCGTTCGCGTACCTCACCGGGCTCGGCACCGACCGAGAACCCGACGCGGTGCTGGTGATGGAGCCCACCGCCGACGGCCACGACGCCACGCTCTGGTTCAGCCCGCGCGCGCCGCGCACGGACGAGGAGTTCTACGCCAGCGCCCGGTACGGCGAGATGTGGGTGGGTCAGCGGGAGTCGCTGGAGGAGATGGCCGCGTACGCCGCTCTGCCGACGGCGCACATCCGTGACCTGGGCTCGGCCCTGACCGGCGACGTGCCCACCCGGGTGCTCCGCGCGGGGGCTGAGGACGTGGTCGCCCAGGTCGACGCGGTACGGGCCGGGCGCGACGCCGCCGGCGGGTCACTAGAGAAGGACGACGAGCTGGGCGTCGCGCTCAGCGAGCTGCGCCTGTGCAAGGACGAGTTCGAGGTCGAGCAGATGCGACAGGCGTGCGCGGCGACCGCCGTCGGCTTCGAGGCGGTGGTACGCGCCCTGCCGGAGGCCGTACGACAGGGGCGCGGCGAGCGCTGGGTGGAAGGCGTGTTCGGCCTGCACGCACGGCACGCGGGCAACGCCGTTGGCTACGACACCATCGCCGCGTCGGGCGACAACGCGAACACGCTGCACTGGATCCGCAACGACGGTGACCTGCGCGAGGGCGACCTGCTGCTGCTCGACGCCGGGGTGGAGCTCGACTCCCTGTACACCGCCGACATCACCCGTACGCTGCCGGTCACCGGCCGGTTCACGCCTCAGCAGCGGCAGGTGTACGAGGCCGTGCTGGAGGCCCAGCAGGCCGGGATCGACGCCGCCCGACCGGGTGCGAAGTTCTCCGACGTGCACGACGCGGCCATCGCCGTGGTGGCGAAGCACCTGGCCGCGTGGGGCATCCTCCCCGTCTCGCCCGAGGAGTCCCTGTCGGCCGAGGGCGGTCAGCACCGGCGCTGGATGGTGCACGGCACCTCCCACCACCTGGGTCTCGACGTGCACGACTGCGCGCAGGCGAGGCGGGAGGTGTACCGCGAGGGCGAGCTGCGCGAGGGCATGGTGATCACCGTGGAGCCCGGCATCTACCTCAAGTCGACCGACCTGCTGGTGCCTGAGGAGCTGCGCGGCATCGGCGTCCGGATCGAGGACGACATCCTCATCACCGCCGACGGCTGCGAGGTGCTGTCGAGCCAGCTGCCTCGCGCCGCCGACGAGGTCGAGGCCTGGATGGCGACGCTGCTGGGGGCCTGAGGCGCCCGATGACGACCACCATCGCAAGGGTGCCGTTCCTCTTCGGCGCCTGCCACGCCAGCGAGCTCCCCGGCCCTGTGCTGGTGACCCTGCTGGGTGAGCTGGGCATGAGCAGCGCCGCCGCGAAGGCGCTGCTGCACCGCATGGTGACGTACGGGCTCTTGAGCCTGACCAGGCACGGGCGCGTCGGCACGTACGCGCTCGCGGGTCACCTGCTCGCTGGCTTCTTGGCCATCCGTGACGAGTCCGGGCCCCAGCCGTGGGCGGGCCGGTTCCACGTCGTGGTGCACGACCTCCCCCAGAACCGGCGGGCGCTGCGGGAGGGTCTGGTCGCGGCCGCCGTACGGCACGGCTACCGGCAGCTGCGGCCGGGTGTGCTGCTGGGGCTGCACGACACCTCCACCGGTTTCGTGACGCTGCTCAGCGAGGCGGAGGCGACGACCGGCTGGCTCGACGTCGAGCCGGACGAGGCAGCCGAGCTGGTGCATCGATGCTGGCAGCTGGAGGAGCTCGCCGCGCACTACCGCTCTGAGGCCGCCCGCCTGCACGCGGCGGCCGCCGCCGCTCCGGGGGCGCACGGCGCCGATGCGCTGCGCACCCTGGCCGAGGTGAGCCTGGAGTGCTTTCCCCTGCTGGCCGACGACGCCCGCCTCCCGCGCCAGGTCCTGCCGCCCGACTGGCCGGTGGGCGAGCTGCACGCGGGTCTGACAGCGGTGTCGACGGCGTACGCCGACGCCGTCGACGCGCACTGCCGCAGCGTCGTCGCCGCGAGCCCGTACGCGCACCTCGTGGTGGCCGACCCGGGCTGGTCAGCCGAGCGGCAGCCCGCGGGTGAGCGCGAGGTTGAGGCCGACCATGACCGCGATGCCGACGAGGCCGGCCACCGGGGTCGCTGACAGGGCCAGAGGGCGGGGCGGCGTGGCACGGATCACCCGGGCGAAGATCAGTGACATCGGCGCGAACACCAGCATCGCGGTGCCCGCCGCCAGGATGGCCACCATCTCCCCGGTGGTGACGCCCATGCCGCTGATCGCGATGTACAGGCTGGCCAGCGCGATGTTCACCGCCGTCGCGATGAGCCACGGCCACATGGTGACGTTCATGATCCGTGAGCGGTCGTCGCCGGCCCACTCCCCCACGTGCCGCGCGAACAGCCGGCCGACCAGGAACTGCAGCCCCACGCCGACCGCCATCATCAGGAGCTGGATCACCACACCCCACCCCATGGCCTCAGCCGCAGTGGCCGTGTCACCAGCCCCCATCGGCGTGATGACGAGGTAGCCGACCCCCTCCATCATCGAGGCGAACGCCACCCACCCCCACAGCGGGTGGGCGAACCCACGCCCGGCCCTGAACGGCTGCCACGCGTTCATGGCGAGGCCCACCACCAGCGAGAAGACCGGCGCGGCGAGACTTGTGATCGCGACGTGGGCCGGGCTGAGGTCACCGGCGTGCGTCACCCCGTACGGGTAGAGCGTGCTGCGGTGCCCCAGCGCGATGCCGGCCACGAGGTGGGCGCACTCGTGGAGCAGCACCATGATCGCGGAGGCCAGCACCGCTGCGACCAGGCAGCTCACCAGGAGCGTCCGGTGGGAGGGGAAGGCGTCGGTGCGGTCGTGGGCCTGCGTGGGCGCGGTGGTCATGTCCGGAGCCTAGAGCCTGATCGTTGCGCGCACAGCCGCTCGTGACGATGACACGCGCACCAGAAGCCGGTCCGCGTTCCGGCGGGCAGGATGGGGCCGTGCCCTGGAACGCGAACATCCAGTACGACGCGCTGCTGGCCCGCCTCGTCGCGCCGGCGCCCCGCGACGTGCTGGAGGTCGGGTGCGGCGACGGCTTCCTGAGCGCCCGGCTGGCCGAGGCGGGGGACCGTGTCGTTGCCGTCGACCTCGACGCGCCGGTGCTGGAGCGAGCACGGGCCCGCTGGCCGTCGGCACCCGTGGAGTGGCGGCAGGGCGACGTGCTGGAGCTCGACGGCACGTACGACGCCGTGGTCTCGAACGCCACCCTGCACCACCTCCCCGACACCGCCGAGGCGCTGGCGAAGCTGGGCTCGCTGGTGCGCCCCGGTGGGCTGGTCGCCGTGGTGGGGTTCGCGAGGAACGCCTGGTACGACTGGCCGTTCGCGCTCGTGGGGCAGGCGGTGCTGCTGGTTCTCAACGTGGTGCGCCGGAAGTGGGAGCACTCGGCGCCGCAACACTGGCCGCCGCCCGGCACGTACGCCGAGGTCAGGCGCACCGCGGCCCAGGTGCTCCCGGCGTCGCGCTTCCGGCGGCTGCTGCTGGGCCGCTACCTGCTGGTCTGGGAGCGGCCGAGCGCCGAGTGACCTGCATCTTTCGCTGGCGACATCACGCGCCAGATATGGCACGTGGTGCCGTCAGGAGCCAGAGGATGCAGGTCAGGCCAGCGTCGACTGCCTGGCCTCCAGGTCGAGGAGGAACCGCTTGCGCTCGATGCCCCCGCCGTAGCCGGTCAGGCTGCCGTTCGCACCGACCACCCGGTGGCACGGCACCACGATGCTGATCGGGTTGCGACCGTTGGCGAGCCCCACGGCGCGTACGGCCGCAGGGTTGCCGATCTCGGTCGCGAGGCGGGCGTAGCTCCAGGTCTCCCCGTACGGGATGTGCCGCAGCGCCGCCCACACCTGCTGCTGGAACGGGGTGCCCGGGGCGCTGGTGGGCACGTCGAACTCGGTCAGGTCGCCGGCGAAGTACGCGGCGAGCTGCTCGCGCAGCGCGGGATGGGCGTCGCCGACCCGGTCGCCGTACGCCGTCTCGCCCGGCGCGTGCCGGTGCTCGGCCATGTAGATCCCGGTGACGGCGCCGTCGTCGACGACGACCGTCAGCGGCCCGATGGGGCTGTCGATCACGGAGTGACTACGGGTCATGCTGCTCCTCGGCAGGGTGTGGTGGGGTCGTCGCCCGGCAGATGATTCACCGGGTGGGGCCAGTCGGCCCAGAGGTACTGGGTCGCGTACGAGCGCCAGGGTCGCCACTGCTCGGCTGCCCAAAGCAGTGTCGCAGCGGTGGTCGCGATCCCCCGCCGGCGGGCGGTGTTCAGCAGCCCGAGGTCCGAGGCGGGGAAGGCGTCGGGGTCGCCGAGCGCCCGCATGGCGACGCTCTCGACCGTCCAGGGGCCGATGCCGTTCAGCGCCAGCAGGGCCGCCCTGGCCTCGGCCACGTCGGCGCCCGGGCCGAGATCGAGGCCGTCGGCAAGGGCGTGGGCGAGCGTACGGAGGGTGCGGCGCCGGGTCTCGGGGAACCGGAGCAGCTCCGGGTCGACGCCGGCGACCGCCTCGGGCGTCGGGAACAGGTGCGTCAGCCCTGGCACAGGGGTCTCCACGACCTCGCCGACGGCCTGGACGATCCGCGAGGCGTGCGTGCGCGCCGCAGCCGTCGACACCTGCTGGCCGAGCACCATGCGCAGGGCGAGCTCGGCGCCGTCGACCGTACGCGGCACCCGCCGCCCGGGGTGCGCCGCCACGAGGTCGGCGATCCTGGGGTCGGCCGCGAGGTGGGCGTCGATCGCCACCGGGTCGGCGTCGAGGTCGAGCAACCGCCGGCAGCGGGCGATCACCGGGGCGAGGTCACGGGTGTCCTGCAGCCGCAGCACCGCCGCCACGTGCCCGGCGGCGGGAGCAAGCGAGACGACGGCCGCGCGCGAGCCGACACGTACGGTGCGGTGGTAGCCGCCCTCGTACCAGGCCTCCACGCCCGGCACCCCGGTCGCGGCCAGGTGACCGAACACGTTGTCGGGGCAGAACGGCTGCCGTACGGGCAGTCGCAGCGCGATCGTCACCCAGGACCCGGTCGCCGCCGGCCGGCCGTGGCCGCCGCGCAGCGCCGACGGAGGCATGGCGAACACCTGCTGCATGGTCTCGTTGAACGCCCGGACGCTCGCGAACCCCGCGGCGAACGCCACATCCGTGAGCGACAAGTCGCTGCTCTCGATCAGGAGCCGCGCGGTCTGCGCACGCTGCGCCCGCGCGATCGCGAGGGGCCCCGCCCCGAGCGAATGGTGGATGAGGCGCTGCAGCTGACGTACGGAGTAGCCCAGCCGCACCGCCAGCCCCGCCACGCCCTCGCGGTCGACGACCCCGTCGGCGATGAGCCGCATGGCGCGGGCCACGACGTCACCCCGCACGTCCCACTCCGGCGACCCCGGCGACGCATCCGGCCGGCACCGCTTGCAGGCCCGGAACCCCGCCTGTTGCGCCGCCGCAGCGGTCGGGTAGAAGGTCACGTTGCGCGCCTGAGGCGTACGGGCCGGGCAGCTCGGCCGGCAGTAGATGCCCGTCGACGACACGGCCGTGATGAAGCACCCGTCGAAGCGCGGGTCCTTCGCGCGGATCGCGGCGAGGCAGGAGTCGGTGTCGAGCACGAGACCAGCCTGCCTGCTCACACCAGCGCGCACTCGCGGAAATGCGACATCACACGCGCCCCGCCAGACCGGCCCCACACCGGCACTGAACAACTGTTCTGTCCGTTGCGAAGCGAAATTTCGCTTCGCAACGGACAGAAC
>CAKZHP010000093.1 GCA_936924635.1 uncultured Propionibacteriaceae bacterium
CGATCTGCCCCACCTCGTCGTCACCGGCACCATCGCCAACCGCGCCCTGCCGGCTGCGCCGCGACGACGGCTGCGTGATCGCCGTCGACCCCCGGGCGGCATCCCCTGCCACCGGGTTCGGCCGCCGAGCACGTACGCGTCGAGGGCGACCTGGAGATCCTCACCCTGCGCCTGGTGTGACCCCCGCGCCACCTGGCCTCGCTACTCTCCGGCCGTGATCGCACCCGCACCGCTCTCGCGACGCACCGTGCTGGCGGCCCTGACGGCTGTTGCGGCCGGCTGCGCGGCGCCCACTGCTGGCACGACGCCCAGCCCGGCGACCAGCGTCTCGTTCAGCCCCTCACCCACGGCCACCTCGGCCACACCCCCCTCGTCGACCGCACCGTCGCCCACCCCCAGCCCGTCGACCGCCTCCACACCGGCCCTGCCCAGCCGAGCCGAGGTGGTCGCCCGCTTCGGCGGCCGGCAGCCCACCCGGTGGAGCAACGGGGAGTTCCAGCCCATGGAGGGTCTGCTGCGCCGCACCACCACACAGAACGTCGTGCTCACCCTCGACGCCTGCGGGGGCCCGTACGGCAGCGCCTACGACGCCGAGCTGATCGACTTCCTGCGCGCCGAGCGCATCCCCGCGGTGCTGTTCCTGAACAAGCGCTGGATCGAGGCGAACCCGGCCCAGGTCGACCGGTTCGCCGCTGAGCAGGACCTCTTCGACATCGGCAACCACGGCACCCGCCACGCCCCTCTCTCGGTGACCGGGCGGTCGCAGTTCAAGGAGCCCGGCACCCGAGACGCGGGCGAGGTGTACGACGAGGTGGTCACCAACCACGAGTTCCTCACCAGACTGCTGGGCAAGCCTCCGCGGTACTTCCGCACCGGGACGGCGTACTACGACGAGGTCGCCCTCGACATCGTGAAGGCCTGCGGTGAGATCCCGGTCGGGTTCGACATCAACGGTGACGCGGGCACCACCTACGACGCTGCGACGACCGCGAAGGAGACCTCGCTGGCCAAGGCGGGCTCGATCATCATCGGGCACTTCAACCAGCCCAAGCGAGAGACCTACGAGGGCATGAAGGTGGCACTGCCCCGCCTGCGCAGCAGGGGTCTGGTCTTCGCCCGACTCTCCGACTGCGGCGTCTAGCCGCACACCGAGGTCGAAAAGTTTCCTAGAAGGAAACCCACCCGTACGCGCCTCGCCGGCCCCCGCCCCGCGCGCTGCCAGGCGACTGTCGGTGCTCGGTGGCAGAGTTGGCCCATGCAGATCCTCGTGGTGGACGACGACCAGGCCGTCCGCGACTCGTTGGCCCGGTCGCTGCAGTACTCCGGCTATGAGGTGGTCACCGCCGCCGACGGCCTGGAGGCCCTGGCACAGCTGTCGTCGCACCGGCCGGACGCGGTGATCATGGATGTGATGATGCCCCGCCTCGACGGTCTGGAGACCACGCGGATGCTGCGCTCCTCGGGCAACGACGTGCCGATCCTCGTGCTCACCGCCCGCGACGCCGTCAACGACCGGGTCGACGGCCTCGATGCCGGCGGCGACGACTACATGGCCAAGCCGTTCGCCCTCGACGAGCTGCTCGCCCGCCTCCGAGCCCTGACGCGGCGCTCCTCCCGCCCTGGCCTCGAGGACGAGGTCGCCGGCGACGCCGAGCAGCTCACCTTCGCCGATGTCTCGCTCGACCCGCAGACCCGCGAGGTCACCCGCGGCGGCCGGCGGATCTCCTTGACCCGGACGGAGTTCGCGCTGCTGCAGACCTTCATGGAGCACCCGCGCCGCGTGCTGGAGCGCGGCTGGCTGCTCAACGAGGTGTGGGGCTTCGACTTCCCGACCACCGCGAACTCGCTGGAGGTCTACATCGGCTACCTGCGCCGCAAGACCGAGCAGGAGGGCGAGGCCCGCCTCATCCACACCGTGCGAGGCATCGGCTACGTGCTGCGCGAGACCCCGCCGTGACCGAGGGCCCCGTGGTCGACCAGCCCGGGGTGCTCGACCAGGCACCTGAGCCCGGCGCCACGGCGTCCCGGGACAGGAGCGCGCGCACCCGGCGCGGCCCCATCTTCCCCATCGAGGTCCGGTGGCCGACGTGGGTGAGCCGTGGGCGGCGGTCCACGCTGCAGGACCGGTTGATCTGGCTCACCGCCCTCACGGTGGCCGCGACGGTGTCGCTGACCGGCCTGGCGCTGTACCTCACCACGCGGCAGTCGTTGTACGACCAGCTGGACGCCGAGCTGGTGCAGTCGGCCACGCAGATCTCCCAGCGGGTCGGCGGCGACATCACCAGCGCCGGCGGCCTCAACGCCGACGCGCTGCGCTCGGCCAACGTGGTGCTGGTGATCGTGCAGGCCAACCTCAACCGCACCGGGATCAGCGGCGAGACGGTCGCGTACGAGACCGGCGCGCCCGAGGTCGCCATCGCCCGCAGCGGCACCGGCTACTCGGCGCGTACGGTCACCTCCACCACCGGTGAGCCGTACCGGATCGTCGCGGTCCCCTCCCAGGTCCCGGGGTACGCGCTGGTGCTCGGCCGCCGGCTCACGCCGACGCTGACCACGTTGCGGCAGATGTGGACCGTGCTTGCCGTGGTCGCAGTGGTCGGCATCCTCGCCGCGGCCCTCTCCGGGCTGGCCGTCGCCCGGTCGTCGCTGACCCCCGTGCGACGCCTGACCGAGGCCGTGACGTACATCACCGAGACCGACGAGCTCACCCCGATCGACGAGACCGGGCCCGCCGAGCTCGCCGAGCTGACGGGGTCCTTCAACTCCATGGTCCGCAGCCTCGCCAGCTCCCGCGAGCGGCAGCGCCGGCTCATCGCCGACGCCAGCCACGAGCTCCGTACGCCCCTCACCTCGCTGCGCACCAACGTCGAGCTGCTCGTCGCCGACGAGCGCTCCGGGATGCTGCCGGAGGGGGCGCGCGCTGACATCCTGCGCGACGTGGCCGCCCAGGTGGGCGAGTTCTCCTCCCTGGTGGGCGACCTGGTGCAGCTGTCCCGCGAGGGTCGTGACGAGTCCCTCCGCGAGGTGCTCGACCTGCAGGACGTCGTCGCCAACGCCGTCACCCGGGCCAAGCGCCGCGGGCCGTCGATGTTCTTCGACGTCACCCTCGACCCGCACATGACGATCGGGAACGCCGCCACCCTGGAGCGGGCGTTCACGAACCTGCTCGACAACGCCGTGAAGTTCTCCCCGCAGGGGTCGGTCATCAAGGTGGCGATGGCCGACGACCTGGTGAAGATCACCGACGAGGGGCCCGGCATCGCCGAGGAGGACCTGCCGCACGTGTTCGAGCGGTTCTACCGCTCCGACCTCTCGCGCAACACCCCGGGCACGGGCCTGGGCCTGTCGATCGTGGCCCACACCATCAACGCGCACGGGGGCTGGGTCAAGGCGGGCGCCGCGCCGGGCGGCGGCGCCGAGTTCACCGTGTACCTGCCGCGGATCTCCGACGTCGACGTCGAGGCGGAGGTCTGAGGCGTCTGCACCAACGGTGCGCTTGGTGGCGCAGGCCGCTCGTGCGGGGACCTGCGCACGAATACGCACCGGTTGTGCAGGCCACCCGCGCTGAGCCCCGACCCCGGCGCACTCAGCGCGGCAGGTGCGTCGGCAACGTACGGCGCGGGCCGTGCCGCTCGGGCATCGGCACGTGCCCGAGGATCAGCCGCTCCACGCGGTAGCGGTGGCCCCGGAACGGCTCCAGCATCTCCTCCGCGGCGGCGTCGTCGAGCTTCTCGCCCACGAACGCGTGAGTGATGAGACCGCCGACGTGGTAGTCGCCGATGCTCCAGGCGTCCGGGTCGCCCAGCGCCTTCTGCCGCACCTGCGCCGACGTCCACGGGCCCACTCCGGGCAACGACCGCAGCGCCTGGTCGACGTCGCCGGTGAACCGCTCGGTGGCCAGTCGCTCCAGCGACCTCCCCGCCCGGGCGCCCGCGAGCAGGGCACGGGTGCGCCGGGCCTCCACCCCCGCCTTCAGCAGCTCCCATGACGGCACGGCGAGCCACTGGGCGGCGGTCAGCGGCACGTACATCCCGTGCGCCGGGTGCGACTCCCCCACCCCCACACGCTCGCCGAACCGTCTCACCAGCAGCCGCTGTGCCCGGAACGCCTCCGCCCCGGTGACCACCTGCTCGATCGAGGCGGAGGCCAACGCCTCCATCACCAGGTCCGTACGTCCCAGCCTCAGCCAGGTCCGCTCCCGGTGCGCCGCCGCCACCAGCGGGTGGTGCCGCGGCTCGAACGTCTCCAGCGAGTCGTCGGCGCCCAGCAGCCGGGGCGCCTGCTCCAGCAGCCACGGCCCGCCCGGCCCCCACACCGACACCACGACGTCGGCTCCCCGTGCGACCAGGTGGGTCAGCCCTGGGCCGTACGCGGTCGTGCTCGCCCGCCACCAGCCGGACCCCACCTTGCGGAGTGTCGGGTCGCCTGACCCACGCAGCAGCGGCCGGAGCGAGACGTCCAGCAGACGGGCCACCCCGGGCACAGTCCGGCCGCCCGTCGGGGACCAGTCGGTAGATTGGCCCGGTCCTGACGTCACACGCCAAAGGGTAGGCAATGTCTCACCTCGACATCTCGGGCCGGGCGGCACACCTGACCGACGCACTCCGCGCCCAGCGGACGCTGCGGATCCTCGTGCTGCTCCTGATCCCGGTCGCGATCTGGACGATCGGCGCCCTGGTCTGGCTGTGGCCGAGCGACGTCGCGAGCCACATCCGGCAGGACAACACCACCCGCGCCATCCCCGGCATGACCGTGCCGAAGGGCACCGTCACCCAGGTCAACGAGGTGAGCTGTGACGGTGTCACCGGTTCGGCGACGGGCGACCAGTCGCGGTGCGCCCGCCTGACCGTCCGTGTCGACGAGGGCCCCGAGACCGGCCAGGAGGTCGAGGTCACGCTCACGGCGGCCGTGTACGCCTCCGGTGTCCACCCCGGCACCGGGGTGAAGCTCTACCGCACACCGATCCAGGACGCGCCGGCGGCGTACCAGTTCGCCGACTTCCAGCGCACGCTGCCGATGGTGGTGCTGACGCTGGCCTTCGTCGCGGCCGTGGTCGCGGTCGCCCGGCTGCGGGGCGCCATCTCCCTGCTGGGGCTGGTGTTCGCCGGCTGGGTGATGGTCTCGTTCATGTTCCCGGCGCTGATCGAGGGCAAGGACCCGGTGCTGATCGGGCTGGTGGGGTCCAGCGCGATCATGTTCGTCGTCCTGTACGCGGCCCACGGCATCTCGGCGCGCACCACGACGGCCCTGGTGGGGACGATGTTCGGGCTCTTCCTCTCCGCGCTGCTGGGATGGCTCGCCACCAAGTGGGCCCACCTGTCGGGCGTCGCCGGTGAGGACGACTTCGTGCTCGCCGCCTCCGCGCCCGACCTCAAGCTCACCTCCGTGGTCATCTGTGGCGTCATCATCGCCGGTCTGGGCGTGCTGAACGACGTCACCATCACGCAGGCCTCGGCGGTCTGGGAGCTCGCGGAGACCGACAAGGGCGACAGCGCCCGCTCGATCTTCGGCCGCGCCATGCGGATCGGCCGCGACCACATCGCCTCCAGCGTCTACACCACGGCCTTCGCCTCCGCCGGCGCCATCCTCGGCGTCCTGCTGCTGCTCACCGTCTACCAGCGCCCCCTGTTCTCCTCCCTGCTCAGCGAGCAGTTCGCTGGCGAGGTGGTCCGCACCCTGGTGTCGGGCATCGGCCTCGTGCTCTCGGTGCCCGTGACCACGGCCATCGCGGTGGCGATCGTGAGGGGCGGGGCCAAGGGCATCGAGGACGCAGACCGTCTGGGTGCGGTCCCGGTGGAGTACGACGACGACGAGCTCGTCGACCTCGACGACGTGGACACGCGCCGCTGACCCACACTTCCGAGACCGGGCGACGGCGCGCGTGAACCGATGGAATCACGGCGCCCTGCGGCGCCCTCGGTGTGTAGCGTCACGCTCAGATGCAGATCGAACGAGGGCGGGGGCAGTGATTCACTTCGGCACCGGCGGCTGGCGCGAGATCATCGGCGACCAGTTCACGCGAGCGAACGTGCGGCGCATCACCCAGGCGCTCTGCGACCGGATGGCGGCCGAGGGGGTCGCCGACCGGGGGCTGGTGATCGGCCACGACCGCCGGTTCCTGTCGGAGGAGGCGACCTGGTGGGCCGTCGAGGTGATGGTCGGCAACGGCGTGCCGGTGACCGTGGTGACGCGGCCGGTGCCCACGCCCATGATCATGTGGACGGTGCGCAACAAGGACTGTGCGTACGGGATGGCGGTGACCGCCAGCCACAACCCGGCCCTGTACAACGGGCTGAAGGTCTTCACCGAGGGTGGCCGTGACGCGGAGCTGTCGGTCACCGACGAGCTGGCCGCGGCGGCGAACCGGCTCGGCGACGACGAGGTACGGTCGGTCGAGCCCGAGGCGGCGCGCACATCACCCCTGGTCACGCCGCAGCAGTCGATCAACTGGTACCTCGACGCGATCATGGACCAGCTCGACCTGGAGAGCATCCGCCACCGGCACCTGCACGTGGTGCTCGACCCCATGTTCGGCGTGGCACAGACCGGGCTGCAGACGATCCTGATGACGGCGCGCTGCCAGGTCGACGTCATCAACGAGCGCCACGACACCCTGTTCGGCGGCCGACTGCCCTCGCCGAACGCGCAGACGCTGGAGACGCTGCGGCACGCGGTGGTGGAGCGGCGCGCCGACCTCGGCATCGCCACCGACGGCGACGCCGACCGGCTCGGCATCATCGACGACACCGGCCGCTTCCTGCACCCCAACGAGATCTTGGTGCTGCTGTATGAGTACCTGCTGACCGTCAAGGGCTGGCGCGGGCCGGCGGTGCGCAACATGTCCACCACGCACCTGCTCGACCGGGTCGCGGAGGCGCACGGCCAGGTCTGCTACGAGGTGCCGGTCGGGTTCAAGTGGATCTCGGCGAAGATGGCCGAGACTGATGCCGTGATCGGCGGCGAGTCGTCGGGCGGACTCACCGTGCGGGGCCACATCGCCGGCAAGGACGGCATCTACGCCGGCTCGCTGCTGGTCGAGATGGTCGCCGCCAGCGGCAAGCGGCTGAGCGAGCTGTACGAGGCGGTGCTGGACAGGTACGGACGCCTGGAGATGGTCGAGGACGCGTACACGTTCACCACCGAGCGCCGCGCCGAGCTGGAGGAGCGGGTGTTCGTGCACCACGACCTGCCGGAGCTCCCGATCGAGGTGGCGCGGGTCTCCTGGGAGGACGGCTGCAAGGTGTACTTCGCCGACGGCGGCTGGGTCACCATCCGGTTCTCCGGCACGGAGCCCGTGCTGCGGGTGTTCTGCGAGATGTCGACTGCCGCCGCGGCCAGGGAGATCAGTGCCCTCGTCGCCCGGCACCTGGGGCTGGCCGGCTGAGGCACCCGGC
>CAKZHP010000094.1 GCA_936924635.1 uncultured Propionibacteriaceae bacterium
CAGGGAGCCCCGCGTGCCTGTCGGTCATGGCAGCCGCCCGGGCAGCGCGACGATCTCGTGGCTGAGCAGGCGGCCGGCGGCGATCCGCAGCACCCCGTACGTGCCGTGGGGCTGCCGTCGCTTGTCCGTCGGCGAGCCCGGGTTGTACAGGTGGACCGCCCCGTCGGGGACGTCCAGCGGGATGTGGGAGTGGCCGAAGACCACCAGGTCTGCCTCGGGGAAGCGCCGTCGCATCCGGCGGTCACGCCCGTCCCGCGCGCCGGCGTCGTGGATCATCGCCACCGTGAGACCGTCCAGGTCCAGCTCCAGCGTCTCCGGGACGCCGCTCCCCCACGAGGCCACTTCCGGGCCGTCGTTGTTGCCGAGCACGGCGCGCACCGGCGCGTACGCGGCGAGCTCGTCGAGCACGCTGGGCACGCAGACGTCGCCGGCGTGGAGGATCAGGTCGGCCTGCGCAAGCGCGGGCACGAGGGCCGGCGGGCAGCCCTTCCAGAACCTCGGCGCGTGGGTGTCCGAGACCACGACCACCCGCACGCTCAGACGTCCACCCGGATCGTGTGCACCCCGAACGACCCCTGCTCCAGGTCGGCGACCCAGTGCCGCAGCGTACGGAGCACGGTGCGGAACGCGATCTCCTCCCAGGGGATCTCGTGGGGGCGCACCAGCAGGTTCTCGATGGTCTCTGGCCCCGGCGCCAGGTCCAGGTCGAGCAGACGGGCCCGGTAGAACAGGTGCACCTGCCCGGAGCGTACGACCTCCATCACCGTGTACAGACCCTGCAGCTCGACGCGCGCGCCGGCCTCCTCACGGGTCTCCCGCGCCGACCCCTCGGCGGTCGTCTCGTCGTACTCCATGAAGCCCGCCGGCAGCGTCAGCAACCCGTACCCGGGCTCGATGTTGCGACGGCACAGCAGTAGCAGGGGCCCCTCGGAGTCCTCCCAGACCGGCACCGTGCCGACCACGTTGATGGGGTTCACGTAGTCGATGTAGCCGCACGCCAAGCAGACCGCCCGCTCCCGGTCCTCCATCGGCGGCACCTGCCGGGTCATGGCTGAGCCGCAGAGTCGGCAGAAGCGGATGTCGGGGTACGGCACCCGCCTACCCTGTCACCTCTGCGCCCGGTCGTCACCGCGCGGTGGCCGAAAGAGGGGGTGAGCGGGCACAGTGGCCCGATGACGTCCTACCTGCTGCTGCTCGCGCCCGCCGCCAACCGCGTGTACGCGGGTGAGGCGCCCACCCTCGCCGCCGCCGAGCTGGCCGTGACCACGGGGGTCGAGGTGGAGCCGGTGACCATCGCCGGGATCGACTACCTCCGCTTCGAGGCCGGCGACGAGGCGCTGGCCACCGTGGCGGCGCAGTCGGCGCGACTGGCGCTGTTCGAGGAGGCCGGTGGGCTGCTGCGGCCCGTCGAGCTGCCGCGGACGGACGTGCTCGACGACGACCTGGTCACCATCCCGAAGTACCCCGGCAAGACCAACGAGCAGTTCACCCGCCTGCTGCTGAACGTGACGCTGGCGCAGGTGGACCGGCCGGCCGGGCGGCGCGCGGTGCTCGACCCCTTGGCCGGTCGCGGCACGACGCTCACCACGGCGTGGCTGGCGGGGCACGACGCCGCCGGGGTGGAGGGCGACGAGAAGGCCATGGAGGCGTTCGCGGCGTTCCTCAAGACGTGGCTGCGACGCAAGCGGCTCAAGCACAAGGCCGACATCACGCCGGTGCGGCGGGAGGGGCGGTCGCTGGGGCGGCGGTTCGACGCGGAGGTGGTCGCCGAGGGCCAGACGCTCACGCTGGGCATGTTCACCGGGGACACCCGCGACTCGGCGGCACTGTGGGGCAAGCGACGGTTCGACGCGGTGGTGACGGACGCCCCGTACGGGGTGGTGCACGGGGCGACCACCGATGTACGGGGGGTGTCAGGCCGCCGGGACCGCTCGGCCGCGGGGCTGCTGCGTGAAGCGGTCCCGGTGTGGGCCGGCCAGCTCAAGGCGGGCGGCGCCCTGGGCCTGTCCTGGAACACCCTGGGGCTGCCGCGGGAGGACCTGCTGACCGTGCTCGCCGGCGCCGGCCTCACGCCGCTGGACGAGGGCCCGTGGCGCCGGTTCGCTCACCGGGTCGACTCTTCCGTGCACCGCGACCTGGTGGTGGCGGTCAAGCCAGCCGGGTGAGCCCCGCGTCCCCGTACGCGCCGGCCGAGGGGCGAGGCAGTGGCCGCACCCACAGGTGAGCACGGCCCCGGCTCCCGTACCGCCCACCTAGACTCCAGCCATGCCCGTCCTGTACCTCATGCGTCACGCCAGCGCCGAACCCCACGACCCCGCCGGCGACGCCCTCCGGGCCCTCACCGCCGACGGCCGTGCGGAGGCGTCCTCGATCGGTGACCAGCTGCGAGACGCCGGCATCGATCGGGTCCTCGCCTCCTCGGCGGCCCGTACGCTGCAGACCGCCCTGGAGCTCGGGCTGGACGTGGAGGCGGAGCCGGCCGACAGCCTGTACAACGCCGACGGCGAGACGATCCTGGAGGCCGTACGCCTGCTGGACGACTCCGTGACCACGGCGCTGGTCATCGCCCACAACCCGGGGATCTCCGACGCCAGCCTTGAGCTGACCGGCGACGACTCCGACCCCGAGGCGCGCTTGGTCATCGAGAGCGGCTTCCCGCCGGCGACGTGCTGCCGGTTCGAGGTCACGGGCTCCTGGGCCAGCCTCACCACCGCGCGCCTCACCACCACCCTGCGCCCGCACTGAACAACTGTTCTGTCCGTTCAGAAGGGAAATTTCCGTTCTGAACGCACAGAACCCTTGCCAGGTAAGGTGATGAGTCGGGTACGGACCGGTCAGACGGGTGTCTCCTGGTGGAACCGGAGGCGCCACGACGCGCCGTCTCGCTGCCACAACGACGACCCGAGCCGCTCCTCGCCGCTGCGGCGCAGCCGGTAGCGCAGCTGCACCACGTCGTCTCCGAGGGGGCTGAGGCCCAGCACCTGCAGCTCCGCCCGGCCCTGCAGCGTGGCGGCGCGGGCGAGAAGCGACCCCCGCGTACGGATCTGGCCGCCCGCCTCGAACCCCACGTAGTCGGGATGGAGCAGCTCGGCCAGCCGGCTGCGGTCGAGCACCACGGCGTCGTCCAGCAGCTCGGACTGCAGCGCGACCACCGCCTGCTCTACCCCGACCTCGGGCGCCGGCCAGAGGCTGCTGCGGCCGGACGGGGCCGGCGGGTCCTCGCTGAACAGGTCGGGCTCCGGCTCCTGCCGGGGCGTGGGCACCACCAGCGGCGACTCGCGCGGCGCATCCGGGTCGCCGAAGCCGGGCCCGGTGGGCACCGAGGTGCCGTCTCTGTACGCGGTCGCCGCGGCCCGCGCCAGCAGGTCGGCCTTCTCGTTCAGCTCGTGGCCGCTGTGCCCCTTGACCCACTCGAACGTCACCTGACGGCCGGCCAGCTCGGCGTCCAGCTGCTTGACCAGGTCCACGTTCATGACGGGGTTGCCGTCGGCCTTGCGCCATCCCCGCCGCTTCCAGCCGGGGATCCACTTGGTGGCGGTGTTGATGACGTACTGCGAGTCGCACATCACCGTCAGCGGCTGGGCGCTCGACCGGGTCTGCTGCAGCAGGTTGATGACGGCCACCAGCTCGGCCATGTTGTTCGTGCCGACCCGCCAGCCACCCGAGGCCCAGCGGTCCTCGTCCACGTACCAGCCCCAGCCTGCGGGGCCCGGGTTCGAGAGCGAGGACCCGTCGGCGGCGGCAACGATCATGCGCGACATCCTCTCACCGTCGGGTCAGCCGAACAGACCCTGGGCGATCCAGCCACCGGGCGGGAAGCCGCCCGGGATGGCGAACACCGACGACCCGATCGCGGTCGTCCACTCGTTGAGCGCGTCGGACTCGTCGAGCCGTTGCTGCACCGGCACGAACTGCCGGGTGACGGAGCCCACGAACGCCATGAAGATCAGTCCCGAGGTCTGCTGCGCGCCGTCGTTGTGGGTGTAGTTCAGCGCCCGGCGGAGCATCCGGCGCCCGGAGTTCAGGTCGGGGTGGGCCAACCGGGCGTGCGAGTCAGCGGGGATCACGAGCTTCCCGCCGTCGGTCGCGGTGAGGTCCAACCCGTCGGTCTCCTGGGTGCCCGTGAGGGGCGCGCCCGTGTCGAGGCGGCGGCCGATGACCCGTTCCTGCCGTGGCCTGGTGAGCCGGTCCCACTCGTCGAGGTGCATCTCGATGCGGCGCAGCACCAGCGAGGTGCCGCCCCGGAACCAGTCCTGCACGTCGTCTGGCCACACCGCTCGGCGCAGGTCCTCCCCCGCCGGGTTGCCGCTCCCGTCGACCTGCCCGAACAGGTTGCGCCCGGTCACGGGGTTGCCCGCGCCGTCCGTGCCTCTCCAGGAGCCCGTCTGGCGCCAGCGGACGGACGCGAAGGGGGCGGCGTCGCGGGTCAGGGCGCGCTCCGCGTACGCCACCGAGGTCTGGTCGTCGGCAGCGATCTGGAGCAGCAGGTCGCCGCCGCTCCACCGGTCCTGCAGCCGGTCGTGCCGCATGGGCGGCACGTCGAGCAGTCCGTCCGGCCGGCGGCTCTCCAGACCGGGGATGGCGAACACCCGCGGGCCGAGCCCGACGGTGACCGACAGCGAGACGCCGGCGTGAGACATCTCAGGCGTGGGGTCACCCAGCGCACCCCGGCCAGCCATCAGCGGCGCGATGTCGCCCGACCACACGCGCAGCAGCCGGGCGAGCGCGTCGGCCGTGGTGCCGGGCTTGAGGTCATACGCCACCAGTGTCGTCGCCGCCGGGGTGGGCGTGTCGATGCCCACCTGGTGGAGGCCGTGCGGGCTGTACGTCTGACGCTGAGCCCCAGCCGTGGGTGTCTCCGGGCGCGCCTGCTGGTGGTGCCCGGCCACCATGGCAGCCGCACCGCCGAGCGCGAGGGCCCCGCCCGCGGCGCCGTACCCCAGGGCGCCGCGCCGGCTGAGCGGCGCCGTCACCCGCGCGGAGGAGCCGGCGACGGAGACTGGGAGTGGTAGTGGTCCTCCTCCTCGGTGAACAACTTCACCGGGGCCTTGACGCTCAGCCGCTGGCCGTTCGAGAGCTCCAGCTCGAGGGCGACCTCGGCGCCGACCGGTAGCGGCTCCTTCAGCCCCATGAGCATGACGTGGTAGCCGGACGGCACCAGGTGGACATGCGCGCCCGCCGGCACGGTGATGCCGTTGGGCGCCTCCTGCATCACGATCGTGCCGTCACTGCCCTTGACCATCTCGTGGAGCTGGCACATGCCGGCGACGGGGCTGGACGCGGCGACCAGCCGCACGTCAGCCGTGCCCGGGTTCACCAGGGTCATGAAGGCGGCCGACATGTCGGGCATGGTCGCCCCTTCGGTCGTACGCACCCAGAGGGACTCGACGCTCAGCTGCACGGGCTGGCCGGCGGGCTGGCTGCTGCACCCGGCGAGCCCGGCGGTGGCGGCGGCCCCCAGGGCAAGGACGGTGCGTCGGGTGAGGCTCATCGGACGTACACCGTGGCGCCGTCGCCTCCCGTGCAGGTCGTGTACGTCGTGCGGGTGCAGCTCATGTCGTAGTCCTTCTGGGTCACCGGGGAGTGTGCCTTCACAGGGAATGTACCCGTGACCCCGGCACGCAGCGCCGTGACCACCCCGGCCTCCACGTTGGCGGCGAACTCGCACGACGTGCTGGCCCCCACGGCGACGGTGGTCGACCCCGGGCAGAGGGTGCCACCGGCGGGAGGGAACGCCGCCGCGGGAGTCGGCGTGGACGACGTGCTGGCCGGCGACGAGGGGCGGCTCGGTGTCGACGAGGTCGTCGGTGAGGCAGGCGTCGCCGGCCGGGCCGACGTGGAGCTGACCGGTGCTGACGAGGCCCTGGGTGTGGTGCCGGCCTGGGGGGTCGAGGTGAACAGCACGATGGCCCCGATCACCCCTGCCACCACCACGAGGGTGAGGATGACGACCAGAGCCAGACCGCCATTGCGCCGTGGGGGTGGCGGCGACAGCGTCTCGACCAGTGAGGCGGGACGCACCAGAGGCGGCACGGGCTGGGCGCCAAGCATCCGGGTTTCCTGCGACGCGGCGTCCGAGACCGGGGCGCCGAGGGCCGGCCGCAGCGGGCGGATGGCCGTGTCGTCAGGGTTTCGGAACAGGTCGTCGGGCATGGCCGGCGGGGTCGTCTCCCATGCGGTGCCCGGGCCGAGCAGCGGATCGCGGTCGGGCACGGGGACGGCCGTCGACGCCCCGCACGCGGGGCAGAACAGCGCGTCGTCGGGCAACACCGCCCCGCAGCTGCGACACATCATGACGAAGCAGACTACCGAGGCGTCACGAGGCGCCGCCGATGGCCGCCGCCAGGACGCTCACCAGCTGCCACCGCCACCGCCACCGATGCCGCCGCCACCCCCGCCGGAGAAACCGCCCGAGGAGAATCCCGACCCTCCGCTGGAGCCGGCAGAGGGGGCCTGCATGGCGGAGGCCGCCTGGCTGCTGAAGCCGTCGAGGCTGGACATCATCGAGTCGACCGAGCGGCCGATGTCGTACCCGGAGCCGTATCCCCACCCGTACGGGCTGTAGTACCAGGTCGGCTGCGGCAGGGCGACGCCACGGGCCGCGAGCTCCTTGAAGACTGCGGCCCATCGGTCGGCACAGCCGAACGCGATCGCGTACGGGAGGTAGCGCGAGAAGATGTCCTCGCCCTCCTCCCACTTGATCTGGTCGGCCTCGGCGGTCTGCAGGTACTGACGGAAGCCCTGCGCCTGCGCGTTGGCGGCGGTGCCCTCGGCCGTACGCACCGGGGCGAACTTCGAGTACATCAGGGCTCCCACCGCGGCAAGGATGAACGGGGGGATCAGGAGACCCCAGCCGCGCGCCAGCAGGGTGCCGCCGAAGAAGACCGTGGCGGCGCCCAGGACGACCGCGATGGCGACCCAGGCCGAACGGGCCGACTGCGGGTTGGTCTTGAAGAATCCCGCCTCGGTGACGGCCTCGTACAGCTGCGTCTGCCCAAACTTCATCGTCTCCCCGAACCCCCTGGCTTCGAGCTGGGAGGAGGTCGCCACGTCGCTCCTGCCCGGGAAGATGTCGGTGTAGAGGGCCTTCTCGTACGGCAGCAGACCCTGAGGCGGCGCCAGCCGCACCAGCCGGACCGCGGAGTCCTTCGGGCCGTCCTGCTCGAGCCGCAGATAGCCGCGGACCGCCATGTCGATGATCGTCGCGGTCACGTCCCTCACATCAGCTGTCTCGTCGATGAGGGTGCCGACCATGCCGGGGCGCAGACCCGCGGGCGGGGTGAACTGCACGGCCACGGGAGTCCGGGTCGCCTTGCCGATGGTGCCCTCGGAGCCGGGAGCAGGCCGCAGGCCGGGGGTGAGCCCCGCGTACGCCTCGTCGCGGTCACGACGCACGCGGAAGGCCATGAACCCGACCACGGCCAGGCTCAGCGCAGCCGTGGCGCCGGCCGTCAGCGGCGTGACCTGGAACGGAGACACGGGGACCGTGCGCTCCTCGATGATCGGGGTGGCGTCGAAGGTGCCCATCGGCCAGCCGCCGACCACGGCGAGCCCCTGCCCCCTGTTCAGCGTCTCCTGGGTGTACGTGGCGGTGGTCCCCGACGCAGCGTTGGAGGTGCAGGGCTGGTCGAACCGGGCACCGGCCCAGCACTGGGTCTGGCTCACGGCGGCGGGAGAGGTCAGCGACACGGTGACGTCGGAGATCGGCACCGTCCACCCCGTGCCGATGACGTTCCAGAACACCTCGTCCATCTGGCTCTTCTCGACCTTGGGGTTCACCACCCCCTCGACGGTGTAGGTGACGACGTAGGTCTGCAGACCGTTCACCGTCCGGTTCGGGTCGCCCACCCGCAGCGCCAGCGTGCCGGCGTCGGGCCGTTCGGTCTGCCAGCGAGCCGGGGCGCCCGTGGGCGAGGTGATCGACGTGATCGTGTAGCGCAGCACGCGCCAGTGGGCGGGGTCTCCCTCGATCGCCTGCCGGGTCGTGAAGTAGAGGTACGGACCGTGGTTGCCCGACCCGCTGAACTGCATGTCGAGCGTCTGGGTCACCGTCATCGTGCCCTTGGCGGAGAGGCTCGCCTTCACGTCCATGCGTGTGATCGGAGCCCCCGCCGCGTGGGCGGCCGGGGCGAGGGCCACCAGCCAGGTGACGACGAGGAGCGCCAGCGCTCCGAGGGTGGTGGTCCGTCTCATGCCGACCACCGTACAAGCGCCGGGTGACAGTTTCGCTGGCCCGGAGCTGGGCTCAGCCGGCCAGCGCCGCCTTCACCTTCGCGGCCACGACCTTGCCCTCGGCGCGGCCCTGGGCCCGCGCGTTGACGGCCTTGATGACCTGGCCCATCTGCTTCATCGAGACATCGGGGCCCGCCTTGGCCACCTCGTCGGCGACGATGGCGTCGATCTCGGCCTCCGTCAGCTCGGCCGGCAGGTACACCGAGAGGAGCTCGACCTCGGCGGTCTCGTTGGCCGCCAGCTCGGGCCGGTTGCCCTGGGTGTAGAGCTCCGCGGACTCCTTGCGCCTGCGCACCTCACGCCCGAGGACCGCCAACTCCTCCTCCTGGGTCAGCTCGCGCGCCTCGTCGCCGGAGACCTCCTCGGTCTGGATCGCCGTCAGCGCTGCGCGGATGACCTGGAGGCGCAGAGCCTCCCTCGCCTTCATCGCCGCCGTCAGGTCAGCCCGCAGCCGGTCCTTGAGCTCAGCCATGCCGCAGCCCTCTCTGGTCAGTCGTGGGAAAGGGCCCATCGTCTCACGAACGCCCGCGGTGCGGTTTGTGCCACCACTAGGCAATACGCCTCAGACGGCCGAGATCCCTGCCAGGGTTCCAGATTCCGGTTCACCCGATGTCTCGCGCCAGATGCCCGGACGGTTGAAGAATGACGATCTCACATCCCGGACACCGTTTTGGATCGTGCAAGAATCACCCTCCACCCTGGTCTCACCCGGGCCACCGAGCACGCCAGCAGATGCGGGCCGTCACGGCGGTGCCGGCCACGCCGGGGATCGGCCGCCTCTTGGGGGGCGACCGGTCCCCGTGCGGGGCGGCGCCACGAGTGCCCTGCTCCCCGGGGCGGCTCGCGGGTCGTACAGTCAGCCAGATGAGCGACAACTCCCCTGGGCAGAGCGAGATCGACGTCCACAACAACCCCGAGTCCCGGGCGTACGAGGAGAGCACCACGCAGCGTGTCTCCCGCGCCAACGACGGCGGGGCCCCGCCCCGCGAAGCCCCGCGGGCTGGGGAGACGCCGGAGAACTCATTCCGCGACCCCGACACCTGGAACCCCGTGGCGGGCCGCGAGATCAGCGACGAGGATCGTGACGCTGCTGTCACGACCGACGACAACGCCACCGAGGTCGACGGGCCCGCCGTGGGCCACGCCTGAGCGTCTTCTCGCTCCGAAAGGGGGCGAGCAAGGCCTCTTGACCCGTTGTCAACGGCCAGCATTCCGCTTAGGGTCAAGGCGCGTCCTACCCGCCCCCCCGAAGGAGAGCTCATGCGCAGGCATGTCAGTCTCGGCCTGGTGCTGACGACGACCGTGGCCCTCGCCGCGGCTGTCGTCCCCACCGCGGCCGCCGCAGACCCGAACGACCTCACCCCCATCAATCCCGTCAAGCCCACCGGCGGCCCAGCAGCCGAGGTGGTGCCCGGTCAGTGGATCGTCGGGGTCGCCGGCGCACCCGCCGCCCGCAGCGGCAGCACCACCGCGGCGACCAACACCCAGGGCAACGTGCTGGCCCAGGCGAAGTCCCGCGGGCTGGCCATCGGTCAGACCCGGTCCTTCACCCGGGCGTACAACGGGATGACTGTCACCGCCAGCGACGAGGACGCGGCGCAGCTGCGCAGCGTGCCGGGTGTGACCGGCGTCTGGCCGGTCTACGTCGTCAACGCCCCCAAGCCCGCCACGGTCTCCCCCGAGCTGAAGACGGCGCTCGGCATGACCGGCGCCGACATCGCGCAGAGCGAGCTCGGGTTCACCGGCAAGGGCATCAAGGTCGGCGTCATCGACTCCGGCATCGACATCGACCACCCCGACCTGGGCGGCAACGGCAAGCCTGGCGGCACCCCCTTCCCGTCGGCACGGGTGCGCTGGGGCACCGACCTGGTCGGAGACGCGTACGACGCCGGCGGCACGAACCGCGCCGCGACGACGCCGCGCCCCGATGCCCGGCCCGACGACTGCGGCGGCCACGGCACGCACGTGGCCGGCATCATCGGCGCCAACGGCGACTTCGCCAAGGGTGGTGTCCGGGGCGTCGCCCCTGAGGTGCAGTTCGGCGCCTACCGCGTCTTCGGCTGCAGCGGCTCCTCCTCGACCGAGGTTGTCCTCGCCGCGATGGACCTGGCGCTCGCCGACGACATGGACGTCGTCAACATGAGCCTCGGCGACTCCTTCATGACCTGGCCGAGCTACCCGACCGCCGTCGCGGCCGACACCATGGTCAACGCCGGCATCATCATGGTGACCTCCGCCGGCAACGAGGGCGCCAACACGTCCTTCTCCGCGGGAGCCCCGGCCGTGTCGCCGAACGCGATCGCGGTCGCGTCGGTGGAGAACACGAAGTTCAAGGCGCGTACGTTCACGATCAGCCCCGACAACCGGGCCGTGCCGTTCCAGCCGGCCACCGGCGCCCCCGAGCCCGGCACCAGCGGCAGCCTCCCGCTCGCTCTCGCGGGCCCCGATGCAGGGGTGGGCACCGGCCCCAACACCGCGTGCTCGCAGGTGGCCGAGACCGTCTCCGGCAAGGCCGCGCTCGTCTCGCGCGGCGGCTGCACCTTCTACCAGAAGGCCGTCAACGCGCAGCGCGCCGGCGCCACCGCGGTGGTCATCTACAACAACGCCCCCGGGGTCATCAACCCGACGGTCGAGGGCGAGATCCCCATCAGCATCCCGGTCGTGATGATCCAGCAGGCCGACGGACTGGAGATCGCCAGCCGGCTCACGACCGGCCCGGTCACGCTGACCTGGACCAGCGGCTGGGCCACGCTCGACAACCCGACGGCAGGCCTGGTCTCCACCTTCAGCTCGTACGGCCTTGCGGCCGACCTCAGCCTGAAGCCTGACGTGGCGGCCCCCGGCGGCAACATCTTCTCCACCTACCCGCTGGAGAATCAGAAGTACGCCAACCTGTCGGGCACGTCGATGGCCGCCCCGCACGTCGCGGGCGCGGTGGCGCTGCTGCTCCAGGCACGCCCGGAGCTCAAGAACCAGGCCACCAAGGTGCGCGAGCTGCTGCAGAGCACCGGCGACCTCACGACCTGGTCGGGCAACCCCGGCCTGGGGCTGCTGGAGCCGGTCCACCGCCAGGGCGGCGGTCTCATCAAGATCGACCGCGCGATCCTGGCCAAGCAGACGGTCTCGCCCGGCAAGATCTCGATGGGTGAGGGCGAGAGCGGCCCCAGGACGACGGCGATCACCCTGACGAACAACGGCGACCAGCCCGTGACGTACGGCATCTCCAAGAAGGACGGTGTCGCGACCGTCGGCAGCCTGACCCCGCTGATGCGGTTCACGCAGTCCTCGGCCGGCCTCACGGCCCCGCTGAGCGTCACCGTCCCGGCCCACGGCACGGCGGTGGCGAAGGTCACCATCACCCCGCCGACGACCCCGTCGACCGCGATCTACGGCGGCTGGGTCACCTTCACCTCGAAGACCTCGACGCTCCAGGTCCCGTACGCGGGAATGGTCGGCGACTACCAGTCGGTGAAGGCGCTGGCCGGCGACGGCCTGCCGACGCTCGCGCGTGACGTCAACGGGGAGCCGGTGCCGGTCAGCGGCAACCCGACCTACACGATGCTCGGCAGCGACGTGCCGATCGTGATGCTGCACCTCGACTACCCGGTCAGCGACCTCACGATCGACATCTACAAGGTGAACGCTCGTGGCAACCTCGTCACCGTCCACCCGCTCTACGCGGGCTGGGTGCGCACGGGGCCGATGGGCAAGGACCCGTCGTACATCTCGGCACGGTTCACGGGCCGGTACACGACGACGACGGGTGCCAAGCCGAAGGCCTTGCCCAACGGGAGCTACGTGTTCGTGGTGAAGGCGCTGAAGGCGCTCGGCGACCCGGCCAACCCGGCCCACACCGAGACCTGGCAGTCGCCGGTCTTCACGGTGAGCCGGGGCACCGCCAACCCGTAGTCACCAGCACGGCGAGACGCCCGGACCTCGAGGTCCGGGCGTCTCGTGCGTTCAGGCGTGCAGCCAGGTCGGCGGCTGCTCGTCGGCGCGCACCGGGGGCGGCGGGGTGCCGTCGCCGAAGGGGCGGCCGCCGAGCTGCTCACGGCCGTGATCGCTGAGCCAGCCAGACAGGTCGGGGCCCTGAGGCACGATCTGGTGCGGGTTCAGGTCGGTGTGCACCACGTAGTAGTGCTTCTTGATCTGGTCGAAGTCGACGGTGTCGCCGAACCCGGGGGTCTGGTAGAGGTCGCGGGCGTAGCCCCACAGGGCCGGCATCTCGGTGAGCTTCTGCCGGTTGCACTTGAAGTGGCCGTGGTAGACGGCGTCGAACCGCGCCAGCGTCGTGAACAGCCGCACGTCGGCCTCGGTGATCGACTCCCCCATCAGGTAGCGGCGGTCGGTGAGGCGCTCCTCGAGCCAGTCGAGGGCGGTCCAGAGGCGGTCGTACGCGTCGTCGTACGCCTCTTGCGAGCCGGCGAACCCGCACCGGTAGACGCCGTTGTTGACCTCGGTATAGACGCGCTTCATCACCGCTTCCATCTCGTCGCGCAGCGCGTCGGGCCAGAGGTCGGGGGCGCCGTCGCGGTGGTGCTCGACCCACTCGGTGGAGAAGTCGTGGGTGATCTGCGGGAAGTCGTTGGTGACGACCTTGCCGGTCGGGACGTCGACGGCGGCGGGCACCGTGATGCCCTTGGGGTAGCCGGGCGTGCGCTTCTCGTAGGCCTGCTTCAGCTTCGCGATCCCCAGCACCGGGTCCACGCCGCCAGGGTCGAGGTCGAAGGTCCAGGAGTCGGCGTCGTGGGTCGGGCCGGGGAGGCCGACCGAGATCACGTCCTCCAGCCCCAGCAGCCGCCGAACGATCAGGCTGCGGTTGGCCCACGGGCAGGCGCGGGCGGCGACGAGCCGGTAGCGACCGGGCTCGACGGGGTAGTCGCCGCTGCCCGGATCCGGGTCCCGGACGATGCGGGTGGTGATGTAGCTGGTGTCGCGCTCGTACGGCTCGCCCTGCTTGGAGTAGACGCTGCCGGTGCTGTCGTTGCTCATTCAACGAGCGTACGCCGATCATCCACTCGTCGGCGTCGTCAGATACCGCTATCATCGTCATATGACGATGTCAGAGACGGATGACGATTCACTGCGGCTGCTGCCCGCTGCCGCGCTCTTCCACAGCTTCAGCGACCCCTCTCGACTGGCGATCCTGCGACACCTGGCGCTGGGCGAGCACCGAGTCGTCGAGCTCACGGGCCATCTCGGTCTGGCGCAGAGCACCGTCTCGGCCCACCTCGCCTGCCTCAAGGAGTGCGGTCTGGTGACTGCCCGGGCCGAGGGCCGGGCCTCGCTCTACTCGCTCCAGCACCCCGATGCCCTCATGGAGCTGTGGGCCGCGGCCGAAGGCCTCCTCGCCCTCACGGGCGAGGCGGTGGTGCTCTGCCCCAACTACGGCACCGACACCCTCGCGGGCGGTGAGGAGTGATGCCCGGGCTGGCCCTCGGTCTCTACGTCGCCTTCGCCGCGATCGCGTTCGGTCTCCGGTCGTGGCTGCACCGTCGCCGCACGGGCAGCACCGGCTTCGTCGGTTTCTCCGGGCGCTCGGGGAGCCCTGAGTGGTGGGCGGGGCGCCTGTTCGCGCTGGCGGTGCTCGTGGGGCTTGTTGCTCCCGTCGCGGGGCTCCTCTGGCTCGATCCACTGCCCCCTCTGAGGCAGCCCTGGCTGCACATCACCGGAGCGGTCATCGCCACCATCGGCATCCTGCTCACGCTCCTGGCGCAGCTTGACCTGGGCTCGTCGTGGCGGGTCGGAGTCGACCCCGGCGAGCGGACAGAGCTGGTCACCACCGGCGCCTTCGCCCTCGTGCGCAACCCCATCTTCTCGGCGATGATCGTCACCGCAGGGGGCATCGCACTGGTGGCACCGAACGTGGTCGCTCTGCTCGGCTTCGTCGCCCTGCTGGTGGCCGTGCAGCTCCAGGTACGCGTCGTCGAGGAGCCGTACCTGCTGGCCACCCATCCTCGCGCCTACCGCGCGTACGGGACGCGCGTCGGCCGCTTCGTCCCGGGTCTCGGCCGGTTCTCCCGGGTGACAGCGTGACGGGCGCACCCGTGATCGAGGCGCGTACGCTCCGGCGCGTCGTGCTCCTCGTCGCCGGGCTGAACCTCGCGTACTTCGGGGTGGAGGCGACCGTGGCCCGGCTCATCGGGTCGGTCGCTCTCCTGGCGGACAGCGTCGACTTCCTGGAGGACACGGCGGTCAACCTGCTGATCGTGCTCGCGCTCGGCTGGCCGCTGCAGCGGCGCGCGGCTGCGGGGAAGGTGATGGCCGGGATCATCCTGGTGCCCGCCGTCGCTGCGGCGTGGGCCGCGTTCGTCAAGGCCGGCGACCCCGCCCCGCCCGACCCGCTCCGGCTGGCCCTCACCGCGGGTGGGGCCGCCCTGGTGAACCTGGTCTGCTCCCTGCTGCTGGTGCGGGTGCGTCATCACGGCGGGTCGATGACGTCGGCCGCTTTCCTCACCGCGCGCAACGACGTGATCGTCAACCTCGCCATCATCGCCATGGGCCTGGTGACCGTGTGGACGCGTAGCGGCTGGCCCGACATCGTGCTCGGCGTCGTGATCGTGCTCGTCAACGTCACCGCGGCCAAGGAGGTGTGGGAGGTGGCGACCGAGGAACAGCTCGCGGCCAAGGCCCTCGCCGGCGAGGACATCGACGACGACTGAGGGTGCGGCCGGAGAGCCCGGCACGCAGACCGGTGGTGACCCGGAGACCCGGGACGTGGAGCCGCTGTGGGGAATCGAACCCCAGACCTGCTCATTACGAGTGAGCCGCTCTGCCGACTGAGCTACAGCGGCGTGGTCTCGAGAGACCAGCCGAGGGGCAACTATACCGGGACGGCGCGGGCGGCGGAAACCCAGCGCGCCAGCAGATCCCGAGACCGGCGCCGAGCACCCGGGCCGGCGGCGGCTTCCCGTCACCGTCCTCGATGACGTGGGTCCGGTTGCCTCCACGAGGCGGGCACGGTGACCTGCGTCGACACCTGGACCACGCAGGCGTTCGTGCTCGGCCGAGGCGTCGCCAGCGTCACCGCCTGAGGCCGGTCACTTTTTGCAGTACAACCCGTCGGGGGGCACCTCGCCCTTGGCGAAGTACGCCACCACCATGTCGTCCACGCACGTGCTCTTGTCGTTGCCGTACGTGCCGTGGCCGAAGCCGTCGTACGTGACGAGCACTCCCGACTCCAGCTTGTCGGCCATCCAGGCTGCGAACTGGTACGGGGTCGCGGAGTCACCGGTCGCCCCCACCACCACGATCGGCTTCGCGCCCGCGCCCTTGATGTCGAACGGCGCGGTGCCCTTCACGGGCCACTGCACGCAGGTGAACCCCGGCCCGAAGTACTTGCCGAAGATCGGCGCCTTCTTCTGGTCGAGGGCCCAGTCGCTCATGGCGCGCCCGATGCCGTCGTCACGGGAGTCGGCGCACCCGATGGCGGGGAACGCGTAGAACCCGGTGTCGTAGGTGCCGTCAGAGTTCCTGTCACGCATCGCGTCGGCGTACTGGAGCAGCCGTGCTCCGTTGCCCTTGCGGGCCTGGTCGATGGCCGTCGTCAGCGTGCTCCAGTACGTCTCGTCGTAGTAGAGGAACATGGCGATGCCGTCGAGCGCGAGCGACTGGGTCAGCTTGCGGTCGCCGCTGCCGGTGGCCGGCTGGCTGTCCAGCTTCTCCAGCAGGTCGGTGACGGTCTTCATCACCTCCTCCTTGGTCGACCCCAGGGGGCAGCTCTTCGAGGCGCAGTACGCGGCGTAGTTGCCGAGCGCCAGGTCGAACCCGCTCGCCTGCACCACCGACTCGTCCTCGGTGATGTTCACCGCGGCATCGAGGACCAGCTTCCCGACGTTCTTCGGGTACTTCTCCGCGTACACGGACCCGATGTAGGTGCCGTACGAGTAGCCGAAGAAGTTCAGCTCCTTGTCGCCGACGATCTGGCGCAACGTGTCGAGGTCCGCGACCGTGTCGAGGGTGGTGATGTGCTCCAGCAGCGGCCCCGACTTCGCGAGGCAGGCCATGCCGAACGCCTTCGTGCCGTCGAGCAGCGCCTGTTTCTCGGCCTCGTCGTCGGGCGACTGGTCGAGCTGCATGAACGCGTCGGTCTCGGGGCCGGTGCCGCACACCACCGGGGTCGACCCGCCCGTGCCGCGCGGGTCCCAGCCGACGATGTCGTACATCTCGAGACCGGTGCGCTGGAAGCTGGGCACCAGCGACGTCCCGGCCCCGCCCGGGCCGCCAGGGTTGATGAAGATCGTCCCGAGCTTCGGCTCCACGCTGGCCTTCACCCTGGCAAGCTTGAGCGTGATCGCCTGCCCGTCCGGCTTGGTGTAGTCCAGCGGCACGGCGACGGTGCCACACTCGACCGTGGCCTTGCCGACCGTGCAGCTCGCCCACGCGATCTTCTGCTTGGTGTATCGATCGAGGCCCGACCCGGCGGGCGCGTCGACGAAGCCCGGCGGCTTCACGTCAGGCACCTGCACCTGGGGCCGGTCGGGCGAGTCGTAGCTGCGCTTCGTGGTCGCGGTCGGCTGCGGCACCGGCGGCTTGCTCACCGTCTGCCCCGGTTTGGCTGTCCCAGCCGAGCGGCTGGGCGTGGGCGTGGTGGTGGGCGTGCGGGAACCCCGGCCCAGCCACAGCGCGGCACCCGCCACCACAGCGAGCACCAGCACGCCCGCGATCACCGCCACGACCACCGGCGTCGTGCGAGACCCGGTCGGGCCCTGGGGAGCCTCGGGGTACCGGCCCTGAGGAGCCATCGGGTACGGGCTCTGACCCCCCTGGCCGTACGGACCCGGGCGCTGTCCACCCGGGACGTAGCCGCCCGGCTGCAGCGCACCGCCCTGGCCGAGGTGCGAGGTGCCCGATCCGTACGGCGACGGCCCCGGCTGCGGGGGGTTCTGCCCCGGAAGGCCGTACGGCTGCTGCTGCCCGACCCCCTGCGCGGGCTGCTGAGGTGCGTACCCGCCAGGCTGCTGGCCCGGGCCCCAGACGGCGCCGGAGGGCGGCTGACCCACGGGCGGCGTGCCAGGAGGTCCGTACGAGGGCTGGGACCCGTACGGAGAGGCGGGCTGCTGTCCCTGCGGCGGCACGGGCCGCTGGTGGTACGGGTCGTTCGGGGGGTACGTCACAGGGGGGAGGCTAGCCCTCCGCCGGGCGACCTCACCAGAGGTCGGCCCTGGCACGATGGCGGCGTGGCGTGCACCGCATGCAGCCCGCGGCGCTCCGGCGCGACTTCCGGAACCTGGCCGGGTGGCGCCTGACCGTACGCGAGGTGCTGGCCGGGATCGACCAGGCCGACCGCTACCGGGCCGTGGTGGTGCCGATGACGTACTTCGGTCTCGTGCGGGAGCAACGCACAGCCCGGCTCCGCGACAAAGCCTTGCCCGAGCGCCCGGGCGCCAGTTGGATGAGGCCATGAGCCAGCGCAGCGTCCTGTTCCTCGGCGGCACCGGGGTCATCTCCCACGCCAGCGTCGCCCTCGCGGCCGAGCGCGGCTTCGCCGTCAGCGTCGTCAACCGTGGCCAGACGACGAGCCGGCCGCTGCCAGACGGGGTGGAGACGATCACCGCCGACGTCCGAGACCGTGACGGGTTCGCCGCCGCGCTGGCCGGGAGGCGGTTCGACACCGTCTGCGACTTTCTCTCGTTCGCCCCCGACCAGGCGCGCCAGACCGTCGAGGTGGTGAGGGGGCTGGCCGGTCAGTACGTCTTCATCAGCTCCGCCTCGGCGTACCAGACTCCTCCGCGCACGCTGCCGATCACCGAGGCGACGACGCTGGCCAACCCGTTCTGGCAGTACAGCCGCGACAAGATCGCCTGCGAGGCGTACCTCACCGACCTGTGGCGCACCGAGCAGCTGCCGGTGACGATCGTGAGGCCGTCCCACACGTACGACAAGACGATGACCGTGCTCGGCGGGCGGCATGCCATGCTCCGGCGGCTGCTGCGGGGTGACGAGATCATCGTGCACGGCGACGGCAGCTCGCTGTGGACGCTGACCCACGCCACCGACTTCGCCAAGGGGTTCGTCGGGCTGTTCGGTCACGCCGGTGCGATCGGTCAGGCCGTGCACATCACCAGCGACGAGTGGCTCACCTGGGACGGGATCGCCACCATCCTCGCCGAGGCGGCGGGTGTGACGCCGCGGATCGTGCACGTGCCCTCCGACGCGATCGTCGCTGCGGACACCGAGTGGGGCGAGGGCCTGATCGGCGACAAGGCCAACTGCACGATCTTCGACAACTCACTCATCAGGGCGCTGGTGCCGGGCTTCGCGTGCACCACCCCGTTCTCGGTCGGTGCCCGCGAGATCGTCGAGCACTACACGCAGCACACCGACGAGGCCCCGAACGAGGCCGACACCGAGAAGACGATCGCCGCGCTCCTGGACCGCTACCGCATCTGACCCCGCACGCGACGACCGGGGCCACCGCGCGTGGCGGTGACCCCGGTCGGGTGGCGGATCAGGCGAAGAGCTTGTCGTTCTTCTTCTGGATGCGGTTGCTGTGCAGGCTGCCGTCGATGCCCCAGCGGCCGCCGCCGGTGGTGAAGAAGAAGAAGCCGAGCACGGCGAGCACCAGGTCCATCTCACCCACCAGGCCGACGGTGCCGGGCTGCAGGATGCTGACAGCACCCCAGTCGACGAGGACCAGCAGCGCCACCGCGTACACGAGGAGCGCCAACCCGGCGACCCGGGTGGCGAAGCCGAAGACCAGCATCAGGGCCAGCAGGGCCTCGACGGCGATCATCACCCAGGTCATGGTCCCGGGGCTGGGGAGGATCGTGCTGGCCCACATCCGCTGCGTGGCGTCGAAGCTCGCCCAGTGCTGGTAGGCGCGCAGGCCCAGCAGACCGCCGGTCACCAGGCGCAGCAGGAAGAGACCCAGCGAGGGAAAGCTCTTGTACGTGGTGGGGGTGGTGTACGGCACCGGCGCCGGCTGCTCGGGCACCCGCTCGACCTTGCCGAGCGTACGGTCGCGGACGGCCCGGTCCTCCTTGCGGGTGCGCACAGGCTCCTCGACGGGGAGCACGGCCGTCTCGTCGGCGCCCACGACGCGCTCCGTCCTGGCGCCAGTCAGGCCGGCCGCGGTCGTGGCGGCAGCGGTCTCGTCGCGGTAGAGCGGCTTGCCGGCCGTGTCCACCAGGGGCTCCTCGTCGTCCACCGGCACGTACGGCTCGGTCTCCGGGCCGGCGTCGTCGAGGGCCTTGTCGGTCGCGGGCTTGGCCTCCAGCCGCTCCTCGACCACCTCGACCCGGCCGTCGCCGTCGGTGTCGTGCAGCTTCCGGTCGGTGACGGCCTCGTCGCGGGTGTCGGTCACGGCCACGTCCTCATCGGTGCGTACGGCGCTGCCGGCCGCCGTCTCGGCGGGCACGGCTGCGGACTCGCGGGCGTCGACCGCCCGTACGTCGCCGGAGCCGACCAGCGAGGCGTGCTCAGACCGGACCACGCCGACCTCGCGGTCTCCCGCGTCGGCCGCTGCGGTGTGGGCAGGCGCGGTGTCGTTGCGGACCGCGCTGGCCCCGGAGCCGGACGGGGCGACGTCACGCTCGTCACCGATCGCCACGGCGTCACGGGTGTCGCCCGAGCCGGCCACGACGTCGTCGGCTCGGTCGGTCGCGCCGTCGCCCCGCTGGTCTGCGCGCCCGGTGAACCAGGAGACGGCGTCGTCGACGCGGTCGCGTCGCCCGTCATCAGGGGTCTGGGTCTTGGTCACGGTGGGTCCTCCCGTGCGTAGGTTGCGCCACATGCTCCCATCTGGGCACCTGCTGGCCCGGTAAGGCGCACCGCGCCAACCGCGATTGACTACGGTGACCGCATGGCACGCTCGCGCACGACCATGCCCGCCCCGCAGCGAGGCGAGACGGCGCCGCCCGGCCGCGCCGCGGGGGTCGCGGTGAGCACACGGGCCATCGACCGCCATGCGTACGCCCACGACGCCTCCCACTACCTGCTGCTGCCCCAGGCCGTCGCGACCCCGGCGACGGCGGCCGAGGTGGCGGCCGTGCTGCGTGACGCCACGACCTCGCACACCCCGGTGACGTTCCGCTCCGGCGGCACCTCGCTGTCGGGTCAGGGCGTGACCGATGGCCTGCTCGTCGACACCCGGCGCCACTTCCGCAGCCTGCGGGTCGAGGACGAGGGCCGGATCCTGGCCTGCGGCCCCGGGGTCACGGTGAGCCGGGCCAACGCCGAGCTCGCCCGGTTCGCCCGCAAGCTCGGCCCAGACCCCGCCAGCGAGGTGGCCTGCACCATCGGCGGCGTGGTGGCGAACAACTCCTCGGGCATGACGTGCGGCACCCATGCGAACACGTACGCCACGCTCGACTCCCTGGTCGTCGTGCTGCCGAGCGGGACGGTGCTCGACACCGGCGCGGCCGACGCCGATGACCGTCTGCACAGCCTGGAGCCGGAGATCCATGCCGGGCTGCTGGCCCTGCGCGAGCGCGTCGTGGGCTCGCCGGCCGCCCTGGAGACCATCGCGCAGCGGTTCTCGATCAAGAACACCATCGGCTACGGCATCAACTCACTCGTCGACCACAGCGAACCCGTCAAGATCCTGGAGCACCTGCTGATCGGCAGCGAGGGCACGCTCGGGTTCGTGGCGGAGGCCCGGTTCCGTACGTTGCCGGTGCAGCCGAACATCGGCACCGCCCTGCTGGTGCTGGACGACCTGGCCGCAGCCACCGGCGCCCTGCCCGCCCTGGTGGCCGAGGGCCTGGACGTCATCGAGCTGATGGACACCGCCTCCCTGCGGGTCGCCCAGACGCTGGTCGGCACACCCGCGGTGATCTCGGCGCTCACCATCGACAGCCAGGCCGCCCTGCTCGTCGAGCACCACGCCGAGACCGCCGAGGAGCTGGCCGAGAAGATGGCCTCGCTCACGCGCGCGGTCGAGAGACTGGACGGCGCGGCCGGGCTCACGGTCGCGGCGGAGGCCACCGAGCGCGCCTCGCTGTGGAAGGTGCGCAAGGGCCTGTACACCTCCGTCGCCGGCTCCCGGCCCACCGGCACCACGGCGCTGCTGGAGGACATCGCGGTGCCCGTGGCGAACCTGCTGCCCACCTGCCGGCAGCTGACGCGGCTGTTCGAGAAGCATGCGTACGACTCGTCGGTGATCTTCGGCCACGCCCGCGACGGCAACATCCACTTCCTCGTGAACGAGCGGTTCACCGACCCTCGCGGCCGGCAGCGCTTCGAGGCGTTCACCGCCGACATGGTGGACCTGGTGCTCGCGCAGGACGGCAACCTCAAGGCCGAGCACGGCACTGGCCGGATCATGGCCCCCTACGTGGAGCGCCAGTACGGCCCGGAGCTCTACGGAGTGATGCGGGAGATCAAGGCACTGATCGACCCCGCCGGCGTGCTCAGCCCGGGCGTCGTGCTGCCCGCGACCAACGCGCCCGACGAGTCGGCGATCCTGAAGCTGCCGGTCACGGTCGAGGAGGAGGTCGACAGGTGCGTGGAGTGCGGCTACTGCGAGCCGGTCTGCCCGTCGAAGGACCTCACGCTCACCCCGCGCCAGCGCATCGTGCTGCGGCGTGACATCACCGCCGCCCGGCAGGCCGGGGACGACGCGCTCGCCGACGAGCTCGAGCGTGACTACGCGTACGCGGGCGTGGACACCTGTGCCGTCGACGGGATGTGCCAGACCGCGTGCCCGGTGTCGATCAACACCGGCGACCTGGTACGTCGCCTGCGCGCCGAGGACGCCGGCCGGGTGGAGTCGGCGGCGTGGGCAGCAGCGGCCCGTACGTGGGGTGTCGTCTCCCGCGCCGGCTCCGTCGCGCTGACCGTGGCCGACAAGGTGCCGGCACCCCTGGTGCGCGGGGTCACCGACGCCGCCCGGGCGGTCGTCCCCGACGCCGTCGAGCAGACCCGCACCATCG
>CAKZHP010000095.1 GCA_936924635.1 uncultured Propionibacteriaceae bacterium
AGACGGGGGTCAACCGCCCCGCCGCCGCGGAGCGCGAAGCGCGACATCCAGCAGAGCTACTGACTGAAGGTGGTGCGGCCCTTCAGGGTCTCGGCGAGGTTGTCGTCGATGCCGTCGGCGACGTCGGCGACCTCGCGGACCACCTGGTGCAGGTGGGCAGGGACGAAGGGCTGGGCGAGCAGCGACATGGAGGTGAAGACGCGGTCGCGGAGCACCCAGAACCGGACGAAGCGGCTCTCGGAGTTGAGGTCGTTGCAGACCTCGGCGGCCCGGGAGCGACCCTCGATGTCGTGGACGACGGCAGAGAAGGCGATCACCTCGCGGGCGTCGGGAGTGACGCGTATGAAGACCATGGCCGACCCGACCCGGATCGCGAAGTCGCCCTCGGTGTCGCGAAACGGGACGTGGCCGAACATCTCGGTGAGCTCGGTCTCGACGGCGGCGCCCAACGTCTCGGAGCTCGGCAGCACCACGGCGGTGAGCTCTTCGGCGTCGAACGCCCGTGCCGGCGCGGGGGACGGTGCGCCCGGCTCGGCGGGGGCGGGCGGGCTGAGCAGCTCGGCGAGCTGGTCCGGAGCGATGAAGACCGGGTGCAGGACGCCGAAGACATCGCGCAGGGTCCGCGTGCAGATCTCGGCGAGACCGTCGGTGTCGTCCTGCGACCACACCAGGGAGAAGTCTGCCGACGGGCGATCCCCCTCGACGCTCGGCGGCTGCCAGCCCAGGTCCTCCATGGCGGTCAGCTGCCCCGGCGCGAGCTGGAAGTCCTCCCCCAGGCTGGCGTTGGACGACGCCTCAGCCAGGAGCTCGCCGAGCGAGCGGCACGAGAACCGTACGTAGGGTGCCACGTCGTCGTCGGGCGACAGGGTGGGCAGGTTGAGCTCGGCCTCGTCGTCCATCACCGACAGCACCTCGGCGAGCCGCTCGGTGAACAGCTGCCACGCCTCGTCGGTGCTCCGGTCGATGTCGAAGTCGTCGATCTCCATCCAGTGCCTCCTTTGCAGGCAACCTACAGGAGCGTCACCAGGGCGAGGATCACCACGGCGGAGGTGAGGGTGGCCCTGAACACGGTGTCGCGGGCGAACAGCTCGCGGACCCCGTACCGCATGGCGATCACGTGGATGTTCTGCGCCGGTGGCAGCGCGGCCAGCACGGTCACGGCCTTCACGGTCGTCGGCGGCAGACCGAGCAGGACGTGGGAGATGAGGTACGCCAGCGCCGGCTGCACGAGGCACTTGAGCACGATGACGGTGAGCGACTCCGGGGTCTCGGCGTTGCGGCCGGGCTTCGGGTCCAGACGCAGGGAGATGCCCAGGGCCAGCAGCATGCCGGGCACGGCCATGCCGCCGAGCATGTCGAGCGGCGTGGCGAGGAGCTTTGGCACGGTGAGGTCGAGCAGGTTGAGGGTGAGGCCGATCAGCGTGCCGACGGTGAGGGGGTTGCGCAGGGGCAGCAGCAGCAACCCGGCGACCGGCACGGGCCGCCCGTTCTCCCTGGCCCTGCGGTAGTCGAGGTGAGCGAGGGCGAGGGGCTGCAGCACCGCCATCTGGATCAGCAGGATCGGGGCGACCCAGGTGGCGTCGCCCAGGGCGTACAGGGCGACCGGCAGCCCGATGTTGCCGGCGTTGGAGTAGCACGACAGCAACGTGCCGATCGTGCGCGGGCCGGAGGCCGGGCGGAACACGGTGACGGCGAGCACGGTGTAGATCAGGGCGCTGCCGACGATCGCGCCGTACGAGGCGTACACGCTGCTCGCGAACACGTGCGTGAGGTCGGCCCGCGACATCAGCATCGTCATCAGCGCCGGCGAGGCGATCATGAGCGCGATCTTGGAGAGCATCCGCTGGTGCTGGCTGGTGAGCACACCGAGGTGGGCGCAGAGCATCCCGACGGCGATGATGACGCCGATCGTCACGTACCCCGTCAGCGCCTGCACCGGGTCAGCGTAGGTGCGAGGCCGCACGGGGGGCTCACGTGTCTCAGGTGAGGCGGCGGCACCGTTTGGCCGGTGCCACGCGCCCGCCTACGGTATGGGGGACGAGAGGGGCGCCGGTGGATCCGACGACGTGGGACATGCCGTTCCCGCTGGTCGCGCTGGTGCTCTTCGGCATCGTGATGGTGCGCGCGAACGCGACGTACTGGCTCGGGCGCGGCGTCGTGGCGGGGACGAGCCGGACGCGGTTGCGTCGGTTGCTGACCGCCCCCGGGTACGCCCGCGCGGCCGGCTGGCTCGCCCGCTGGGGGGCCCCGGCGGTGACGTTCAGCTTCCTCACCGTCGGTGTGCAGACGTTGGTGAACTTCGCGGCTGGCGCCACCCGGATGCCGCTGCGACGCTACCTGCCGGCGGTGGTCGTCGGATCCGTCGCCTGGGCGCTCGTGTACGCCACCGTGGGCCTGGTCAGCCTGACCGCGTTCTCCCTCCTGTACGACCGCTCCCCCGCCCTCGCTGTCGTGCTGGCCACCCTCGTGGTCGCGTTCCTCGTCGGCTGGGTCGTCAGTCAGACCCGCGCCTCGCACCGCGAGGCGCCGCCGGAGCCGTCACCCGCGGCCTCGCAGCCCGAGACCGCGAGCCACTGACGCGGCTGCGGTCGGGCTCCGAGGCGCCTCTGGCTGGGACGACGCCTGCTCCACCAGTGGGTGGATGGCGGTCCGGCTGAGCCCTGCCTGCCGGCGGACCTCACGTCGGCATCGTCACCGCTGACGACGCGGGGACCGGCTCAGCCTGGCCCGGATCAGCGTTCCTCGGTTCAGCAGGTCTGCGGTGCGCGGTTCGGGGCTTCCGGTTCAACGCTGAGCGGCGGGCTCCCCCGGGGCGTACGCATGGCCCTGCTCGCGGTCGAGGTAGGTCTCGGACTTGTTCTTGAGGAACACTACGTAGCAGACGAGTGTCACAGCGATGCAGACGGTGACGTAGCCGATGAAGTACGGCACCTGGTTGTGGGCCTTGAAGTACTGGTAGATCAGGGGCGCCGTGCCGCCGAACACCGAGTTCGCCAGGCCGTACCCCAGGCCCAGCCCGAGGGCGCGGATGTGGGCCGGGAAGAGCTCGGCCTTCATGATCGCGTTGATCGACGTGTAGCCGGTGAGGATCACGTAGCCCACCTTGAGCAGCAGGAAGCTGACCAGCGGGTTCGTGGTGCGCGGCAGGTAGGTGATGAGCACGTAGGTGTAGATGACGGCGCCGATCCCGAAGCCGACCAGCAGCGGCTTGCGGCCGATCCGGTCCGACAGCAGCCCGCCCAGCGGCTGCAGCAGCATCAGGATCACCAGAGTGACCAGGTTGAGCCAGGTCGAGGTCGTCGCGGCACCCTTGTACGTCGCCTTGACGATGGCCGGCGCGTTCACGCTGTAGGTGTAGAAGGCGATGGTGCCTCCCATGGTGAACAGGAAGCAGAGCAGCAGGGGCTTGAAGTGCCGGTTCAGCAGCTCCGCCAGGCTGCCCGAGCGGCGGTCTGTTCCGGTGGCCGCTGCCTCGATGTGCTCGGTGGTCAGCGACTCGTCCATCGAGCGGCGCAGCCAGAACACCACGACCGCGGCCACCGCGCCGATCGCGAACGGGATGCGCCAGCCCCAGGCGCCCAGCTGCTGAGGCGTCAGCACGCCGAGCAGGATCAGCAGCGTGAGCTGGGCCAGCACGTGTCCGCCGACCAGGGTCACGTACTGGAAGGAGCTGAAGAAGCCGCGCCGGTTACGGGTGGCCGCCTCCGACATGTACGTGGCGCTCGTCCCGTACTCACCGCCGGTCGCGAATCCCTGCACGAGCCGGCACAGGATGAGCAGCACCGCCGCCCAGACACCGATGGTGGCGCGGTTCGGCAGCACCGCGATGGCCAGCGAGCCGGCCGCCATCAGCGACACCGAGAAGGTGAGCGCCGCGCGGCGGCCGTGACGGTCTGCGTACCGGCCGAAGAACCACGATCCGAGCGGTCGCATGAGGAAGGTCACCGCGAACACCGCGTACGCGTAGACCGTCGAGTTCTGGTCGTCCTGGTTGAAGAAGTGCTTCTCGAAGTAGGTGACGAAGACCGTGTACGCGTACACGTCGTACCACTCCACCAGGTTGCCCAGCGACCCTTGATGGTGTTCATCACCGCCCGACGGGCGTCGGTCTGGACGACGACAGGCTGCTGTACGGCCATGGGGGGACCCTCCTTGCTCAGGCCTCGGAGTGTAGGGGGGCGGCGCCGGGGCCTGGCCCGTCGGCACGCCGGGATCAGATGGCCCCTTCCTCCTGCAGCACCCACAGCACTGGGTCGAGGACCCGGAACGGCGCGATGCCATGCGGGTGCACGCCGCGGGCGTCCGGAGGATTACCGAGGGCCGACACGGCGAAGTACCGGCAGCGCACCCCCCGTTGCTCGGCAGCGCCGACGGTGTTCACCAGGTTGGCGGCGTGGGCGGTGGCGAGCAGGCTGCGAACCTCGGCGTCGAGCAGCGCCTGGTCGCCCGTGCTCGGCGTGCCCAGCGGCCCCACGTCCTGTCGCATGGCCGACCCAAGGTTTCCCATGATCGCCTGGTAGGCCGACCCCTCCACCGACGCCAGCTGGTGCATGATGTCGAACTTCGACATGCAGATGGCCAGCCTGCCGCGGTGGCCCATCAGCTCGAGCACCCGGGCTAGGACGGCCGTCGGCTCGCCCCCGAGCACCTGACGGGCGGCGATCCGGTCGCGCACCTGTGCCTGGATCTCCGGCACCCGCAACGGGTCGAACAGGAACACCACCAGGTCGGCGCGGGCGAAGAAGCCCAGGTGCTCCTTGACCCCGCCGTCCTCCAGCTCCTCGCCCGCGACGTCGCGAACCACGAGGTAGCGCTGCCGGCCGGCATGCTCGCCGAGCTCGATCACCATGGGCATGAAGTTCGGCTGGGTCGCCGCAGCACCCGTGGCCGCCGGTAGGCCCTGGGCCTCGAACAGCTGCTTCTCGTACGTGTCGAACTCGCGCCGCGACGCCTCGTCGGCGTACCCGAACGCACGGTGCCGCGACTGCATCGCCAGCGACAGGAAGTGCACCAGCACTCCGAGGTAGACCGTCTTGCCCGTGGAGCGGGCACCGGAGAACGCGATGGTCACGGCGTCGCCGGCGCGCCAGCCACGGGGGTACGCGAAGTGGCAGACCGGGCAGCACTCCTGCGTCGCCCCGCCGCAGACGCGGCACGCCATCGCCGTCGGCAGCGCCCAGCGCTTGTCGTTCGGCCCCTTGGCCACGGCGGTGATGGGTGACGTGGTCTGGCCGCGCTTGCCAGCCCACGTGCTCTTCTGAGGGTCGGCCTGCGGAGGGCAGCTGCCGACGCAGACGAACATGGCTTGGTCGGCGCCGAGCGGCGTGAAGCACCACGGGCAGCTGGTCACTGGGCGTCTCCCCTGGTCAAGAGCGGGTCGGCGAGCTGGGACACCAGGCCGATAAGTGCCTGCGGGTCTCGCTGCAGCAGGTCGGCGAGCGTGGTGTGCGACGGGACGGTGACGGGCACCGCGGCCTGAGCACGACCGTCGTCCAGCTGCTCCCAGGCGCCCGGGCGGCACAGCACCACAAGGCGCTGCCCCGTGTCGGGGTCGTAGTCGACCGGCACAGCGTCGGTCACCAGGAACACCACCTGATCCCCGGCCGGGGCCCCGACAGCGGCCGTCGAGCCCGTACGCGCCGTGGGCCGACCCACCCAGGCCGTGACCACCTCCAGGGCCGATGCCGGATCCAGCCGTCGCCAGCCGTCGCCGGCCTCGAGCTGGACGGCGCGTTCGGAGCCTGCAGCGTGGTCGATGCCGCAGAGCAGCTCCACGACGGTGGCGACGGCTCCGTTCTCGGCCCAGGGCCGCATGCTGGCCGAGCAGTCGAGCGCCACGGCGACGTCACGCCCGGCCGGACGAGCCCCGTCGAGCACCAGTCGCTTCACCGCATCGCTGGCGAGCCCGGCCATGCCGTCGGGGCGGTCGGCTGTGCCCTCCACGCTGATGCGCAGGCCGGCGCCTTCCGGCTCGACTGTGGCGGCCAGCACCTCGACCTGGCCGGCGGCATGCACCTCGGCGAGGGTCGCGACCGAAGGGTCGCCGCTGCGCTCGCCGCCGGAGAAGGTCACCGCCACGGGGTCGCTGCCGGCGAACGAGGCACCGTCGACGCGCGACAGGTGTACATCGCAGCGTTCGCTGACCTGCGGCACGACCACCATGTCGGGCTGCCGCGACGCCGTACGCACCGTGGCGCCCGGACGCCTCGGCCGCACGTCGATGCGCAGCCCGGGTGTGGCCCGGATGGTCAGGGGGCCTGCCGGGAACGGCACGGCCGCCCCCTGCCTCAGCGTGAACTCCGGCATCTACTCCTCACTTCCGGCTCGCCCGAAGAGGCCGCCGATCCGGGCGCGCACGCTCCGGGGGCGGTTCCTCTGCAGCCACTTGCTCAAGAACTTGTCACGGCCTGGCCCCACCAGCTCGGCGGCGTGGTGGACGTCGGCGTCAGACCAGCGGGTCAGGACCCCGGTCGCCACAGCGTCGAGCAGCAGCTCGCCGGTCTGCGTCGTGGCGCCGGCCAGCCAGGCAGCCGTGTCGGGGGGCACGGTGCGCTCGGGAGAGTGCGGGTGCAGGGCCACCACGGTCGTCAGCAGGTCGAACGGGGTGAGGATCGTCACGGCCCGTACGCCGTCGGAGACCCTGTCGGCCGGCACCGGGGGGCACGGCAGGGCATGGACAGAGGGGGCGGGCTCGCCTCGCAGCAGGCCGGCCAGCGCACCGACGTGCAGACGGGCGAGGAGCACGGGGTCGATCCGCCCGTACGCGCCATCCAGCGCCTCGTCGGCCTTGCGGCGGACCAGGTCGACCTCGGACGGCAAGGGTGGCCTGCTGGCTGCCGGGCCGATGGTCTTGCGCAGCTCCGCGAGCTGGCGGGTCTCGTGGCCGAAGTCCCAGTCGGCCGCGATCGTGTCGGCGAGGTCGGAGAGCGAGCCACCCTCCGGCTCGCGCAGCAGCGCCGACAGCACCGGGCGCTCCCCCACGGCGCCGCGGAACTTCTGCGCGAGCACGGCCAGGTCGGCGACGTCGAGTTCCTCCCGGGCAACCAGGTCGCGGATCTCCCCCCGCGGGTCCTTCTCGGGCCCGTCGCGCAGCAAGGCGTCGGTCGCCACGTACGCCGCGGTGCGCCGCAGCTGCTGCGTGGCTGCGCTGCCACGCAGCGTGTGGACGGCCAGCTCCGCGGCGAGCGCGCTCGGGCGGCCCTGCAGCCACATCCACTGGCGATCCGCGAGCCGGTCCGGCCCCAGCCCCAGGAACGCGAACGCTGAGGGTGCGACCCGGTGCCCGAGCGCCCCTTCCTCGGGCACGACCGCCCAGCGCAGCCCCCAGGCCACGATGGCGGCAACCTCAGGGTCCAGGCGCCCAGACGTCCCGACGATCTCGTCGGCGCTCCCCGACCGCAGTCCTGCGATCACAACGTCAAGGAGAGACTGCAGCGCCGTCTCCAGGGCCGGGTCGGAGGTCCACCCGAGACGTTCGACGAGCATCACCGCCCGCAGCGCCGCCCGCGCGGAGTCGACCGGTGGGAGGGAGGGCAGCCGATCGAGGCCGAGCCGCGCGGCCGCGTACGCATCCGGCGTCGGCTGCGGTCTCACCGGGGGCGGAAGCCTCGGCTCCCCGGGCTCTGCGAGCCAGGCCGGGTCGGCAAGTGCCGCCTCCGCGTACGTGAGGGTCGCCAGCTGCAGCATGAGGGGCGAGGCGTCGGCCATGCCGCCTAGGGCCGCCCAGCGGGCGGCGGGGGTGGCGCCCATCTCGCTGCGGAGGGCGCGGGACACCTCCGCGTACAGGCGGGGGTCACTACCGACCCGGTCCGGGGTGGTCCGAACCAGCGCCCGGGCCACCGCCTTCTCGGTGCCGACGCGCCGGTGCAGGGCGCCCCGCATCGCGAGCGGCCACACCAGGGCGAGATCGGTGTCGCCGACGTGCTCGGCGAGGCCGTCGATATCGGTCACCACCGCAGCCAGCTCAGCGGTGTCGCCCAGCTGGTCGACGATCAGAGCCGACCACTCGGTGGCCGGCACCGTCTGCCCCGTGCCGCAGCGGTGGTGCTGGCCGGGCTCGGCGACCTCCACGTCGCCCAGGGGGTCCACCACCACCACGTCTGGCAGGTCCAACGCCGCCTCGAGGTCTGAGCGGGGGATGCAGACCAGCCTGAGACCGTCGCCGGCCCAGGCGCGGCCGCTGCTGGCGCGCTCGAAGGTGGAGTACGAGAGGCGCGCCCCCGTGCGCGGGGAGCAGCACAGCGCCAGGGCGCCCACCCAGTCGGCGGCCTCCTGGGTCGTCTCGCACACCAGCGCGACCGCGCCACGGTCGCCGAGGGCAGCCACGACGGCGTCGGCCACCACGGCGAGCGTGCCGAGGGGCCAGCCGGGACCCTCGTCGAGCAGCCGCCGGGTCGACTCGACGAGGTCGACGGGGCGGGGCGGGTGACGCAGGGTCGCCGACGCCACCTCGTGCGCGCCGAACGGTGCCAGCCAGCCCGGTGAGGCCGTGAGCGCGGCTGGCCGTCGCGGCCCCTCCCCCACCACGACGTGGGTGAACACGTTGCCCTGCCGGCCCGACGCGTCGGCGCCTGCTGGCACGCTGCTCCACCAGGCCGGGTGCTCACCGAGCCAGCCAAACAGCACGCGGCGCGGCAGGCGCGTCCGCTCCTCCGATGTCGGGTACGCCGGCACCGGGCCCACGTCCAGCGTCGTGACCACCCGGTCGACGACCTGGTCGGGCACCACACCTGGCGGCAGACCGATCGCCTCCTTCACCTGCCAGCCGCCGCGGTGCGCACCCTGGGCGTCGAACGACGCGTACGTGAGCTGGCCCTGCCCGCCGCTCATCGGCGCAGCAGCTTCCCCGGGTCGGGATCGATGAGGGCGAAGACCGCCTGCTGGTCGGGCGAGAGCCCCACGGCGAACAGCCGCAGCCAGCCCCGCAGCTGCCCCAGGTCGGTGGTCCAGCTGTCGGCCAGCTGCGGCCCCACCGCGGCCACGATGACGGGCTGCGGGGGCTGCGGCGTCTCTGCGACGAGGGCGGTGTGCACGATCGTGCCGTCCTCGACGTGCAGGGGCAGCCGGTCCGGGTTGTGGACGAGCACGAACCGGAGCTCGGGGAACGGCTGCTCCGCCCAGAGTCGTACGAGGCGACGACCCGAGGAGAACATGCCCCCGAGGCCGCCCGGCGCCGAGATGTCGTAGTGGATGCGGTAGCGGCCGTGGTAGCTCAGCGTGTACGGGCTGCCGACGACGGCGCCCTCGGCGTCGTACGACACCGGCACCAGGTGGATCTCCGTGCCCCGGGCGTTCAGCGGCTCGGGGAAGTGGATGCCGCCCTGCAGCCGGTACTGCTGCTGGGAGAGCTGCAACGTCGGGCGGCCGGTGACCGCCTCGGCCACCGGCACCTGCTGGGGGGCCAGGTAGACGTTGATGGCCGAGGCGCCCTCGGGCCAGCCCAGGGTGACCACCTGGGAGTGGCCGCGCTCCACGACCCTTGCCGACCTCACCCGGCCGGGCACGACGACGCTGACGACGGGTGCCGCGACGGCGCGGGCCTCGAGCGTGGTGACGGCGGTGAAGTACACCCGGGACCAGCCCAGCGACGGCACTCCGGCCATCTCGGTCACCCCGTCGGTGACCGTCACGGGGTAGGGCAGCTCCGCCTCGTCGGCGAGGCCGGCCTGCGGGAGGATCTCGCGGGCGACGGGGGTGGTCGGCAGGTCCGGTCGGTCCTGGGTGCGGTAGAGCCGCACGGTGCCGATCGCCGGCGACTCCCACCGCAGGCGCACGGTGTCGCCGTCGCCGTCAGCCTCGAGCTCAGCGGTGAATCCGGTCACGGCCAGCAGCTCCGCGGTGGTCGTGACGTCCCGGTCGACGGGGGTCGAGCGCTGCAGGGCGCCGGCGACCGTGGCGGTGGCGACCACGCGATACATGTACGCGCGCCCCGGCTGCACCGACCTGTCGAAGAAGCCGTTCAGGTGCGGCGTGCCCGGCTCCACGCGGTTCTCCGGGTTCTGCAGCGCCGAAGGGCTGAGGGCGTCCCTGGGCACCCGGGTGATCACGACCTCCTGGATGCCGGGCGCCACCTCCCACTTGCCCACGACGGTCGACCCCTCGGGGCGGATCTCCAGGTCCCACGGCGGGGCGACCACGGCGCCCTGCGCGTGCAGCTGGGGCTCCGCCCACCGGGCGTCCTCCTCAGTCGCGCCGAAGGTCGCCCACACCTGGTAGTGG
>CAKZHP010000096.1 GCA_936924635.1 uncultured Propionibacteriaceae bacterium
CCCCGCCGGCGCCCCAGTGGGTGCCCCCGGCGGAGGTGGCGCCCGTCACCGCACGCGACGTACGGACTGTGGCCGTCGCCGTGTCGCGGGCACTCGGCATGCGCCCGGCGGGCTGGGCGATGCTGGCGGCCGGCGCGGTGCTGCTGGTCAGCGGCTGGCTGCTGGGGTGGATGGAGCTGCGGGTCGCGGGGCTGGCAGCCGTGATGCTGCTGGTCGTGGCGGCCCTGCTGACCATCGGGCGCTCGCGGCTCCAGGTCGGGCTGGAGGTCCCTGACCGACACGTCACGGTGGGGGAGCGGGCCACCGGCCGCATCCAGGTGGCCAACGCCGGCACCCGCCGGACGCTGCCCGGGCGCCTCGAGCTGCCGCTGGGGGACCGGGTCGCCTCGCTCGCGCTCCCCTCGCTGGGGGTCGGGCAGGAGCGCACCGAGGAGTACGTCATCCCGACCACCCGCCGCGCCGTCGTCACGGTGGGGCCGGCGGCGTCGGTGCACGGGGACCCGTTCGGGCTGATGGGCCGTGACAAGGTCTGGGCGGAGGCGATCGAGGTGTACGTGCACCCGCGTACGGTCGACCTCCCGGGCCGGCAGACGGGCTTCGTGCACGACCTGGAGGGCCACCCCACCCAGAAGCTCTCCAGCTCCGACATGAGCTTCCACGCGCTGCGCGAGTACGTGCCGGGTGACGACCGGCGTCACGTCCACTGGCGCTCCTCGGCCCGGACCGGCCGCCTCATGGTGCGCCAGTTCGAGGAGACCCGGCAGTCGCGGGTCGCGGTGGCCCTCGACCTCGCCGACGGTGCGTACGCCAGCGACGCCGAGTTCGAGGAGGCCGTCTCGGCGGCCGCCTCGTTCGTGCAGCAGGCGTTCCGGGAGGAGAACCCGGTGGCGCTGGTGACCAACGTGGAGGCCCATCCCGGCCTCACGCCCACCCGGCTCCTGAACGAGCTGAGCCGCGTGGAGCGTCATGACCGCACCCATGTCACCGACGTGGTGCGGCTGGTGCGTGACCGGGAGCCGACCGCGTCGATCGTCGTGGTCATCACGGGCTCCCGGGTGCCGCGGGAGCGGCTGCGACGCGCCACCTCCCAGCTCGGGATCGACTGCCGCGTGATCTGCGTCCGGGTCGCGGAGGAGCGCCCGCTGCGGGTGGAGACGGTCTCGAACGTCACCCTCGTGCAGCTGCCGTCGGTGGCGGACCTCCCGCGTGCCGTGAGGAGGGCCGAGTCGTGAACCTGGCCGAGTGGTTCGACAACCGTCGCGACGCCGCTGCCGAGCGCATCGCCAGCATGCGTGCGGCCGGCCAGCCGACGGTCGCCCGGCGCCGTACGCGCCTGGACCGCTCCACCGTGCGCGACGAGCCGCCGCGCGACCGGCTGCTGTGGATCGGGGTCGATGTCGCTGCGGCGCTCGCCCTGCTCGTGCTGGTGACCCTGGCGTGGCTGCCGACGTACGGCGGCGGGTGGGTCTGGGTGGCCTCGATGGGCGGGGGAGTGATCGGGGCCGCCGTCGCGGTGCTCGCCACCTCGCGCCGCTGGGACGCGCTCAAGACCGCCGGGGCGGCCGCGGGTGCGTACCTGCTGCTGGGCACCCCGCTGGCCATGCCGTCGGCGGGGATCGGGTACGTGATCCCGTCTGGGCGCTCCCTGGTGGGTTTGCTGACCGGGCCGGTGACGGCGTGGAAGGGCATGCTCACCGTGCAGCCACCGATCGGGGAGACCGGTGCCCTGCTGGTGCCCGTACTGCTGGTCGGCATCGCCTCGGTGCTGGCCTCGGTCACGATCGGCCTCCGCTCTGGCCGGCCGGTGCTGGCCTGGCTGCCGATGGTCGCCGCCATGGCGCTGGCGTTCGCGCTCGGGGTGAGCACCTCGTACGCGCCGGCGCGGGTTGGTGTCGCCGCGGTCGTGCTGGTGCTGCTGTGGGTGGCCTACCGTCGCACGCAGCAGCGGTCCACGTTGCTGCTCGGCAGCCACGGCCCGCGCTGGTCCGGCGTGGTCACGGGCGCTCTGGTGCTGGCGCTGGTCGCGGGCGGCGTGACCCTGGCGCGCCCCCTGCTGGAGCCGGCGCGGGAGCGCAGCACCATCCGCGAACTGGTCAGGCAGCCGCTCGACATCCAGCGCTACCCGAGCCCCCTGCAGTCGTTCCGCCGCAACGTCACCGACTTCAAGACCGAGGTGATGCTGACCGCCGCGGGGGCGCCGTCTGGCACCCGGATCCGGGTCGCCACCATGGACGCCTACGACGGCTACACCTACAACGTCTCGAACAGCACCGCGCCCGGGGCCGACTCAGGCAGCTTCCGCCGCATCGGTGCCCGCGTCGTCGACGACACCCCCGGCACCGAGATCCCGGTGTCGGTCACGGTGGGTCGCTACGAGGGAGTGTGGGTGCCCACCGTCGGTCAGACGCTGCGGGTCGAGTTCACCGGCGAGGGCGGGGTCGCCCTGGCCGACGGCTTCTACTACAACCAGGCCAGCGGCACCGGCCTCGAGCCGGGCGGGGTGCGGGCCGGCGCCACGTACGGTCTGACGGCCCTGATCCCCACCCCGCGCACGCGCGACCAGATCCAGCAGGCGGGGTCCAGCACCGTCGCCCTTCCGCCGGCCGACCCGCTGCCCGACGTGGTGAGGGACCGGGCAGCCGCCTGGTCGGCGCTGGCCCCGACCGGCGGCGGCGCACTGGCCCAGGCGTTCACCGACCAGCTCCGCAAGGGCTACTACTCCCACGGGCAGGCCACGGAGGTCACGTCGCGGCCCGGGCACAGCATCGCCCGCATCGAGACGCTCCTGCACGACACCGGGCAGATGGTCGGTGACGAGGAGCAGTACGCGGTGGCGCTGGCCCTGCTCTGCCGGGCGGCGGGGCTCTCCGCGCGGGTCGCGTACGGATATCTCACGACCTCGGCCGACGGTGTGGTGCGCGGCGAGAGCGTGACCGCCTGGACCGAGGTGAACCTCTCCGGTCTGGGCTGGGTGACCTTCGACCCGACCCCGCCCAAGGACCGGACGCTGAAGGAGATCAAGGAGGAGCCGCAGAGCGCTCCCCGGCCGCAGGTCATCAACCCGCCGCCGCCGCCGGACAAGCCGGAGCCGCTGGACCCCGACAACAAGCAGGACGCGTCGGCGGCCCAGATGCAGCAGAAGCCGCCCCCGATCGACTGGCGCCTGATCGGCACGGTCGCCCTGGTGGGTGGCGTGCCGCTGCTGTTCGTGGTCGTGCCGGTCGCGCTCGTCGTGGGCCTGAAGATGCGGCGCCGGCGGTTGCGGATGACCGATGCCGACCTGGGGCGCCGGGTGGCCGGCGGCTGGGCGGAGCTGCTCGACCGCGCCCGCGACCTGGGCACCACGCCTGCGGTGGGCGGGACACGTACGGAGCAGGCGGAGCAGCTCGTCGGCGCGTTCCCCCGGGTCACCGAGACGGCGGACCCGCGCATCCTGGCGCGGCAGGCGGACATGACCGTGTTCTCGCCCGACGGCATCACGCCGGGCCAGGCCCAGACGTACTGGAGCACCGTGGACCAAGCGGTGGGTGGCCTGAACCGGTCGGTCTCGCTGGGGCGGCGGCTGCGCGCGATGCTGTCGGTGCGCTCGTTCCGCCGGCCTCGTGCCCCGCACTGAGGCCGTCGGGGCGGCCGGGCACCGTGAGAGGATGCCGAGCGTGAGCGGGAACGGGGGGCGCGAGGTCATCGCCGGTCTGGGATGGCGCGCGCTGGCGGCGGTCGTGGATCTGCTGCCCAGCCTGCTGATCGGGCTCGGGCTGTGGCTGGTGCTGCGGCAGGCGAGCGGCACGACCGCGTTGGTGGCCTCGATCGCGGCGTCGCTGCTCGCGTCGGCCTGGGCGATCTTCGTGTGGTGGGGGTATGCGACCCGCGGCCAGGGGCCGGGTGCTCGGGTGGGGAAGATCCAGGTGCTCAACGTCGACGACGGCAGGCCGGTCGGCTGGGGCCGGTACTTCCTGCGCCAGCTGATCTGGTTCGCGACCGCGTCGACGACCGTGATCTGGGTGATCATGCTGGTGCTGATGGTCGTCCACCCGCACCGCCGCGGCTGGCACGACCTCGCCGCCAAGGCCGTGGTGGTGCGGCAGCGTCCCCGGGCCACGCCGGAGGCGGAGCCCCGCAAGCGCGTCAGCGTGACCTCCCCGAACGTCGTCCCGCTGCCGCCGCACCTGCGCACCGGGTTCGCCGCGCAGGCACCCGCCCCGGTCGTCGAGCGCCCGGCGGGCCCGATCTCGTCGGTGCCGACGGCGGAGGCGACGACGCCGCAGCCCCCGCTGACGTCCGGGTG
>CAKZHP010000097.1 GCA_936924635.1 uncultured Propionibacteriaceae bacterium
CGGGGCTGCCCGGGGGGAGGTGCAGCGCGCGCTCGCCGACCGGGAGGCAGTGGTCGGCGCCGCCGAGCTGGAGCGCACGCTGGTCGCCGAGACCGTCGACGTGACGCTGCCGGTACAGCTGGCTCCGGTGGGTGCCGTACACCCCATCACCGCCCTCATGGACCAGCTCGCCGACGTCTTCCTCGCCATGGGCTGGGAGATCGCCGAGGGCCCCGAGCTCGAGGCCGAGTGGATGAACTTCGACGCTCTCAACATCGGCCCCGACCACCCGGCCCGCGGCACCAGCGACACGCTGTTCGTCGATCCGGAGTCGGCTCACCTGGTGATGCGTACGCACACCTCGCCGGTGCAGATGCGCTCCCTGCTCGACCGCCCGCTGCCGGTGTACGTGGTGTGCCCCGGCCGCGTCTACCGCGCCGACGAGTTCGACGCCACCCACACCCCGGTGTTCCACCAGATCGAGGGCCTGGTCGTCGACAAGGGCATCTCCATGGCCCACCTGCGGGGCACGCTCGACCACCTGGCGCGGGCGATGTTCGGTGACGTCCGTACGCGGATGCGCCCCAACTACTTCCCCTTCACCGAGCCGTCGGCCGAGGTCGACCTGGAGTGCTTCGTGTGTCACGGCGCCTCCGTCGGCAACCCCGACGCCCCGTGCCGTACCTGCTCGTCGGAGGGCTGGATCGAGTGGGGCGGATGCGGCGTGGTGAACCCGCGGGTGCTGCGCGCGGCCGGTGTCGACACCGACGTCTACTCCGGCTTCGCGTTCGGCATGGGGGTCGAGCGCACCCTGATGTTCCGCAACGGCGTGAAGGACATGCGCGACATGGTCGAGGGCGACGTCCGGTTCAGCCGGTCGCTGGTGGGAGGAGCGCGATGAGGGCGCCGGTCAGCTGGCTGCGGGAGTCCGTCGAGCTGGACGAGTCGGTCCACGGCCGTGCTATCGGCGAGGCGCTGATCCGCGCCGGCCTGGAGGTCGAGGCCGTCGAGCGGGCCTCCGAGATCGAGGGCCCGCTGGTCGTCGGCCGCGTGCTGTCGTACGCCGAGGAGCCCCAGAAGAACGGCAAGGTCATCCGCTGGTGCCGGGTGGACGTCGGCGCGCACAACGCCGAGGCGTCGGAGCCCGACGAGACCGGCTCCTCGCGGGGCATCGTCTGCGGCGCCCACAACTTCGCCGAGGGTGACCTGGTGGTCGTGGCGCTGCCGGGCACGACGCTGCCCGGCGGGTTCCACATTGCCTCCCGCAAGACGTACGGGCACATCTCCGACGGCATGATCTGCGCCGAGGACGAGATCGGCATCGGGCACGACCACGCCGGGATCATCGTGCTGCCGCCCGGGTCGGCCGAGCCAGGAGACGACGCCCTGGCGCTGCTCGGCCTGGGCGACGAGGTGCTCGACATCGCCGTCACCCCCGACATGGGCTACTGCCTCTCGATCCGCGGGCTGGCGCGCGAGACCGCGCAGGCGTTCGGGGTTCCGTTCACCGACCCCGTACGCACCTCGACGCCGGCCGCTGTCGCCGGTGGTCACGAGGTGCGCCTGGAGACCGACGCCTGCCCACTGTTCGTGGCGCTCACCGTGACCGGGCTCGACCTGTCGCGACCCAGCCCCGGGTGGATGCAGAACCGGCTCCGCATGGCCGGCATGCGCGCCATCAGCCTGGGTGTCGACGTCTCCAACTACGTGATGCTCGAGACGGGGCAGCCGAACCACGCGTACGACGCCGGGAAGCTCACCGGTGCGATCGTGGTGCGGCAGGCCATGCCGGGGGAGCGGGTCACCACGCTCGACGACGTCGAGCGCACCCTCGACGAGGCCGACGTCGTGATCGCCGACGACTCTGGGGCCATCGGCATCGGTGGCGTCATGGGCGGTGCTTCGACCGAGCTCTCGGAGAGCACCACCGACGTGGTCGTCGAGTGCGCCTGGTTCGACCCCGTGACCATCGCCCGCTCGTCGCGGCGCCACAAGCTCAGCAGCGAGGCGTCCAAGCGGTTCGAGCGCGAGGTCGACCCCAACGCGGCGTACGCGGCCGCGCACCGCGTCGCGAGCCTGCTCGTGGAGCTCGGGGGAGGCGTGCTGTCCGAGGCCGAGACCGTGGTCGGCACCGTCGCCCAGCCGCCGTCGACCACCATCGACGCCTCCCTGCCATCTCGGGTGCTCGGCACCGACGTGCCGGCCGAGCGGGTGGTCGAGGTGCTCAGCGCGTCCGGCGTCACGGTCGAGCGCGACGGCGACGCCCTGGTGTGCACGCCGCCGACCTGGCGGCCCGACCTGCGCGACCCGTACGACTACGTCGAGGAGGTCGGCTGCAAGGTCGGCCTCGACATCATCGAGCCGGTCGTGCCCCGGGCGCCCGGCGGCCGCGGGCTGACACCCCGGCAGCGAGCCCGCCGCGCGCTGTCGGCGGTCCTGCCCGCCTCGGGCTTCGTCGAGGTGCTGTCGTTCCCGTTCCTCTCCGAGGCGGACCTCGACCGCCTGGGTCTGGATGCCGAGGACGACCGCCGCTCGCTCGTCCGGCTGGCCAATCCGCTGGCCGACACCGCGCCGTACCTGCGCACCACGCTGCTGCCCGGCCTGTTCGCCGCGGTCGCCCGCAACCGTTCGCGCGGCCAGGACGACCTCGCCCTCTACGAGGTCGGGTCGGTGTTCCGTAGCCCGGCCGGCGAGGCTCCGGTGCCTGGGGTGGCCGACCGCCCGTCGGAGACCGAGCTCGCCGCGCTGGCGTCGGCGCTGCCGCGTCAGCCATGGCACGTCGCGTGCGTCGTCACCGGCTCCTGGCTGCCAGTCGGCTGGGCCGGCGACGCCGAGCCGGCGTCGTGGACCCAGGCCGTGGCGTTCGCCGAGACCACAGCCCGGGCGCTCGGCGTCACCCTGGAGCGCTCCGCCGACACGCACGCTCCGTACCACCCGGGCCGCTGCGCCCGGCTCAGCGTCGGTGACGTGCTCGTCGGCCACGCCGGCGAGCTGCACCCGTCGGTCTGCCAGGCCTTCGGTCTTCCGGCGCGTACGGCGGTCGCCGAGCTGTCCTTCGACCGGCTGCTGGAGGTCGCTCCCGGGCCCGGCGAGGTGGCCCCGCTGTCGTCATGGCCGGTGGCCAAGGAGGACGTGGCGCTGATCGTCGACGCCGGCGTCTCCTCCGACGAGGTGCGCCGCGCGCTTGCCGAGGGGGCCGGGCCGCTGCTGGAGGACGTCGCCCTGTTCGACGTGTACACCGGCGACCAGATCGGTGAGGGCAAGAAGTCGCTCGCGTTCGCGCTGCGCTTCCGGGCACCCGACCGCACCCTCAAGGATGCCGAGGCGGCCGAGGCCCGCGACGCCGCCGTGGCGGTGGCGGTGGAGCGGTTCTCCGCCCTGCCAAGGGTCTGAGCCAGAGCTGACGACGGCACGGGCCGGCGCAGACCACGTCAGCGCCCGGTCCATGTCGGTCGCCCTGCGCCGGCCGCACTGTGCTCGCTGGCTGCGCGCCAGCCGCGCTGTCTCGGCTGGACCGTGCGAGCCGCCCTGCGCCGGCCGGCCCAGAGAGGAGAGCCGGTAGGCTGGCTGTCCATGTCGCCGCGCCGTCTGTACCGCGCCCTCGCGCTCGCCGAGGTCGTCACCTGGACCTTGCTGATCGTCGGGATGCTGCTCAAGTACGTCACGCACACCACCGACCTCGGCGTCCGCCTCGGTGGCGGGATCCACGGGCTGGTCTTCCTGGCGTACTGCCTGGGGACCGTGCTCGTCGGCGTGGACGGCCGCTGGGGTGCCGGCCGGACGCTCCTGGGTCTCGGCAGCGCCGTCGTCCCGTACGCCACCGTCCCGTTCGAGCGCAGCGCCGAGCGCCGCGGCGGGCTCAGCGACCGCTGGCGCCTGCGGGACCAGCCTCCGGCAGGCGCGATCGAGTCGCTGGTGGCACTGGTGCTGCGCCACCCGGTGCTCTCGGCCGTGCTGGGTCTGCTGCTCGTGGGGGGCCTGTTCGCCGTCCTGCTGAGCCTGGGCCCGCCCACCGAGTGGGGCCGCTGACCCCCGCCGTACGCGATTGAACAAGTGTTCAGTTCAGACAGAACGGTTTTTTCCGTTCTGTCTGCGCACAACCCTTGCTAGGTGCTAGAGCAGCCCGAGGGGTACGGGACAGGCCGGCTGAGCATCGCCTTTGCATGATCATTCAGATCACGGCATAGTTGTGCCTCATGACGTACAAGATCGCCGTGGCCGGCTGCACGGGCTATGCGGGCGGCGAGGCCCTACGGCTGCTGCTCGGTCACCCCGAGGTCGAGATCGGTGCGGTGACCGCCGGGGCGAGCGCCGGGTCGCGGTTGGGGGACCACCTGCCCCACCTGCCCGCCCTGGCCGACCGTGAGGTGCTCGACACCACGCCGCAGAACCTCGCTGGTCATGACGTCGTGATCCTCGCCCTCCCGCATGGCGCCTCCGCCGCGGTCGCCGAGGCTCTCGGTGACGACGTGCTGGTGCTCGACGCCGGCGCCGACTTCCGGCTCGCCGACGCGAGGGAGTGGGAGCGGTTCTACGGCTCCCCGCACGCCGGGACCTGGCCCTACGGCCTCCCGGAGCTGCCCGGCCAGCGCGAGACCCTGCGCAGCACGCGCCGGGTGGCGGTGCCGGGCTGCTACCCGACCGCGGTCACCCTGGCCCTGGCCCCCGCGGTCACGGCGGGGCTGATCGACACCGACGACGTCGTGGTCGTCGCCGCCTCCGGCACCTCGGGCGCCGGCAAGAGCGTCAAGCCGCACCTGCTCGGCTCCGAGCTGATGGGGTCGGTCACCGCGTACGGGGTCGGCGGCACGCACCGCCACACGCCGGAGATCACCCAGAACCTGCGCGCCTGCGGGGCCGGCGAGGTCACGGTGAGCTTCACGCCGCTGCTGGTGCCGATGCCGCGCGGCATCCTCGCCACCTGCACCGCACCCGTACGTGCCGGTGTCACCGAGGAGCAGGTGCGCGAGGCGTACGCGGCGTTCTGCGCCGACGAGCCGTTCCTGCACCACCTGCCCGCGGGGCAGTGGCCGCAGACCCAGTCCGTGGTGGGCAGCAACGCGGTTCACGTGCAGACGGCGGTCGACGCCACGGCCGGCCGCCTGGTCGCCGTGAGCGCCATCGACAACCTCACCAAGGGCACCGCCGGCGGTGCCGTGCAGTGCATGAACCTCGCGCTCGGGCTGCCCGAGACGCTCGGCCTCACCAGCAACGGAGTCGCACCGTGACCGCACCTGCCCGCCCCGGCCGGGAGGGCGTCACCGCACCCGCCGGGTTCGCCGCCGCGGGCGTCGCCGCCGGGCTCAAGTCCAGCGGGAAGCCCGACGTGGCGCTGGTCCTCAACCGCGGCCCACGGTTCGACGCCGCGGCCGTGTTCACCACCAACCGGGTCTTCGCCGCCCCCGTGGGCTGGTCGCGCGCGGCGACCGCCGACCGGCAGCTGGTGGCGGTGGTGCTCAACTCGGGCGGGGCCAACGCCTGCACCGGCGAGGGCGGCCGGGAGGACGCGGCGCGGATGGCATCGGTCACCTCCCAGCAGCTGGGCTGCCTGCCGCTCGACGTCGCGGTCTGCTCCACAGGTCTTATCGGGGCCCGGCTGCCGATGGGCCGTGTCGAGCCCGGCATCGTGGCCGCCGCGGCCGCCCTCGACGAGCGCAGCGGCCCTGCCGCGGCCGAGGCCATCATGACCACCGACACCAGGCCCAAGACAGCCGCGCGCCGGGGGGCCGGCGGCTACACGGTCGGCGGCATGGCGAAGGGGGCCGGGATGCTCGCTCCAGGCCTGGCCACCATGCTCGTCGTGCTGACCACCGACGCCGAGGTCGATCCCGACGACCTGGAGCATGCCCTCCGTCATGCCGTACGCGTCACCTTCGACCGCACCGACTCCGATGGCTGCATGTCCACCAACGACACCGTGCTGCTGATGGCGAACGGCGCCTCCGGCGTACGGCCGCCGCTGGGGGAGCTGGTGGCCACGCTCACCGAGCTCTGCGCCGACCTGGCCCGGCAGCTGATCGCCGATGCCGAGGGCGCCGAGCACGAGGTCGCCGTCGAGGTGGTCGGCGCCGCGAGCGAGGACGACGCCCTGGAGGTCGCCCGCGCCGTCGCCCGGTCCAACCTCTTCAAGTGCGCGATCGCGGGCAACGACCCCAACTGGGGCCGGGTGGTCGCGGCCGTCGGCACGACCCAGGCCGCGTTCCAGCCCGAGGAGCTGGACGTGTTCTTCAACGGCGTCGGCGTGTACGTGCAGGGCGCCATCGGCGCCGACCGCTCTGCTGTCGACCTGGCCCCGCGGGAGGTCCACGTACGGATCGACCTGCACGCGGGCACCGAGGCCGCGACCATCTGGACCAACGACCTCACCCATGGCTACGTCTCCGAGAACGCGGACTACCCGACGTGACCGGCCTGGAGCAGTGGGAGGGCCGCACGGTAGTCGTGAAGTACGGCGGTAACGCGATGGTGGCCGAGGACCTCAAGGCGGCCTTCGCCGAGGACGTCACGACGCTGCGGCGTGCCGGCGTGCGGGTGGTGGTCGTGCACGGCGGCGGCCCGCAGATCTCGTCGATGCTGGGCCGGCTGGGCATCGCGTCCGAGTTCCGCGGCGGCCTCCGGGTGACCACGCCGGAGGCGCTGGACGTGGTGCGCATGGTGCTGGTCGGTCAGGTGGGCCGTGAGCTGGTCGGCCTGCTGAACGTCCACGACCCGGTCGCCGTCGGCATGTCGGGGGAGGACGCCGGGACCTTCGTCGCCGCCCCACGCGGGCTGGTCGTCGACGGCGAGGAGATCGACCTGGGGCTGGTGGGTGACGTCGTCGACGTACGCCCCGGGCTCGTCCAGGACCACCTTGCCGCCGGGCGGATCCCGGTGGTGGCCACGCTCGCGCCCGATCCCGCAGGCGTGGTGCACAACGTCAACGCCGACACCGCGGCCGCAGCCCTGGCCGTCGCCCTCGGCGCGGCCCGGCTGGTGGTGCTCACCGACGTCGCCGGCCTCTACCGCGACTGGCCGGTCTCCACCGATGTCGTACGCCGCATCGGTGCCACCGAGCTGGCCGAGCTGCTGCCCAGCCTGGAGTCGGGCATGCGGCCGAAGATGGAGGCGTGCCTCGCGGCCGTACGCGGCGGCGTGCCGACGGCGACCGTGATCGACGGCCGGGTGCCGCACGCCGTGCTCGACGACCTCACCACCGGCGACCAGGGCACCACCGTGGTGCCCGACGAGGAGGCCCGATGACCTGGCAGGAGCGCTACAGCGGCGCCGTGATGAACACCTTCGGCGTGCCGGCGCGCGAGCTGGTCCGCGGCGAGGGAGTGCGGGTGTGGGACGACACCGGCAAGGAGTACCTCGACCTGCTGGGCGGCATCGCCACCTGCTCGCTGGGGCACGCGCACCCGGCGTACGTGGCGGCGCTCGCCGACCAGGCCGCCACCCTCGGCCACGTCTCGAACCTGTTCACCTCGCCGCTGCAGATCGAGCTCGGGGAGCGGCTCACCGGCATGCTCGGCCACGACGCCCGGGTGTTCCTCTGCAACTCCGGCACCGAGGCCAACGAGGCGGCCTTCAAGCTCACGCGGCGTACGGGCCGCACACGCATCGTGGCCGCCGAGAACGGCTTCCACGGGCGCACCATGGGGGCGCTCACCGTCACGTACAAGCCGGCGTACCGGGAGCCGTTCGCCCCGCTCGCCGGTGAGGTGGTCTTCGTCCCGTACGGCGACGCGGACGCCCTGGCCGCCGCCGTGGACGAGACCGTGGCCGCGGTGGTGCTGGAGCCCATGCAGGGCGAGGCCGGTGTGGTGGTGCCGCCCGACGGCTACCTGCGCCGGGCGCGTGAGATCACCTCGGCGGCCGGGGCGCTGCTGTGGCTCGACGAGGTGCAGACCGGCGCGGGGCGTACGGGGGAGTGGTTCGACCACAGCCGGGAGGGGATCGTGCCCGACGTGGTGACCCTGGCCAAGGGCCTGGCGGGTGGCTTCCCGATCGGTGCCTGCATCGCCACGGGCGAGGCCGCGCAGCTGCTGCAGCCGGGCATGCACGGGTCGACCTTCGGCGGCAACCCCCTGGCGTCGCGCGCCGCGCTCACGGTGCTCGACGTGGTGGAGCCGTTGCTGCCGCAGATCCGGGAGACCGGCGACTGGTTGGCCGCCGCGCTGACCGGGCTGCCCGGCGTCGAGCGCGTCGACGGCCGGGGACTGCTGCGCGGAGTCCAGCTGAGCGAGCCGGTCGCCCCGGCGGTCGTGGCCGCGGGTCTGGAGGCCGGGTTCGTGCTGAACGCGCCTCGCCCCGACCGGCTGCGGGTCGCCCCGCCGCTGATCATTACCCAGGCCGACCTGGAGCCGTTCGTCGCGGCGTGGCCGGGCCTC
>CAKZHP010000098.1 GCA_936924635.1 uncultured Propionibacteriaceae bacterium
CGCCCCATTGCCGGTGTGGGCCACCTGCCCACGAGGGACCACGTCTCGGTTCCCGAGACCCGGCCGCAGGGGCCCTGTCTGATCGTGGTAGGGCTCTCGCTGGCGCAACTCTTGTCCTGACAACCAGGAACCGCAAGCCTGTTGTTCATATGATGAGACGTCGTCTCACGGATTGAGTCTCCGCTTGTGGATCCAGGGTCGGGTCAGGTCAGGTGCGTTGCCGTGGGGCGGTCCCTCGCTCCCTGGCCGGCGGCGGTGATACCCGTGGCCGAGGTCAGGGGGCGTCCGTGGACCCCGGGTGGTACGTGATGTCCGACGCGACCACCGACGAGGGGCGTGAGCGGCCGTTCTCCAGCAGCCGCCAGGCGTACGCGCCGACGACTCCCAGGCCGCACAGCAGGGTCGCGGTGCAGAGCAGGGCCACCAGGACGACGGGCACTGCCTGCGGGACTGCCAGGTGGCCGGAGGCCCATCCCACCAGGACCACCAGCGACGCCGCGACGGTGAGGGCGGCGAGGCCGAGGCCGGAGGCCAGGAGCGCACGCACCGGCGCGTCGGTGGAGACCAGGCGGCGTACGGGGTCGTCGTCTGCACTCCCGGCGGCGGTGTCCGCGACGGGCCGAGGCGGCGGTGCGTACGTGATCTCGACCGGCTCGTAGCCCATCCAGGAGATCTGCTCGGCCAAGCCCCCGTCGGCTTCGGTCTGGGCCACGAGGGATGCCGCGACCGCCCTCGTCACGGCGAACATCTCCAGGTCGGCCGTCGCCGACCCCGGACGCCGGGGGCTCCGGGACCCCGTGGCCGGCCCCGTGGGCTCGCGACGGCCGATGGCGACGTCGGCACCGTTCTCGAGGGCGGTGAAGCACTTCGCCATGGGCCGCTGCGGCTCGGGCAGGTCGGCCGGCATCACCCCGATGAGCTCGCCCCCGGCGGCAGCGAGCCCGGTACGGATAGCGGCGGCCGTCCCGAAGGGCCGGGTGTGAGAGATGACGCGCATCGGGACGCCAGCGCGAGCCCCGAGCTGGTGCAGCGGGACGGCCGCCTCACGTGACCCGTCGACGACGAACACGACCTCGAGCCCGCCGGGGAGACCGAACGAGAGCTCGTCGAGGCCGCTGAGGAGCTGCTCCAGACCCTCGGGTCGTGCCGACACCGGCACGACCATGCTGTGACGGGGGGCACGGACGGCAGGAACCGGGGTCTCCGCTTCGGGCGAGGGCATCGCAACCTCGGTGTCTCGTCGGTGGGCCGGGTGCAGTCGTTCCGGCGCGCCCGGGCGGGCTCGACGTCATCGTAGCCACGGCCGGACGACCGCACGCGTCGGATCAGAGAGGTGCCCGGACGGCCATGGCGACCAGCCGGGCGACACGCGGGGCGTCCTCCTCGCGCAGGGTTCCCGTCGCGATCCGGATATGGGGTAGGCCGCCGGTGGGGGAGAAACGGCTGCCTGAGGCCACCGAGACTCCGTGCGCCGCCATGGTCACGACCGCGTACCGCTCGTCGGGGACCGGGACCCACAGCGTCATGCCGCCACCGGCCCCGCAGGCGACACCCTCCGATGCCAGCGCACGGTGGAGCGCGAGGCGCCGCTGCTCGTACGCGAGGCTGGCTCGCTCCACCGTGCGCGCGGACTTGGTGTCGTCGAGCATCCAGGCGAGCGCCTCCTGCAGCACGCGGCTCGTCCAGCCGCTCCCATAGCCCCGGAAGGCGCGGATGCGGTCGATCAGCTCGGGTGGCCCCTCGATCACGCCCAGCCGGAGGTCGGGGCTGTGCGACTTCGAGTACGAGCGCACGTACACGTGCCGGGGCCACGTCACGGCCAGCGGGTGCCCGGGATGACGCGCCAGCTCGCCGAACCCGTCGTCCTCCATCACGAGCATCGTGGGCAGCGGCGCGATGGCGTCGCGGACGGCGTCGCGGCGGGCTTCGGTCATGGAGGTGCCGGTGGGGTTGTGCAGGGTGGGCTGGAGCAGCAGAGCAGCGGGTCTGAGGGGCAGCAGCGCCGTCAGGGCGGCCACGTCGAGACCCTCGTCGTCGCTGGGCACGAGGTGCACCCGGGCCCGTACCGAGTCGAGCAGGTCGAGGATGCGCGGGGTGCTGGGATCCTCGACCAGCACGTGGTCGCCGGGCTGCAGGAAGGTGTGCAGCGTCAGCATCAGCCCCTCGTACCCGCCGTTGGCGGCGAGCAGTGCGTCCGCCGAGTACGGCCAGGAGGCGCGGACCGCCGCGTCGAGCGCGGGCGTGATGGCGATGCGCTGGTAGCGGTGCAGGTCGGGGACCCGGCTCGTCGCCCGCAGGGCCTGGTGCAGGTCGGGCAGCAGGGCCGGGTCCGGCGCGGCCAGGGCGAGGTCGAGCGCCACCTCGTCGTAGTGCCCCTCGGCCTCGTAGCGCCGGGGGCGGGGCGTCGCCTCTGCGCTGCACACCGTCATGCCGGCGCGGCCACCGCCACGGATGAGGCCCAGGCCGCGCAGCTGCTGCCAGGCGCTGGACACGGTGGCGGGGCTCACCCCGAGCGCGCGCGCCAGCTCGCGGACCGGAGGAAGCTTCTGACCGACCCCGACGTCGCCGTGCTTGATGAGCTGAGCCACGTCGGCCGCCAGGCCGTCTGCGGTGGCGGCGGAGGTGCGCTCGAGCAGCCAGTCGGCTCCGACGGTGTCAACCACGAGACGCATGGTAGGTGAACAATCAGTTCAATTGAGTAACAAAACTCGATTGTCATCCTCGAGGTTCTGAACTTAGTGTCAGCCGTCAGGAAGGGAGAACCATGCGCGAGCTCCGCATCGCCCTGCGCGACTGGGACTGGCTGACGCCGCTGCTGCTGCACGAGGTGCCGCAGACGCCGCTGGAGCGGCTCGGCGTGCGTCTCGCGGTGGACCGCGTCGATGCGCTGCCGGACCCCTGGGGTCCCGAGCCTCAGCACGGGGCGTACGAGACGTCGCTGTCCCGCTACCACCGTGCGGTGGTCTCCGGCGATGACCGGATCGTGGCGGTGCCGCACATGCTCATGCAGTCGTTCCGGCACCGCTGCATCATCGTGGCCCGGGACAGCGACGCCAAGACGGCCGCCGATCTCAGGGGAGCGTGCATCGGGCTCACCGGATGGGTCGACTCCGGGAACACCTGGACCCGCGACGTCCTTGCTGGCGAAGGCGTGGGCATCGAGGATGCGCGCTGGGTCGCCGGGCGACTCACCGAAGCCCATCCTGAGACGGACCGGCTCGACGGCTTCGGCCGGCCGGGCCGCATCGAGGCCGCGCCGGCCGGCTCCTGGATGACGGCGATGCTCGACAGCGGTCAGCTCGATGCGGTGCTGACGCCCTTCATGCCGCCGGGCTTCTACGCCCCGGACGCCCCGTGGCGGTCGCTGTACGCCGACATCCGGGGGGCCGAGACCGCGTACGCCGACCGTTGGGGGTTCGTGCCGGCGCACCACGTGCTCTCGTTCCCCCGGGCTGGCTTCGATCCCGAGGTGGCGCGCGCCGTGGGGGAGGTGCTGCTGGCGTCGAGGGCTGAGTGGCTGCGCAAGCGCCGCAAGTACGCCGACACCTCCATGTGGCTCGGTCAGGACCTTCACGAGGAGGCGGTCCGGCTGCCGGCCGGCTGGGACGCACCGGGGCTGGCAGCCCAGCGGGCCATGGTCGAGCGGTTCACCGCGATCCAGCACGAGCAGGGCATCACCACCCGGGCGGCGACCGTTCGCGAGATGTTCCCCTTCGAGGAGGAGTGACGATGAGAGTGGCTGTGGGCCAGATGACGGTCGACAAGGACGCGTCGGTCAACACCGAGAGCGTACGCGACCTGGCGCACCGGGCGGCCGAGGGCGGGGCGCGGCTCCTGGTGCTCCCTGAGGGGATCATCGCGCGTGATCCCGAGGACAACGCCTACGCGGCTACGCACGCCGAGCCCGTCGACGGCCCGTTCGCGACGGCCCTTGCGACCGCGTCCCGGGACGCGGGCATCGCGATCGCCTGCAGCATCCACGTCACGGTGGAGGGCCACGTCGAGAACGTCTTCGTCCTGCACGACCGCGGTCAGCTGCTCGCCTCGTACACCAAGCTCCACCCGTACGACGCGTTCAGCGGCCAGGAGTCCGCCAGCGTCACCCCAGGGACGGAGCTGCCGCCGGTGGTGGAGCTCGACGGCCTGCGGCTCGCACCGCTGATCTGCTACGACATCCGGTTCCCGGACCTGGCTGTCGCGCTCGCTCTGGCCGGGGCGGAGGTGCTGCTGTGCCCGGCCGCCTGGGTCAAGGGCCCCCTGAAGGAGCACCACTGGACCACGCTTGTGACGGCCCGCGCTCTGGACGCCACGGCGTACGTGGTGGGCTGCGGCGAGATCAGTGCCCGCAACGTGGGCCGCTCGCTCGTGGTCGACCCGCTCGGGGTCACCATCGCTGCCGCCGCCGAGGAGCCCTGCCTGTTCTTCGCCGACCTCGACCCCGCCCGCGTCAGCCATGCCCGGCAGGTGCTGCCGGTGCTGGCCAACCGCCGACTCGCCCGTCCGACCCTCTGATCGACCGAAAGGACCACGCCATGACCCTGCGCGCCCGTCTCATCCCGCTTGCCGCGGTGATGTCCCTGTCTCTGGTCGCCGCCTCGTGCTCGGCCCAGGACCCGGATGCCCCGAAGGGCGGCACCGGTTCGCCGGCCGCCGCGAGCTCGGCGGCCCAGCCCACCACACCCGGGATGAACCACACCGCCGATGCCGCGCTCCGCGCCAAGCTGCCGGCGAGCATCCGCGACAAGGGCAGCATCGTCGTGGTCAACAGCGGCTCCTTCCCTCCGTACGAGATCATCCAGACCAACGGCAGCGCCGAGGGTGCCAGCGCGGACCTCCTCACCGAGATCGGCAAGCTGTGGGGCGTCAAGGTGGAGCACCAGACGGTGGACGGCCTCTCCTCGATCCTCACGGGGCTCTCGGCCGACCGCTACCAGCTGGCGTTCGGGCCGATCGGTGACTTCAAGTCCCGCCAGGCGCAGAACGACTTCTACGACTACGTGCAGGAGTTCGTCGTCTTCGCGGTCCAGAAGGGCAACCCCAAGAAGATCGACGGCGTCGACACCACCTGCGGCCTGAAGATCTCGGTGCAGGCGGCCGGCTCGGCGGAGAAGGTCATCAAGGATCAGTCGGACAAGTGCGTCGCTGCCGGCAAGCCGGCGGTGGAGGTGCAGTCCTACAAGGACCAGCCCTCGTCGATCCTGGCCGTGCAGTCGGGCCGCGCTGACGCCTTCTTCTCCTCCCAGGCCCCGCTGACCTACTTCGTGCAGCAGTCGAACGGGGCCCTGGAGCTGGCCGGGCTGGGCAAGCCCAACGGGTTCGACAAGCTCTACCAGGGCGCCGTGGTCAAGAAGGACTCCGACCTGGGCCCGGTGCTGCTCGAGACGTTGAACGTGCTCTACAAGGACGGCACCTACGCCAAGATCATGGACAAGTGGGGTCTCTCGGCGAACAAGATCGATGCCCCCGGCAAGAACCTGGGCGTGAGCTGACGTGAGCGTCGCAGCCGTGGGGCACGACGTCGCTGAGGCCCGGGAGCCGATCCGGTGGGGCCAGTGGGTGGCACGCGCTGTCGCCCTGCTGCTCGTCGCGATGCTGCTGCACTTCCTGGTCACGAACCCGAAGTTCGAGTGGGACGTGGTGCTCGCCTGGTTCCGGGCCCCCTCGATCATCAAGGCGCTGGGAGTGACGCTCGGCCTGGCGGCGGTGTCGATGATTCTCGGCACGGCGCTGGGCGTCGTGCTGGCCATCTCCCGGATGTCGAGCAACCGCCTGCTGTCGGGGGCTGCGACCGCGTACATCTGGTTCTTCCGGGGCACGCCGCTGCTGGTGCAGCTGATCTTCTGGTACAACCTCGCGGCGCTGGTGCCCACGCTGGGCATCGGCGTGCCGTTCGGGGGTCCGAAGCTGGTCGAGCTCAGCACCAACCAGGTGATCACGCCGCTGACTGCCGCCATCCTGGGCCTCGCGCTGAACGAGGCGGCGTACATGGCGGAGATCGTGCGGGGCGGGCTGCTCTCGGTCGACAACGGGCAGCGCGAGGCCGCGTACGCGTTCGGGATGTCGCCCGGCCGCGCGCTGCGGCGGGTGGTGCTGCCGCAGGCGATGCGGTCGATCATCCCGGCCACCGGCAACCAGCTCATCAGCATGGTGAAGGCGACCTCGCAGGTGTCGGTGATCGCGATGGCTGATCTGCTGTACACGGTGCAGTCGGTGTACAACCGCACCTTCCAGACCATCCCGCTGCTGCTCGTCGCCGTGCTCTGGTACCTGCTGGTCACGTCCGTGCTCAACGTCGTGCAGTCGTTCATCGAGTATCACTACGCCCGCGGCTCCGGCGCGCAGGCCGACTCGTTGGCGGCGCGGGTGATCAGGCTCCGTGACCGCGGCCGTCGGGTCGCGCCGGTCGAGCAGCCCGTGGCAGAACCCGTCAGCGATCTCGGAGGAGACCAGCGGTGAGCGTCGAGACCAGCCAGGCACCCGTGGTGGTGGCCCGGGGCGTACGAAAGTCGTTCGGACAGCTCGAGGTGCTCCGCGGCATCGACCTAGACGTGCACCGCGGCGAGGTGATCGTGGTGCTGGGCCCGTCGGGCTCGGGCAAGTCGACCCTGCTGCGTTGCATCAACCACCTGGAGCGCATGGACGCCGGGTACATCACCGTCAACGGCACCCAGATCGGGTACGTCGAACGAGGGGGGCACCTGGTGCACGCCTCGCCCGCGGTGGTGGCGGGGCAGCGCCGGCACGTCGGCATGGTGTTCCAGCAGTTCAACCTGTTCCCGCACATGACGGCGCTGGAGAACGTGGTGGAGGCGCCCGTCGGCATCCATGGCGTGCCCAGGCAGGAGGCGGACCGGCGCGGGCGGGCGCTCCTGGAGCTGGTGGGCCTGGGCGGCCGTGAGGGCTCCTACCCGAAGCAGATGTCCGGCGGGCAGCAGCAGCGGGTGGCGATCGCGCGAGCCCTGGCCATCGAACCGGATCTGCTGCTCTTCGACGAGCCCACGTCGGCGCTCGATCCTGAGCTCGTGGGGGAGGTGCTGGCCACCATGCGCACGCTGGCGAAGGAGGGCAACACCATGGTCGTGGTGACCCACGAGATCGGGTTCGCCGCCCAGGCGGCCGACCGGGTCGTCTTCATGGATCAGGGGGTGGTCATCGAGGAGGGCACCCCCGACGAGGTGCTCCGCAACCCGTCGCACGAGCGCACCCGCGCGTTCCTGGCGCGCTTTCTCTGACACGGCGCAGTACGGCGCTCTCGCGTCGATACTGAGCCCATGTCCACCGACGGCGTCACCTTCTCCAGCCTCGAGACGGAGCTCTTCGACGGGGCGGGGGTGACCAAGGGCGAGCTGGTCGCCTATCTGGAGGCGATGGCCGACCGGGTCCTGCCCGCGCTGCGCGGCCGCGCGCTGTCGGTGGTGCGCGCCCGCCCGGGGCAGGCGCCGTTCATGCAGAAGAACCTCCCTGCACATGCGCCGGACTGGATCGCCACCACCACCGAGTGGGCGGGGGCCTCGAAGCGGGAGGTCCGCTACCCGATGGCCGACGACGCCCGTACGTTGCTCTGGCTCGCCAACCAGCGCGCCGTGGAGCTGCACCCGGCGCTGGTGCTCGCTGCCACCCGGCACCAGACCCACCTGGTCATCGATCTCGACCCCGCCGAGGGGGACGACGTCCAGGCCGGTTTCCGGCAGGCCGTCGCGTGTGCGGGCCGCGTCCGGGAGGTGCTCGACGCGGCGGGTCTCCGGGCCGCGGTGAAGACCACCGGGTCGAAGGGGCTGCACCTGCTGGTGCCGCTGACCGATGATCACGACGTGGAGGCGGTCGCGGCGGCCACGCGCGCGATCGCCGTACGCGCTGCGGGGCTGGACCCCGCCGTCGGGACCACCGAGTACGTCAAGGAGCGCCGCGAGGGGCGCGTGTTCATCGACTCCACCCGGGCCGGGGGATCGACCCTCGCCGCCGTGTACAGCCCGCGTGCCCGGCCGGGCGTGCCCGTCTCCTGCCCGGTCAGGTGGGAGGACCTGGACGACGTGGTGCCGGCCGACCTCACCGTTCGCACCGTGCCCGCCCTGCTCGGCGTCAGCGACCCGTGGGCCGAGGCGATGCCACAGGCGCAGCGACTGCCCGACGACCTGGTCGGGGAGGGCGCGGCGATCCCGGTGGCCAGGGTGCAGGCGATGCACGAGGGGAAGCGGCGACGCCGAGCCGCCGGATGACTGCGGGACCAGCCCGGGAACGCAAGAACCCCCTGGTCTCCCAGGGGGCCATCGTCGTGGTGGGCGTTACTGGGTTTGAACCAGTGACCTCTTCCGTGTCAGGGAAGCGCGCTACCGCTGCGCCAATCGCCCGAGGTGGAGACGGGATTTGAACCCG
>CAKZHP010000099.1 GCA_936924635.1 uncultured Propionibacteriaceae bacterium
GCCTCGTCAAGGACACCGCGGGCCCGAGCGCGCTTGGACGCGGTAGGTTCAGCCGCCGCCTGGTCGAGCGCGCCACCGCGGCGATCGCGCGGCGGGAGGCGTCGCGGCTGGACCGCGCGCGCGTGTACGGGCTGGTGCGTGCGATCGCGCTGCGCGCCGGGGAGCTGCACGCCGCCGCCGGGCACCTCGAGGCCGCCGAGGGCGTCTGGTGGCTGACCCTGGACGAGCTGTTCGAGGGCACCGACCACCGGGAGGCGGTGGGGCAGCGGCGGGCCGACTACGAGGGATTCGCGCGGCTCCCGGCGTACCGGCGTCGCATCTTCGCGGGCGAGCCGTTCGACGTGCACCCGTCTCCCGACGCGCGCCCGCTCGGGGAGGCCGCGCGCGCGGCCACGCCGGGCACCCGCGACACGGAACGCCGTGCCACCGGCGTCTCCGGAGGCACCGCCACCGGGCCCGTACGCGTCGTGCACGACCCGCGCGAGCCCTTCACGCCGGGCGACGTGCTGGTCGCCCGCACCACCGACCCAGGCTGGGTGTTCCTGCTGATGGCGGCCGGCGCCGTTGTCGTGGAGCGCGGCTCGCTGCTCTCGCACACCGCGATCATCGCCCGCGAGCTGGGGGTGCCCGTCGTGGTGGGGGTGCCCGACGCCACGGGCTGGCTGCACGACGGCGACCTGGTGAGCGTCGACGGAGACCGAGGAGCGGTGAGGCTCGCATGACGACTGTCCACGAGGTGAGGTCGCCGGCCGACGTACGCACGTTCGCGCGGCTGCCGATCCATCGCCATGCGCCCGGCACGTACAACCCGAACGCCGCCACCGATGCCGCCCTGCTGAAGGGCACGCACGCGCTGAGCCCGCAGCTGTCCGTACGCGGCTGGCTGGCCCGCGACGGCGAGGACGTCGAGGGTCGCATCGGCCTCACCACGCGCCCCGGTGACCCCGTGGGTCGCATCGGATTCTTCGACGGGCCCTGCTACGGGCGTACGGCCCGGTGGCTGATGGACGTGGCCATGGAGGCGGCGGCCGAGGCGGGATGTACAAGCGTGATCGGCCCCATGGACGCCTCGTTCTGGGTGCGCTACCGCCTCAAGGTGGCAGGGTTCGACGAGCGCCCGTACCTCACCGAGCCGCTCAACCCGCGCCAGGACCACCTGGTCTGGGAGAGCGCCGGGTTCGAGGAGACCGACCGCTACCGCTCCGCGATCTACCACCCGGCGCCGCGCGACCTCGACCTGACCCGGTTCGCGGCGAGGCGCACGCGGTTCGAGAAGCAGGGGTACGTGATCGGCCCGCCGCAGACCTCGTGGGAGGGGCTGGTGGCCGACATGCACCGGCTGATCCACGAGCTGTACGCCGACTTCGCGGGCTTCGAGCAGGTCAGCCTGGCGGTGTTCTCCGAGCTCTTCGGCCCGCTGCGCCGGATCGCCGACCTCGACCTGGTGACGATGGCCTACAAGGACGGTCGCGCTGAGGGGTTCCTGGTCTGCCTCCCCGACTACGGCGTCGGCCTCACCGACCCCAACCCGCTCCGCGGGCTCACCACCCTGGTGCGCACCAAGCTCCGCCCGCAGCGCTACGTGCTCGCGTACATCGGAGCCCGCCACCCCGGCCTCGGCGCCGCCATCAGCCACCGATTCATGACCCAGATGGCCGAGCGGCAGGCCCCAGTGGTCGGCGCGCTCACGCACGTCGGCAAGGCGAGCGAGGGGTACGCAGCACAGCACCTGCGCACCCGCAACGAGTACGTGCTGCTGCGCCGCGACCTGTAGGGCCGGCGACCTCCGCATCCGCACGCAGGCCCGCCCCACCGAGATTGCACAGAATCGAAGGGCACTGCCATATGTGGCAGTGCCCTGCGTATCTGTGCAGTTTCGGTGAGGCCGTTCGTAGGGTGGGTCTTGTGGAGCGAGTGGCAGTGGTGTCCGACGTGCACGGCAATCTCACGGCGTACGAGGCTGTGCTGGCCGACATCGAGCAGCGCGGCATCACGCGGGTCATCAACCTCGGCGACGTGGTCGGCAAGGGGCCGCGCGGCGCGGAGTGCATCGCGCTCACGCAGCAGCGCTGCGAGGTCACCGTGCGCGGCAACTGGGACGAGAACCTCGGCGTCGACCAGGAAGTCAGCCCCAGCAAGCTGTGGTGGCGCGACCGGCTCAGCGAGGACGACCGGCGGTGGCTGCGTGAGCTGCCGTTCCACCACGACATCGTGCTGAGCGGGCGACGGGTACGCATGTTCCACGCCTCGGCGGAGGGCGTCTTCACGCGGGTGCGTCCCCAGCACACCGAGGACGAGTTCCGCGGCATGTTCGCCGCCACCGAGGCCACGGGTGACGGGCCGCTGCCGACGGTGGCGGTGTACGGGGACGTGCACCAGGCCTACGTCTCGGTGCGCTTCGGCCTCACGCTCGTCAACGTGGGCAGCGTCGGCAACGCGCTCGACGAGCCCCAAGCCGCGTACGTGATCCTCGAGGGAGTGCCGGGCGACGACGTGACCTGGCCGTTCGGCATCCAGGTGGTGCGGCTGGCGTACGACCTCGAGCGGGAGCTGCGCGAGGCGGCAGCGCTGGGCAACCCGCTGCAGGAGGCGTACGCGATGGAGCTGCGCCACGCGATCTTCCGCAAGACCGCCGCGAGGCAGGGGCTGATCGCGCCCCTGCACTGAGGCTGCAGACGGACCTCGATCTCTGGGTGCCCCGGGCCGCCCGCTCGGGGCATGACTGGCTCCCGAGCAGGGGTGGCCCAGTCTCTCGCCCCGCCGCTCCCCCGCCCCGGTAGACTCCGCCGAACGGGAGGAGATCGGATGGCGGTGTTTCTCATCATCGGCGGCGTCGGCATCGCGCTGCTCCTGATCTCCCTGCTGGTCGGTGAGCACGTCGACGGTGTCGTCGACAGCCTGGGCGGCGGCGACTGGTTCTCCGGGTCCTCGCTCGCCGCGTTCATCGGCGCCTTCGGCTTCGGCGGCGCCATCGTCTTGGACCAGACCGGCACCATGCTCTGGGCCGTGCTCGGCGGCCTCGTCATCGGCGCTCTGGTGGGCGCAATGATCGGCTACCTGTTCCTCCGCCTCCGGCGCTCGCAGGAGGGTGGGGCACCCACCACGAGCGACCTGGTCGAACGGTCGGGCGTGGTGATCACCGACATCCCCGCCGACGGCATGGGCGAGATCCGGATCCTGCAGGCCGGGCACATGACCAAGCTGTACGCCCGCGCGCCCGAGCCGCTGCGCGCCGGAACCAGAGTCACTGTCACCGACGTCATCTCTGCGACATCGGTGAAGGTCATCCCGACCTACAGCTGAACCCGTCCTCGACAAGGAGCATCCGTGGACCTGCCCGTACTCGCGATCGCCGTCATCGGCATCGTCGCCCTGCTCGCTCTGGTGGCGTTGATCGTCGTCACGCGCTACAAGGTCGCCGGCCCCAACGAGGCGTTCATCATCACCGGCTCCAAGGGCAAGGAGGTACGCGACACCTCCGGCGGCCTCTCGCACGACCTGTCCGGCCAGAAGGTGGTCATGGGTGGCCGGGTCTTCGTGATGCCGTTCATCCAGCGGCTGCACGTGCTCGACCTGTCGAGCCGCCGCATCCCGATCCAGATCCGGGGCGCCGTCTCCGGCCAGGGCGTGAAGCTGAACCTCGACGGCGTCGCGATCGTCAAGGTCGGCGGCAACGAGGACCAGATCCGCGCCGCTGCCCAGCGCTTCCTGACCCAGCAGGAGGAGATCGAGCCCTTCACGCAGGAGGTGCTCGCCGGTGCGCTCCGCTCGATCGTCGGCTCGATGTCGGTGGAGCAGATCATCCGTGACCGGGCAGCGTTCGCGCAGCGGGTCGCGGAGGAGTCCGAGGCGTCGTTGACGGGCCAGGGCCTGAACCTCGACACCTTCCAGATCCAGGACATCACCGACGACGGGTCGTACCTTGCTGATCTCGGCCGCCCCGAGTCGGCGCGTGTGCAGCAGCTCGCCGCGGTCGCCGAGGCCGCGTCGCGCCAGGCCTCGGAGCAGGCCCGACTCGCCGCCGAGCAGCAGGTCGCCATCGCTCACCGCGAGCTGATGCTGAAGCAGTCGGAGATCAAGGCCGAGACCGATGCCGCCGCCGCCCAGGCCGCCGCCTCCGGCCCGCTGTCGCAGGCCGACCGTGACCAGGCGATCCTCACCGAGCAGGAGAAGGTGGCCGTGCGCCAGGCGGCCCTGAAGGACCGCCAGCTCGACACCGAGGTCCGCAAGCCCGCCGACGCCGAGCGCTACCGCGTGGAGACCGAGGCCGCCGCCTCGCGCCAGAAGGCGATCCTCACCGCCGAGGCCAACAAGGCCGCCGCCATCGCGGCCGCCGAGGCCGAGGCCGAGAAGTCCCGCCTCACCGGTGAGGGAGACAAGTCCCGCCGCGCCGCGCTCGCTGAGGCGGTCGCCATCGAGGGTGCGCGTGCTGGTGAGGCGGAGAAGGCCCGGCGAGTGGCCGAGGCCGACGCCCTACGCGCCGAGGGCGAGGCCCAGGCCGCCGCCATCCTCGCCAAGGGTGAGGCCGAGGCCGAGGCCATGCGCAAGAAGGCGGCCGCGTACGCGCAGTACAACAACGCCGCCGTGCTGGAGATGCTCATCGGCGTGCTGCCCGACATCGCCAAGGAGGTGGCCGCGCCGATGGGCAACATCGACAAGCTCACGGTCATCTCCGCCGACGGCGCCAACGAGCTGCCCAAGCAGGTCGGCAGCAACGTGGTTCAGGTGCTGGAGATGCTCAAGAACACCACCGGCGTCGACCTGCAGGCGCTCGCCCAGCGCTACACGGCCAGCGAGGAGATCCCGCCGGCGCCCAGCGCGCCGACGGGCGGTGCTCAGCCCCAGGCGTGACCGTGCTCAGCAGCACCTCTGACGGGGTGGCCTGGTGACCAGTGGTCACGGGCTCCCCTTCGGAGGTGCTGCCGTCGGCGGCACCACCACGCTGTTCGACCGCGTGATCGTGGACCGCCGAAGTGGCACATGAGTCACCGCTCGGGAGGCTTCGAGACGGTGCTCCAGATGGCTCCGCTAGCCCCTGTCCTGTTGCGGGTGGTGAGGCGGTCAGGTGACCCTGCGGGGGCGGCGGGTCAGCAGCCGACGCGGACGGCGACGTCGATCGAGCCGGGACGCTCGTTCACGACGAGCGTGGCCTGGCGCCGGTCGGTGGCCACGACCCGCGACTGGCCCTGCACCACCTCCGCCTTGACCTGGGCGAAGCCGTGGGCCGCCGCCGAGGCGGCGACGACGCCCACGAGCTGATCGGGGTCGTGCTGCTGCGGCTCGCCCAACCAGAGTCCCACCGCGTACCCCGCCTGATAGACACACCGGTCACCGTCCGACGCGCGGCGCTCGGCCACCGGCTCCCAGCGCACCCCGGGGACAGCCGCGTCGATGGCGCGCTTGACGTCGGCGACCACGGGCCCGTACGTGCTCTCAGCCTCCTGCTGGGGGATTGTCGGGAGGTCCGACCTGGCCGTGCAGGCCGCGAGCAGCACGCCCGCCGCCGCGAGCACTGCCCACCCGCCGGCCCTCACGCCGTCTCCGGCACGTCGACCGGCAGCCTCAGCTCGTTGCGCAACCGGACCAGCTTTGCGGTCCCTCGGGTCGTCCACAGCTCGCGGAACCTGGGCGCGGTGAGAGGCCCGAACTCGCCACAGCAGACCGACAGTGCGCTGCGCGGCCGGTGGGGACTCGCTCACCGGAGCATCCTAGATCGAGCGCACCCTCGTGGGTGACGAGGGGGCCGACCCGGCACGTACGCGCCGAGGGCCAGGCCGAGGCCGTACGCAAGAAGGCAGCTGCTTACGCGCAGTGCAACAACGCGGCCGTGCTGGAGATGCTGATCGGCGTGCTGCCCGACATCGCCAAGGAGGTGGCCGCGCCGATGGGCAACATCGACAAGCTCACGGTCATCTCCGCCGACGGCGCCAACGAGCTGCCCAAGCAGGTCGGCAGCAACGTGGTTCAGGTGCTGGAGATGCTCAAGAACACCACCGGCGTCGACCCGCAGGCGCTCGCCCAGCGCTACACAGGCAGCGAGGAGATCGCGACCGAGGCTGGCGGCGGCGCTCTCAACGGACGCTCCGTGGCGATCCCCGACGAGCGACATGGGGCACCCCGGCGACAGAGGCAGCCAGCGGCGACGAACGATTGAGGAGGCCTAGGTCTTGACGTGCTCGAAACTTTGACGCAAACTCGGGAGCATCCACCCAAGGAGGCATCGTGACCATTCTTCATCGTGCGGCCTTTTTTGTGGCCGTCATTGCGTTGTTGGCCAATGGCCCAGGGGCCGTCGCCGCCCCCCCAAGTCCCCCGAAGGCGTATGGTTCGCTGTGACTACTGGCCAGACATATGGACAGGCACTCAAGGAGATCGCGTCAGCCGGAGAAGAAAGATCCGCATCAGCCCGGCAGTTGCTATCGTCCTGGGATGCCACCGACTCACGTTTGAGGTCGAAATCAGTGGAGACACAAGCGTCCGTCGCATCAGCGAGCGTCTCACTTGGCGATCCCAACTCATGGAGAGTGAGCGGCTTCTCCCCTAATGACGGGAGTTACTGGACGAGTATGATTCTCGTGATCGATGGCGTCTACTTCAGCGCGTCCGGGTGTTCGGTCACCGATCACATGCAGATTACAACAACGGTCAATCCTGGTGTTACTGCATCCCGCATCAATACGAACATTCTCTACTTCCCTAATAATGGCGGACTGACCACGCGACGGTGGTATCTGTACGCAATCTGCCGCGGGGGCACATGCGGCAATGTACAAGCAATTGATAACCGCATGACTTTCGAGCGCTCCATTACACATTGGGACAGGTCGGGTGGCGCACCACTGACAATAGCCCTCGGCGTGCAAGTAAACACGCGTTACAACACAGTTACCGATGGCTCCAAGACAGCCGATTGCTACGGGAGGTCCGGCGGCGACCGAAGGTGCTTCTACCGATGACCAATGGCGTCGGGCTCCCCTCCGGAGGTGCTGGTGTGGGCGGCACCACCACGCTATTCGACCGTGTGATCGTGGACCGCGATGACCTGCTGATCTGGGCTGACCGGGGCTGTCGGGGGCTCGTGGGAGAGTTGACGGTCCACGCCCTTGGCCACGACCGGACATTGCCCGAGCTGGCGTTCGGGCCGCCAGAGCACCAGCCTCGGGTCGACGTCATGAGCAACGGATCGGTGTTGCCGACGGAGACCCTGCTGGGAGGAGTGTGGCGCGACGACATTCAAGCGGCCGCAGTCACCTTTGAGGTCCGGTGGGATGCGGCGCCTCCGGTGACAGGCTGGCGGTTCGACTGGGCCTGGCTCGGGATCTCGTACGACCTCGGATGGTCTGAGTCCGAGCAGCGAGCGTACGCAGAACTCCTTGCCCGGGCGGCCCGGCTGCGTGTCCCTGTCGGAGCTGGCTGATGGCCGAGGCCACGCTGTGTCTGACGGTGACGGCTCCGGTCCTCGACCGGGTGGTCGTCGACTCGCCGACCCTGCGGTGGTGGACGCAGAAGGGGCACCTGGGTCATGGCACGGGCGGCTTTGAGACCGTGCTCCGGATCGCCCCGGAGGCCGTACGCATCGCAGAGCCTGGTTCGGAGTCTTCTCCTCAGATCGTCGTCTGGCGGGGCGACACGGTGATCGGTGCGCACCACGTCGGCACCTCGGGCGACCCGCCTTTCCTGCTTGACGGCCTTGACTGGGTGACGTTCCCGGCCGACCCACTCCCGGACCGCTTCCAGTTCTTGTGGCCGCGCCTGGGGCTGGACGTGTCCTGGGTGCTGAGCCCCGACGAGCGCGCCGAGCTGAGCAGGCTCAGGGCGCAGATCCCCGCCGTGCGGTGGGTGGCACGTCACGCCGTCTGAGGCTTCATGTCATCTGTCTTCGACAGAGACTAGACAGACGTAGACAGAGGACGCCAGGGGCCGAGCGCCGCCGGGACCTCCGGCGGGGCTCGACTGCTCAGTGACTCAGGCGCGTACGAACGCCAGCAGCGCCTCGTTCACCTGGTCGGCGTGAGTCCAGAGCAGGCCGTGCGGCGCGCCCTCGATCTCCACGTACTCCGCCTCCGGGAACGCCTCGTGGAACGGGCGGCCGGTGGCGTCGATCGGGAGGATGTTGTCGGCGGTGCCGTGCAGGATCAGCGCGGGCTTGCCGGCCTGGCGGACGGCCGCCACGTCGCCACGGAAGTCCTCGATCCAGGTCGGCACGACCGCGTACGCGGCGACCGGCGCCGACGTGGTCGCGAGGTTCCAGTTGGCGCGCACCACGTCCTCGCTGATGAGCGAGCCGAGGGTGTCGTCGAGGTTGTAGAAGTTCTTGAAGAAGTCGGTGAACCAGGCGTACCGGTCGTCGCGGGCCGCCGTCTTGATGCCCTCGAAGACGTCGGCCGGCACGCCGGTCGGGTTATCGTCGGTCTTGACCAGGAACGGCTCCAGCGAGGCCAGGAAGGCCAGCTTGGCGACGCGGTCGTGGCCGTACCGGGAGACGTAGCGGGCCAGCTCGCCGGTGCCCATCGAGAACCCCACGAGGATCACGTCACGCAGGTCGAGCTTCTCCAGCAGCGTGTTGAGGTCGGCCGCGAAGGTGTCGTAGTCGTAGCCCGTGCCCACCTTGCTCGACTGGCCGAAGCCACGGCGGTCGTACGTGATGACCCGGTAGCCCGCCGCCAGCAGCTCGCGCGTCTGCCGCTCCCAGCTGTGGCCGTTGAGCGGGTAGCCGTGGATGAGCACCACCGGCTGCCCGGTGCCCTGGTCTTCGTAGTAGAGCTCGATGTCGGTGCTGTTCTCGGTGCCGACGGTCAGGTGCGCCATGAGTGAGCCTTTCCTCTCGATGGGAGAACGATCGTTCTCGCCGCTGTGCCCTAGAGAGAACGATGGTTCTCAATGCAAGGGCGGGTGGCGTAATGACTGAGGCGAGCGCACGCGACGAGGTGCTGACGGCCGCAGCGACCCTGTTCTACGAGCGGGGGATCCAGGCGGTCGGGATGGATGCCGTACGCGCCGAGTCAGGCGTGTCGCTCAAGCGGATCTACGCCATGTTCCCGTCGAAGGACGACCTGGTGACGGCGGTGCTTGCGCGCGGTACGGCGACGTGGGAGGCGGGCATCGAGGCCGCGGCCGCCGGGGCGCAGACCCCACGCGAGGAGCTGCTGGCGGTGTTCGACTTCCTGCGCACCTGGTTCGAGGAGGACACCTTCCGCGGCTGCGTCTTCATCAACTCGTTCGGCGAGCTGGGAGCCGTGTCGCCGCGGGTCGCCGACCTGGCGCGGGAGCAGAAGCGGTCGTTCGCGGATTATGTGAGCGAGCGCGTACGGCAGGTGGGCGGCCCCGAGCTACTCGCCCGGCAGCTGGTGATCCTGGCCGAGGGCGCCCAGGCGAGCGCCGCCATCGCTGGCAGCGTCGAGACCGCCGACGACGCGAAGGCTGCGGCCGAGGCTCTCATCGACCTGGCCCTGAATCCATCCCCGAGCCCGAAGGGCGACTGAACCAGGCCCGGCGAAACCCGACGCCCGGTGATCGAGCAAGGACTTCCTGAGCTTGTGAAGGGAGTCCGCGTCGAGATCCGGCATGCCGAGCTCGCGAGGCTGAGCCGCCGATCCGGCTGCCACCAGAATCGCGTGGCGAGTGTGCCGACAAAGCCGCTCTCGGCGACCTCCCCCGAGTACGCGTGGGCATTCGGCGCGCTGCTCTGCGCGGCAGAGCCGCCCGCCTGCGGTCGTACAGACGGGCGGCTCTTCCTCGTACAGGTCAGCGCTGCGGGCCGGTGATCCCGAAGACCGCGCCTTGCGGGTCGGCGATGATGGCGACCCAGGCGCCACCGGGGACCTCGTTCGGGCCGTGCACCACCGAGCCGCCACCGTCGGTCGCCCTGGCGATGGCCCCCTCCACGCCGGTGACGCCGAAGTAGCTTAGCCACCCCGGACGCGGGGCCATCATCATGCCCATGATCCCGCCGAGGTCCGTGCCGGCGCCGGAGAAGATCTGGTACGTGCCGTCGGCGCCCATGTCCATGGCCTCGCCCTTGGCCCAGCCGAAGATCTCGGAGTAGAAGCCGAACGCGGCCTCCGGGTCGGTGGTGGCGAGCTCGTGCCAGTTGCCGTGGGCCGTACGCGACTGGTCGAACGCGCTCACCTCGGGCGCCTCGTCCATCGGCTGCGGCTGCAGGATGCCGAAGAAGGCGCCCTGCGGGTCGGTCACCACGGCGAACCGGCCGGTGCCGGGGATGTCGGCGGGCGCCTGCACGACCGAGCCGCCGAGGCTCGTGATCTGCTGGGCCACCGCGTCGGCGTCCCCGACCTCGAGGTAGAAGAGCCAATTCGGCGGCGGGGCGTCCTGCTGGTCGGCGAGGCTCATCATGCCGGCACAGCCATGGCCGTCGGAGTCGTTGGCGAGCCGGTAGTCCATGTCGGGCATCGGCGTCTTCTGCACGTTCCAGCCGAGCACGGACTCGTAGAACGTGGTCGCCGCGTCGAGATCGGTAGTGCCGAGCTCGTACCAGCACGGCTTTCCAGTGGTGGACGGGGTGTAGGGCATCGCTGCCTCCTGGTTCGTGGCGCCGGTTCCCGTACGGCGCTCGGGTCCGACGCTAGTGCAGGGGGCTGTGTCTCGGGTGGCGGGTCGCGCCTGCATCCTCTGTCTTCCAACGGGGCCATGCGACGCATCTGGCACGTGCTGCGCTCAGGAGGCAGAGGATGCAGGTCAGCTACCCGTCTCGTCTTCTCTACCAGACTCTAGGCATAGAACAAGACGTCCCGAGAGAACGGTGACGAGGCGGCCGTACGGGTCGCCGCCGACTCGCGCAGCGGTCGCTGACGGGCCTGAGTAGGTGCGGTCTCACCTGCATCCTCTGGCTCCCAGCGGCCACATGCGCCACATCTGGCACGTGCTGGGCTCAGGAGGCAGAGGATGCAGGTCCGGGTGGATCTCGGATTCTCTACCGGGATCTAGGGAAGAACCAAGAAAGCATCAGAGAACGGTCACCTGGGCGGCGTGCGAGGTCGGCACCGGCCCCTATGCGCGCCTGCGGGCCCACCGCAGCACGGCCATGCCGGCGCCAGCGAGCGCGGCGGCGGTCACCCCGCCCGCCACGATGCCCCGCCGGGCCTTGACCTCGGGCAGCACGGGCAGGCCGGCGTCCAGGAGGATGACGGTGCCGGCGTCGCCGTCGATTCGTACACGGTCCCCCGTCTGGATGCGCCTGGTCGCGACGCCGGTGCCGAGCACGGCAGGGATCCCGTACTCCCTGGCGACGATCGACGAGTGCGACAGCAGCCCGCCGACGTCGGTGACCACCCCCGCGGCAAGCGCGAACAAGGGGGTGAACGCTGGCGTGGTGATGCTCGCCACGAGGATCTCGCCCTGGCGCAGGGTCGCCAGCTCTGACGGCGCGGTCACGACGCGCGCGACCCCCTCGACCACGCCGCCCGATGCGCCCAGCCCATGAATCACCGGGCCTGTCTGCGGCTGCTCGTTCGTCGGCATCCAGTGCTCGAACATCGCCATCATCCCGGTGCGCGGCAGGAGCCCCGGCGGGGCCACGTGCCGCCGCCGCTGCCAGGCCGTGTGTCGCTCGCCGATGCGCTGGGCGAGATCCTGTCGCTCCGCGGCCGGAAGCACCGAGGTCCGGGCGTCGAGGAATGCCGCGAGCCCCGCGTCACCGGGCCACGGCGGCGTACCGGTCGTCGCCTCCTGCGACCGCGCATCCAGCAGGGCCGCGTACGCGGCCGCCTCCTCCTCGGTCAGCCAGAACACCTCGTCAGCGCGACGCAGCACGCGCTGCGCGACCAGCCGGCCACCCAGCTCCAGCAGCAGCCGGCGCAGCACCGGCCACCCGAGCCCGACCTCGGCAAGGGCGTCCTCCCGCAGCGGCGCGGTCTCCTGCGCGCGACGGAGCAGCGGCTCCAGGAGACGGCGGCGTACGGGGCCGAGCCGCCTGAGCAGCGTACGCGTCGCGTGCTCACGCTCCGCGGCCGCCGCCCGCTGTCGTTCCGCAGGGTCGGGACCACCGCTGAGGTGGAAGCGCAGCGCCTCCATCAGCACCGACGGGTCATCGGCGGGCACCGGGGTCGCGAAGTCGAGGGTGAAGACCGTGTGGCCGTGGAGGTCGAGGTACGTCTGCAGCTCGGCCTGCCACCCGCGCCAGGCCGTCTCGTCGACGTCGTCGGGGCGGGGCCCGAGCGGGTCGGCACCGGCGGACAACGCCTCGCCCACCCCGTGGTCGCGAGCCCAGACCGCCAGGGCGTACAGGTCCTTCTCGGCACGCAACGGCTCCGAGTCGTACCCGAGCAGGTAGGTCGAGGCGGCCGGGTCGTCGTCCCGGCGGGCGACGTGCTCGTACAGGGCCTGGAACGCCATCTCCGCCGACGCCACCTGAGGGATCACGCCCTGCACGGCGGCGTAGTAGGCGCAGCCGCCGGCCAGCACGCGGCGGGCTCCGTCGAGCAGCTCGGTGGCGCTGAGCTCGGCCGGGTCTCGCGCCTCCCACTCCGCGACCAGGGCGCGGTAGCGCGGCTCGGCCTCGTCACGCCACTGGCCGACCAGGCCGTCGCCGAGCACGGTGGGCAGCAGCGACGGTGTACGGCGGAGCAGGCGCAGGAACGCCGCGCGCTGGAACTCGTAGTACGCGTAGCCGTTGATGGTCACGAACGAGATGCCGGGTGTGGGGCCGAGATCGATGCCCAGCGAGCGGACCATCGGCACCAGCCCGGCGGGCACCGCGGCCGCGGTCATGTCGGCGAACAGCGGCGTCAGCGGGTCGGGCAGCTGCTCGATGATGCTGGCCCGGAAGTACAGGGCGTCGGGGTCCGGGGCCTCCCACGACGGCGGCTCACCGGTCGCGGTGACCGGGCGCGCCTGCAACAGCCACAGGGTGCCCCGGTCGAGAGCCCACTCGATGTCCTGGGCGCCGCCGAGCAGCTCGGCGACCTGACGCCCGGTGGTGGCCAGCGTGGTCACCTGCGCGTCGTCGAGCACGCGGCCCGGGGTGGTCACCGGACGGGTCTCGGTGCCGCGACCGGTGGGCACCACCATCGTCGACTGGTCGCCCCGGGTGACGACGACGTCATGACGCCGCAGCACGTACGTGTCGGGCGTGACCAGCCCCGCCACCGACGACTCACCGAGCCCGTGGACGGCATCGATCACCACCTCGTCGGCGCCCGTGAGCGGGTTGACGGTGAACATCACCCCCGACGCCTCGGCGGCGACCAGGCGCTGCACGACGACGGCCAGGCTCAGCCTCGGCTCCGCCCCGCCGTCCGCGGCCTGCCGGGCGCGGTAGACGAGCGCGCGCTCCGACCAGAGAGAGGCCCAGCAGCGGCGTACGGCATCGAGCACACCGCCCGGCGTGGTGATGCCGAGGATCGTCTCCTGCTGCCCCGCGGAGGAGGCGCCGGCCAGGTCCTCGGTGGTGGCGGAGGAGCGTACGGCGACGGTCGGGGAGCCCATCGCGACGTACGCGTGGACGATCTGCTCCTCGGTCTCGGCAGGGATCGGGACAGCGGCGAAGGCGTCGGCGATCGCCCTGGCGGCGTTGGTGGCGCTGGCCGGTGCCTCCGACGTGACGCCGTTCGCGATCCGCGCGATGCGGGCGGCGAGGTCGGGCGCCACCACGGCGTCGTACGCCTCGGTGGTGACGACGAAGGCGGCCGGGACCGGGAAGCCGCCCCGGACCAGCTCACCCAGGTTCGCGGCCTTGCCCCCGACCAGGTCGGTGTCGGTGCGTCGCAGGTCGGCGAGCCAACGGATGACGTCCACGGTGCCCCCTCTCGTCGTCCCCGCGGGTCAGTCTAGGTGTCGGGCGCCTGCACCACCGGTGCGCATAGCGGCGCAGGTGGCCCAGGGGCGGACCAGCGCACGTATGCGCACCGTTTGTGCAGATGCGGCCGTCGCCACGGCGCCCGCGCAGAGGAGCCTGGCGCGCCGCCCCAGGCGTGGGGTCGCCTGCACCACCGGTGCGCATAGCGGCGCAGGTGGCCCAGGGGCGGACCAGCGCACGTATGCGCACCGTTTGTGCAGGTGGGGCCGCGCAGGAGGTCGGGCGGCGCGGCGACTAGGGTGCCGGGATGGCAGCTGACCGGGGCAGACGCACGCACCGGCTGCCCGCAGCACCGGACCTGCTGAGCCTCTTCCCTCCCCAGGGGTGTGCCTGGGTGCGGGAGGGCTCGGGCATCGTCGGGGCAGGCGAGCTGCGGCGGGCAGCCCTGGGTGCCGAGGGGCTCAGGGAGGCCTCCCGGCTGTGGCGGTCCTGGGCACCGGCGCTGGGAGTGGGAGACGACGTACGGCTGCCGGGCACCGGAGCGATCGCGTTCGTGTCGGCCTCGTTCGTGCCCGGCGACGGCGTGCTGGTGGTGCCCGAGGCCGTCGTCGGGCGGCACGGGGACGTGGGCTGGGTGACCGGCGCGCTCGACGTGTCTCCCCGCGAGGGCTCCCAGAGCGCGGCGAGTCCTGGCTCGGTGACGATCACCGCCGGCGCCCTGACCGACGAGGAGTGGCAGGAGCGCGCGACCGAGGCCGTACGCCGCATCCGCGCCGGCCGGCTGCAGAAGGTGGTGCTGGCCCGCGACGTCGTGGCACGTTCGGAGGCACCGCTCGACCTGCCACAGGTGGCACGGCAGCTGGCGGCGGCGTATCCGACGACCTGGACCTTCCTCGTCGACGGCCTGGTGGGCGCGACACCAGAGCTGCTGGTGCGGGTGCAGGACTGGCAGGTGACGTCGCGGGTGCTGGCAGGTACGGCGTGGCGTACGGACGCCTCCGACCCAGGTGCTCGGCTGCAGGCGTCGGGCAAGGACCGGGAGGAGCACGCGTACGCGGTCGCCTCGGTCGTCGAGGTGCTGCGGGCGTGGTGCGCAGACCTGCGCGTCCCGGAGCCGACCGTGCTGGAGCTGCCGAACGTGGTGCACCTGGCCACCACCATCACCGGCACCCTGGCTGACCCAGGGTCGTCGGTGCTCGACGTGGCCGCCGCGCTGCACCCGTCGGCCGCGGTCTGCGGCACCCCCCGGGCGGAGGCGGCCGCGGCGATCGCGGAGCTGGAGTCGATGGACCGCGGGCGCTACGGCGGGCCCGTGGGCTGGGTGGACGCGGCTGGCAACGGCGAGATCGGCATCGCGCTGCGCTGCGGGCAGCAGGTCGACGAGCGCACCCTCCGCCTGTACGCGGGGTGCGGGCTCGTCGCCGGCAGCGACCCCGTCACGGAGCTGGCCGAGACCCGGGCGAAGCTGGCTCCGATGCTGGGCGCGCTCGGCGTCGACAGCTGAGCACCTAGCAAGCATCTCGTGCAGACAGAACGAAAATTTCGCTTCTGTCTGGATGGAACATGTGTTCAATGCGGGGCGTGTGGGGGGCCGGGCGGGCGGGGGGCCGTCAGGCCGAGAGCACCCTCGCGACCTCCTGGGCCACGTGCTGGTGCAGCTGGCCCAGGCCCGTACGTGCCGTGGCCACCTCGACCACCTCGACCCCGGGGGCCACTGCCCCCACCGACGCGAGCTCGTCCACCTCGAGCAGCCGGTGCCGTACGCCGTAGCCAGCGCACAGATCCCCCAGCGAGGCGCCCAGCGGGGTGCCGAACACCCGCTCGAACGCGGACGCGTGCTGGCGGTGCTCCAGCGTCTCGAAGATGCCCCCGCCGTCGTCGTTCGCGACCACGACCTGCAACGCCACGCCCCCGGCCTCCACGGCAGGCACCGCCAGCCCGGCCAGGTCGTGCAGGAAGGTCAGGTCGCCGACCAGCACCCGCGTCGTCCGACCCGTCGCCACCGCGATCCCGTACGCCGTGCTCAGCGTGCCGTCGATCCCCGCGACCCCGCGATTCGACCACACCGATGCCCCGTCGGGGAGCCCGCCGAGCAGCAGGTCCACGTCACGGACGGCGTTCGACGCCCCCAGCACCAGCGCCTCACCCGCCTGCAGCGGCAGCGCAGCGGCCACGTGCAGCCCCGTGGTCACGGGCCACTCCGCGATCGCCGTACGCAGCGCGACCGCCGCCCGCTCGCCGGCCCCGAGCCAGGTGCGCACCCACGCGGTGCCGTCCTGCCCAGACACCGACGCCGCCCCCACCCGCGTCACGTCGCGCGCCGGCCCCGGCTCCTCCCGGTGCCGCACGACCTGCACCACCTCGACATCCGACCGCTCCAGCAGCGTGTTCACCAGCCGTGACAAGGTCGGACGCCCGTACACGACCACCCGCTCGACCTGCTCGGCGAGGTGCGGCAGCACCAGCCTGTACGCCGCCACGGCCGCCGGCCCGCCCCGCGACCCTGACGACGGCTCCGCCAGCAACGGCCACCCCGCGGCCTCCGCGAGCGCCCGAGCCTCGAGCCCCGCTCCAGCCCCGGCGACCACGACCGTGCGCGGCCCGAGCGGCACCTCGTACGCCGCCGGCAGCCACTGCGTCGTCCGCGGCTCAGGCACCAGGTGCGGCTCCGGCAGCTCGACGCTATCCCCCGGCTCGGGCTGCAGCGGCGTGTCGAAGCAGAGGTTCACGTGCGCCGGCCCCGGCCGCCCGCGCTCCCCGCGCGCCGCGAGCAGGGCCGTCAGCCACGGCTGGTTGGCGTCGGAGAGGCGCTCCACGTCGACGTCCGCCGCGAACCGCGCCACCTGAGCGAACAGCCCTGCCTGATGGTGCGAGGTCTGGCTCGCCCAGGTCCCGCGGGCGCGTACGGGCCGGTCGGCGGTGAGCAGCAGCAGCGGTACGCCACCGTGGTCGGCCTCCAGCGCGGCGGGCACCAGGTTCGCGACCGCGGTGCCCGAGGTGGTGACCACCGCGGCGGGATGCTCGGGGGCGGCGGCGCCGATGCCCAGCGCTAGGAAGGCGGCGGCGCGCTCGTCGTGCCGCACGTGCAGGCGCAGCACCCCGGCCTGCTCGGCGGCGGCGGCCGCGTACGCCAAGGGAGCCGACCGCGACCCGGGGCTGAGCACGATGTCACGCACCCCCCCGGCGACGAGATCGGCGATCAGCTGAGCCGCAGCAGAGACCGACGTCACGCCCGCGATCCTCCCAGGTCACCCTGTGCCAGCGCTATGCGGTCGCCCCCAGAAGGGCCGAGCAGCGCTCCAGCCGCTCCAGCCACCAGCGGCGGCGGTCGGGCGGGGCCTGAAGGCGTACGAGTTCGGGCGTGGGCGCGGCAGCGAGCGCCGGGAGCGCGCCACCGGCCGGTAGCAGGGGCGGGTCGCACACGTCGGCGGCGAAGAGGGCGGCGGTGCCGAGGCCGGAGGCGTACGGCTCGGTGGGCAGCGCGGCCGCCGCGGCGACCCCGGCGGCGAGCCCGACCGAGGTGTCCAGGGCGGAGGAGATGACGAGGCGTACGCCCAGGGCCGCGAGCTGCTCCGCGATGGCCAGCGTCGCCCGTACGCCCCCCAGCGGCGGCACCTTCACCACCGCGACGTCGACCGCGCCGGTGCGGGCCACGGCGAGGGGGTCGCTGGCCTTGCGGATCGACTCGTCGGCGGCCAGCGGCACCGCGACGTCGGCACGGTCGAGCAGCCGGCGCAGCTCCACGAGCTCGTCGACGGTCGCGCACGGCTGCTCGGCGTACTCGACCGTCACCTCGGCGAGCCTGGTCAGCGCGGTGAGCGCTTCGGCCGGCGACCAGGCCCCGTTGGCGTCGACGCGGATGCGGGCGCCGGGTCGGGCAGCACGCACGGCAGCGACCCGCGCCACGTCGTCGACCAGCGTCTGGCCGGGCTCGGCGACCTTCACCTTGACGGTGGTGCACCCGTCGAAGCGGGCCAGGATGCCGGGGACCGCGCCGGCGGCGACGGCTGGGACGGTGGCGTTCACAGCCACCCGGTCACGCACCGGCGAGGGCCAGCCCGACCAGGCGGCCTCGATCGCCGACGCGAGCCAGGGTGCGGCCTCCGCGTCGTCGTACTCCACGAACGGCGAGAACTCTCCCCACCCGTGCGGCCCCTCGATCAGCACCGCCTCGCGTGTGGTGACGCCCCGGAACCGGACGTGCATGGGCAGCGCCACCACGTGCGCGTGGGCGAGCAGGTCGGCCCTGGACGCCCTCATCGACGCGCTCTCATACGGCGCTGATCGTGGCGGGCACGTGGGCCGGCCCCAGCGCCTCCCGGGCCCCGTCGCGGAGCTGGTCGGGGTCGGCGTCGCCCGTGACGGTCGCGGTCAGGCGACGGCCGAACCGGGCGTCGGGCACGGTCGAGACATCGGCGCTGGTGACCCCGGGCTGCTCGGTGAGCCAGGCGCGCAGCCGCTCCGGGTCGACCACCTCCCCGCCGGTCACCAAGCGGGAGTCGGCCCGGCCCAGCAGCACGATCCGGTCGCCGTCGATGCGGCCGCGGTCGCCGCGGAAGGGTGCGACGGCGGCCAGGGTGCGTACGGCCAGGACCCCCTCGGCCCCGCGCGGCAGCGGACGGCCGTGCTCGTCCTCGACCCGCACCTGGACACCGCTCAGCGGCCGCCCCACGGTGCCTGCGGCGACGTCGTCGGGGTCGGCGAGCGCGATCACGCCGGCCTCGGTCGACCCGTACGCGTTCCACACCTGCGCGCCGAGCCGCGCCGTGAGGTCGGTGGCGAGGTCGGCCTCCAGGCGGTCGCTGCCCGCGAGCACGGTGGCCACGTCGGCCGCGTCGAGGTGCCCCGCGTCGAGGGTCTCGCGCAGCTGCAGCGGCACGGCGGTGAGCAGGTCCACACGGCCGCGTACGGGGCCGTCAAGCTGCACGTACGTGCCGCCGACGAGGATGGTGGCGACCACCGCGCCGGCGCCGTGGCCGTGGTCGGGCGTGCTCGGCGACGCGACGACGGGGGCGTCGGGGAGGCCGAGCGACGAGATCAGGTCGAGCGGCGGCAGGGCGGAGAGCAGGCTCGCGCGGCGAGTGTGGGCGACCGGCGGGCCCTGCGTGCCGGAGCTGAAGAAGGCGATCCCGGTCTTGGGCGGCCGCAGGTCGGCCTGAGACCCGGCCCGGGCTCCGACGACGAGCACACCGGCCGGGCCGGCGGCTCCGGCGAGCAGCTGCACGACGACCGCGTACGGGTCGGGGCTGGTGATGACGACCGGGCGCCAGCGCTGCGCTCGGCGCTCGGCGACGACGTCGGAGGTGAGCTGTCCGTACGTGACCTGCCGCTCCCCG
>CAKZHP010000100.1 GCA_936924635.1 uncultured Propionibacteriaceae bacterium
ATGCCCGTAAGGGGAACCCTCACCGGACACCACCGCTACTTATCGAGAGGAACGATGTGACTCCCGGCGGAAGTTGGCGGGCTCCTGCCGGGACTAAGTGGCGGTGGGCTGGCCGGGCGTTCGATCCGCTGACCAGCTGGCCGTGGGTGCCGTCGTCGCGGTGAACGGACCTGACGGGCAGGAGTGGGGCGACGGAGCCACGACGGTGTCCGGCGCCACTGTTACCCAGCGCCTTGGCGATGGCCTCCCGGCCGGGGACTTCCAGGTCGCTTGCGCTCCGTGTCCGGTGACGGCCACCCTGTCGACGGGACCTTCCGCTTCACCGTTGAGGCGGCGCCTGAAAGCGCGAGCACATCTGAGCCGTCGCCCGAGCGTGCCGACGAAGGGGCGACACCGACCTGGCCGCCTACAACGCGATGCTCGCACGCCTGGCCCGGCGCGCCGATGCCACCGCCCCTGGGCGCACCCAGCAACCAGGGGCCCCCCAAGCGCTCGGCGGAGGTGTCGAGGGACTGAGCGGCTACCAGGTCAGGTCTGAGCACTCGTGCTGCTGCTGGGCCGTCTCCACCTGGAGCGTGGCGTGGGCGATGCCGAAGCGATCCCGCAGGATGTCCCGCGCGGCGGCCAGGACCGCGGCGTGATCCGATCCGCTGCTCGCGACGAGGTGAGCGGTGGCGACGTTCATCCCGGAGGTCAGCACCCACAGGTGCAGGTCGTGGATGGCGCTCACGCCGGGCACGGCGCTCAGCTCTCGGCTGACGGCCTCCGGGTCGATGCCGGCGGGTGCGTGCTGGCCGAGTACCGCGACGACCTGCCGCCCCAGGGTGACGGCACGCACGATGACGAAGATGGCGATCGCCAGGGCGACGACGAGGTCCCAGACCGGTCGCCCGGTGGCGATGATCAGAACACCGGCGACCATGACACCGACGGAGCCGGCAGCGTCGGCCACCACTTCGAAGTAGGCGCCCCGGACGTTGAGGCTGTCCTTGGACCCGCTGCGCAGCAGCAGCATGGAGACAAGGTTGATCACCAGGCCCACGAAACCGACCGCGAGCATCACGCCCGAGGGTAGGGACGGGTCCTCGCCGATCCGGCTGATCGCCTCGACCACCACGTACACCCCGACGCCGAGCATGATCAGCACGGTCAGGCCGGAAGCGAAGACTTCCGCGCGGTACGAGCCGTAGGTTCTTCTTCCGGTGGGGTCGGGGCGGGTGGCGATCCGGGTGGCGAGCAGGGACGCCCCCAGGGCCACGACGTCGGCGGCCATGTGCCCGGCGTCGGAGATCAGCGCGAGCGAGCCGGAGATCAGCCCCGCTGCCAGCTCGACGGCGAAGAACGTCGCGGTCAGGAAGAACGCTGCGGCGAGGCGGCGGCGGTAGCGCCCGCCGGCGTGCTCAGCGACGGGGGCGTGAGCGTGCCCGGCGCCCATCAGCGGATCCCTTCGTGTCCGGTGTGCTCGCGGCACACGTCCAGCAGCATCCGCACGTGGGTATCGGCCAACCGGTAGTACACCCGGCGGCCCTCTCGCCGGTTGCCCACCACCCCCGAGGCCCGCAGTAGACGCATCGTCTGGGACACCGACGCCTCTGGGACCTGCACCGCTGCGGAGATGTCGCACACGCACAGCTCACCGGCCTCCAGCAGCGCGTAGAGGATCTTGGTGCGCCGTACGTCACCGAGCAACCGGAACAGCTCGGCCAGCGTCCCTGCCTCGGCGTCGTCCGGGACGCTGGCGCGGACCAGCGCCACGCGCTGCGACAGGGGATCATCACCGACGCAGCCGTCCAACGGCAGGACCCGACCCATGGGCATCTCCTCATCTACGCGGATCTTCAGATAACGTCACCCTAGCGCTGCGATCGCCGTGGGGTCGCAACCGGTCGATCGGTCTTCAGACCCATGTCGCTGTCAGGGACGCAGGCGGGGAGGAACGTATGCAGGACGACCCGGGCGTTACGGGGCCGGTGTGGCTGCCGACCGCACCGGCGTCCCTGGAGACGATGCTGGCACCGACGCTGCAGCCCGTGCCGGTCCTTCCGGTGCTGGCGGTGGTGCTGCTGGTGCTGTACCTGGCGGGCGCGTGCCGGCTGTGGCTGCGGGGTCGGCGCTGGTCGATCGGTGCGACCATCTCGTTCACGGTGGGCTGTGTGGTGCTGGCGCTGGTGACCGGTGCGGGCATCGAGGGGTACGGGTTGCGGCTGTTCTCGGCGTTCATGTTCCAGCAGCTGACGTTGATGATGCTCGTCCCACCGCTGCTGGTGCTGGGGCGGCCCGGCACGTTGCTGCTGCGCGCGACCCCGCACCGGGGGGTGGGCACGGTGGTGCTGGTCACGGCGCGGCGGGCCCTGCGCAGCCGGGTCAGTCGGGTGGTGCTGCACCCGGCGGTGATGGTGCCGTTGTTCCTGCTGGCGTTCTACGGGCTGTACCTGGCCGAGCTCGCCGACCCGCTGCTGCGCACCTGGACCGGGCACCTCGCCCTGGAGGTGGGGTTCCTGGTGGCCGGTCTGCTGTTCACCGTGCCGGTGCTGTCCACCGACCCGTTGCCTATCCGGCAGACCCATCACGGCCGGGCACTGGACCTGCTGCTGGAGATGCCCCTGCACGCGTTCTTCGGGGTGATCGTGATGATGGCCACCGCGCCGATGGTCCCGCTGTTCGCCGCGCCGCCGGCCGGCTGGGGGATCGATCCCCTGCGCGACCAGCAGCTGGCCGGTGGGCTGGCCTGGTCCTACGGGGAGGCGCCGGGACTGCTGATGCTCCTGCTGATCGCCAGCAGGTGGCAGCGCAACGACACCGAGCGCTCCACCGCCCGAGACCGGCAGATCGACCGCGACGGCGGCGCCGACGCCGAGCTCGAGCAGTACAACGCCTACCTCGCGCGCTTGAACGGCTCGCGGCCCTCGGGGGCGCCACCTGCACAACCGTGATGGTCGAGCCTCACGGGACCGCAGCATCGGACGTTGTCGACACCGCGGTGGTGGTCTTCTCGACGATGTCCTAGCCGAGCCGTATCCCGGTGTAGGCCGCGACGGCCATCAGCACGAGGAACCCGACGATCAGGCGCCACTCCAGCCACGAGGGCCACACGCGGGTGACCCACACCCGGCCCGGCACCCGCAGGGCTCGCACCCGCTGGGCCCGCACCCGCAGCGTCGGGGCGTGGTCGTCGGCCGCGCGGAGCCGCCGCGGGAAGGGGCGGCG
>CAKZHP010000101.1 GCA_936924635.1 uncultured Propionibacteriaceae bacterium
CCTGACGGCCGCGGCGGACCGGCGGCGCGCCGGGGGGCCGCGCCGACGAGCGGGTCGGTGGAGTCAGCGGACGCGGGGACAGACGTGTACGCGGCAGTCGACCCGGCCCGCGACCCCTGGGCGGGACCGCCGGACGGAGGGCCCACGAGGGGCTCGTGCGCAGGCGCCGGGGCAGGACGCAGCACCGTACGGTTCTCGTCCTCAGCGGGCGTGCTCATCCCTGCTCCTCTCGACCGCGCCCAAGGCTACCGGGGCCGCTGGTCGACTCTGACGGCAGGAGCGAGGGCTACGGCGAACAGGCGGTCCGCTCGATGGGCGGATATGGCGGGGATGGGCGGGTCTCCAGGTCGAGCGGAACGTTCTGCGCACTACTCGGCGTCGCGGCCGCCGGACGCCCGCGGCCGCTGGTTCGAAGCCCTGGCGCTTGACGCCTGTGGTCTGCGCAGGAGGGTCCACTCAATGGGCGAATGTGGCGGAGATGGGCGGGTTTCCAGGTCGAGGGGAAGGTTCTGCGCGCTACTCGGCGTTGCGGCCGCCGGACGCCCGTGGCCGGGGGACGCCGGGTTCGCAGCTCTGGCCGTCCTGACGGCGGAGGTCTGCGCAGGAGGGTCCACTCCATGGGCGAATCGTGGCGGGGATGGGCGGCTTTCCCGGTTGAGGGGAACGTTCTGCGCACTTGGGGACGCGGCGGCCCGGGATGGCCGGGGACGCCTGGTTCGCAGCTCTGGCCGTCCTGACGGCTGAGGTTGCGCAGGAGGGTCCGCTTAATGGGCGAATCGTGGCGGGGATGGGCGGCTTTCCCGGTTGAGGGGAACGTTCTGCGCACTTGGGGACGCGGTGGTCCGAGGTGGCCGGGAACGCCTGGTTCGAAGCTCTGGCCGTACTGACGGCTGAGGCCTGGCTGATGGCCGGGGTCTGCGCAGGGTGGTGCGCTCGATGGGTGGATGTGCCGCGTGGAGGCCGGAGTCTCCGGTCGAGGGGAACCTTCTGAGCGGGCTTTGGGTTGCCAGTGCCCTGGCCTCGCTTCGCTCGGTCAGGTCCGGTTTCGACGCGCAGGACCCTCGCAAGTTCGGCTCCTGCTTGCTCAACCAGCGTGAGGGTGCTGAACCAACGTGTGGTTGCTCCTGCTTGCTCAACCAGTGGTTGGGGTGGTGATGGTGCTCAGTGAGGGGTCGGGCTCGTGCTTCCTGCTCGCCAGGGGTCAGCCGAGGCCCAGCTGCGCCCGGCCTGCGGGGGTCACCAGGCCCTCGCCTCCAGTCGCTCGGCCAGGCGGCGGTTGCGGTCCGAGGTCGTCCCCTTCGTGCGTCTGGGCGTGAACCGCTGCAGGTACGTCGTCTCGTCTCCCGGGCGGCGCATGCTCTCGCTCAACCCGAAGCAGAGGCCCTCCTCCAGCACCTCCTGGAAGGTCACCGACGCGACCCCTGAGCGGGCCTTCGCCAGCCGTACCCAGATCCCCGGGTGCCCCGCGTGATTCTGGGTCAGCCAGGCCCGCAGCGCCGCCCGGTCGGTGAACGCCAGCACCTCCAGACCCTCGACCGTCACGCCCTGGCCTTGGAGCAGGTCACCGTGTACGCACGGTCGCGGGTCACGATCCTGGTCGATCCGACGTGCTCGCGCAGCGCCGGCAGGTACGGCAGGTGGCTGTTGAACACCACCCACAGCTCGCCACCTGGCCGCAGCGCGGCCCCCGCGGCCTCGATCAGCTCGAACGCCACCGACGAGTCCTTCGTCGCGCCCTTGTGGAAGGGCGGGTTGCACGCGATCAGGTCGTACGCATCGCGCACGCCGGGGCCTGCTCTCCCGATGGCCATGTCGGTGGGGTGCACCGGGGGCTCGGGGGTGCGGCCGTCGTGCGGTGCAGGCACACCGTCGGCCCGCCGTACATCCACCGCCAGCCCGTTCGCCTCCGCCGTCGCCGCGGCCGACCATGTCGCTACGGCAGACACGTCCGACGCGGTCACCGTCCATCCCCGCCGTGCCATGGTGCACGCGATCAGCCCGGAGCCGCAGGCCAGGTCGAGCGCGGCGCCTGACCCGTCCGGCAGCTCCGAGAGCAGCAGCCGCGTGCCCTGGTCGAGCCGTACACCCCCGAACACGCCCCCGTGCACCACCAGGTCCAGGTCGAGCTCGCCGATCCGCGCCCGCTCCGGGTAGGTCACGCCCGACGGCGCCGGCGCGCTCGCCCGCAGCACCCGGCACTTCTGCCGACCCAGCGACGCGCTCACCTCGCCGAACGACCTCGCCAGCACCTCGTTCATGCCGCGCGTCAGGTGCTTGTCGCGGCCACCGCCGAACACCCGTACGCCCGGCACCAGCGCCACCCGCTGCGCGATCTCCTCGACCGCGGCCACGGCCCGGGGCAACCGCCACAGCACCGTACGCGGTGTGCCCTCCCCGAGCCCCTCCAGCGACTCCAGCACCGTGCCACCGGCCACCCCGCGGGCAGTGTCCTCGTCGCGTACGTCATCGAAGAAGCCCGACATCGGCACCCCCTCGCCGGCGAGGTGCGCGAACAGCGCCGGGTCGTCGATGACCAGCGCGGCGTCGAACGCGCCCGCCTCGTCGAGCACCAGGGAGGAGACCGGCTCCAGCACCATCACCGCTCCTCGGGGTACACGACGCCGACCTGCTGCCGCACGGCGTCCAGGGTCTCCATGACCGCGATCGTCTCCGAGACCGGCAGCAGTGGCGACTCGATCGCGCCGTCGGCAACCAGCTGAGCGACGTGCGCGGCCTCGTACGCGAGCCCGGTGTCGCTCTCCTCAAGAGGCGGCGACTCCAGGACGGAGCCGTCGGTGCGCACGAGACGTACGGGCCCGGGCGTGTAGAAGCTGGTCTGGTCGAGCTCGATCCGCCCCTCGGTGCCGAGCACGGTCGCCGAGACCGCACCCGCGGCGGCCAGGGTGGTGGTGAGCGCCGCGTACGCATCGCCGAACCCCAGGTGGATCGCTACGGTCTCGTCGACACCGGTGTCGGTGCGCGTGCCGTACGCGTGCACCTCGCGCGGTGTCCCCGCCACGAGATGCGCGAACGACACCGGGTAGACGCCGAGGTCGAGCATCGCCCCGCCTGCCAGCTCGGGCCTCATGAGCCGCTCCACGTGCCGCAGCGACTGCGAGTGGTCGGCGGTCACGAACCGTACGTCGCCGACCGCCCCGTCGGCGAGCAGCTGCCGCACGATGTCGTACCGCGGCCCGAACCGGGGCCACATCGCCTCGACGACCGCGACACCCGCCTCACTGGCCGCAGCGGCCAGCTCGCGTGCCTGCCCTGCGTTCAGGGTGAACGACTTCTCCACCAGCACAGGCTTCCCGGCCCGCAGCGCGGCCAGCGCGTGCTCGCGATGAGCGTTGTGGGTGGAGGCGACGTACACGACGTCGACGTCCGGGTTCTCGACCACACCGGCCACGTCGTCGTACGCACCCTCGGCCCCGACCTCGTCGGCGAACTCCTGCGCGCGCTCCTGCGCGCGGGAGGCGACGGCGACGATGCGCTGCCGGGTGTGCGTACGCATCGCCTTCGCCATGCTGCGGGCGATCCCGCCCGGGCCGAGGACCCCCCAGCGGAGACCAGGGGCCTCCATCGGGTCGGGCACGCGCGAGGTGGGCAATGACGTCATGCCCAGACCCTACGAGGTCAGTGTGCCGGGGGCTCAGGCCAGGAAGTCGCGCAGCGCGGCGTTGAGCTCCTCGGCATGGCTGACCCCCAGACCGTGGGGTGCGCCCTCGATCAGCACCAGCTCGCTGTGCGGCAGCGCCTCGTGCGTCCGCTTCCCGGACCCCTCGAACGGCACCGGCTGGTCACCGTCGCCGTGCACGACCAGCACCGGCACGGTGATCTGGGCGAGGTCGGCGCGGAAGTCGGTGCCTGCCCAGGCGTCCATGCACGCCAGCGCGGCGGTGGGGTCGCTCTGCCGGCACACGGCGACGGCCTCACCCTTCTGCTCCTCGCTCACCTTGAGGCTGCTGGTCAGCCCGAGGAGCTTCGGCACCGAGTAGAACTTCTCCACGAAGTCGTCGAAGAACGCGTCCCGGTCGTCGACGAGCTGGCCCCGCATCTGACCGAAGGAGGCGTCGTCGAGCGGGCCGTCGGGGTTGTCGCCGGTCTTGCGCAGGTACGGCGTCACGGCGCCGACGAAGACCACGGAGCGCAGCCGGTCCTGACCGTGGCGCGAGACGTAGCGCGCCACCTCGCCGCCGCCCATGGAGAACCCGACCAGGGTGACGTCGCGCAGGTCGAGCTCCTCCAGCACCCCGGCGAGGTCGTCGGCGAGGGTGTCGTAGTCGTACCCGGAGGCCGGCCTGTCGGAGGCGCCGAAGCCGCGCCGGTCGTACGTGACGACCTGGTAGTCGCCCTGCAGCGCCTCGACCTGCGGCCGCCAGGACGCCGAGGTCAGCGGCCAGCCGTGGATGAGGACGACCGGGCGCCCCTGGCCGTGAACCTCGATGTCGAGGTCGATGGACTGCTCACCGCTGCGGATCTCGTGACGTGACACGGGGGTCTCCTCTCGTCACGCCTCACTCTAGGCAGCGCTGGCCGGTGGTGTGCGGCAGCGACGAATCACTCACGGGTGACCGGCCAGCTCGGCACCAGCAGGAGGGAGACCCCGTGGACCGCGGCCCCGGCCGCGAGCACCGCCACGAACGTGGCCCCCAAGGCCATCGGCATCGCCCAGGGCATCCCCCCGCACTGAGCGGCCGGGTAGGACAGCACCGCCCCGGCGCCAGCCAGCGCGAGGCTGAGAGCCGTGAACCCGGCCCCGCCCGCAACCAGCAACCCGGCGACCACGCCCTCGGCGTCACGCAGCGCGCGTTGCCGGGGCTGTCGTGAGACGCGGTGCCAGGTGACGCCGGCGGCGACGACCGCCACCACGAGCACCACGGCGAGCGGAAGGGTGACGAAGAGACCCGGGTACGGCCCGTACAGGCTCATATTCGTGCCGCACCGCACCGCGAACCTCCGCCCCGGCACCCCCGCCGCGTCCGGCGACGCCGTGAGGGTGGTCACCGCGGCCGTTGCGAGGAGCAGCAGCCAGACCGCCGCTGTGAGTGCGGTGAGCCGGCGGGGGACCAGCGGGGTAGTGCCGGGGCCGGTCGTCTTGTGGTGGCCGCTCACGCTGCCGTCGTCAGCCAGGCGCCCGGGGTCTCCGCTCTCCTGCCCGGGGCCCAGCTCACTCGGCCGGCGTGGGTCCGCCTGCTCCTGCCTGCTCGACCAGGCGACGCCGAGGATCGCGCCGAGGCCGAGCAGCACCGGGGCCGCGAGGGTAGCGCGGGTCGGGAGGAGCAGCAGCAGGGCGACGAACGCCACCAGGCCCGAGGCCAGGCCGACAAGCCGCCGGCGCCGCTGGCGGTCGTGGACCCGGCGCAGGTCGGGATCGCTCGGGACAGCGCCGGCCTGCACGCGGCGGCGGAGGCTGAGGCGCGACGCGTGCACCACGGCGACGACGACCCCAGACAGCAGGAACAGGACGACGAGGGTCACTGGCGGCCACCGGGTCTGGTCACGCGCGGGCGACTGCCGGGGCGGGTCGCAGGAAGCTGGTCACGACGTCAGCCACGGCGCGGGCGGGCTCGACGCGCGGGAGCGTGGGGGCGGGCGTGCGCTCGGCACCCCAGGGACGCATGCCGTACCGGCCCCACAGGTCCTGGAGCCAGGAGGGGGCGCGGGGGTACCAGACGTACGAGGGCACGCCCCGGGCCGCGGCCTCCAGGATCCCCGTGGAGAACGCCGACGCCACCGGCCGGTTGACCCGGTCCAGCGGGGTGCCGCTGCGGTCGATCTCGATGCCCAGACCCTCCAGCGCGGCGTGGCCCATGCGCGCCAGGTGGCCGGTCTCGGCGGGGTGCGGTCTGTACACCCCGTGCGTGGTCTGGCAGAACGTCACCGCGGCGCGCAGCATGCCCGCAGACGGCAGCTCCGAGGCCTGGAGCTGCCCCAGGTAGAGCGGACGCCGCGCGTCGCTGACCCCGGCCGGCCGGGAGGCCGCGCGCCACAGCAGCTGCGACCCGACCGGTGTGGCGGTCACGTCGTCGCGGCCGCTGGCCCAGAACTCGCCCTCGGGGGCCGTCCAGGTCAGCACCCGGGCACCGTCGGGCAGGGGCGCCGAGAACGGGGTCAGCAGCCCCGTCTGCACCACCACGTAGCCGGTGCCGCGCCCCTGCGCCTGCGTGTGCACCGCACGCGCGAGCGGGCTGGGTCCGCCGGAGGCGAGCACCACCTTGCCGGCGGGCAGGTCGCGGCCCAGGTGGACACCGTCTCGCTGCTCGACCGTCCACTCCGCAGGCACCAGGCCGGTGAGGTCGAACGGTGCCAGCACCAGGGCGGGCACGTCCGGGAGGTGACGCAGCGGCTCCAGCAGAGCGGCCTGGCTGGCGGCGCGGTCGTCGTCGAGCACCACGGCGACGACGGGATCCGGCCCGCTGCTCGCGGCCCAGACCCCCGTGCTCCCCGAGCGGCGGGTACGGGCCGCCACCTCGCGTACGGGATGGCGCCCACGGTCCCAGGCCTGCCAGGCATCCAGGTCCCGCGGGAACTTCAACGACATCAGGCCCTCCAGGTCGTGCTCGTGCTCGCGCTCACCGTACGTGGGGTGCCCGCCCGCCGCACCTCGCCACGCCCCGAGCCGGCCAGCTCGGGAGGGTCCGGCGCTGGTGCCGGCACCTGGAGCGCCATCACTGCCTGCGGACGCGCCCTGATTCGGTGAGTGCGCCGCGGCTCGGTGGATGCGCTCACCATGGCGGGCGCGTTCACCGGATCTGGGCGCGCTTGTCGGAGCTCGGCCAGGGGCCTGCGGGGGGGTCCGACTGGCGTCGTTCCTCACCCAGCCGGGGTTTCGACTCGGACGCCCGTCGGTCCTCGGGACCTCCTCGCTCAACCAGCGGCTCGTAGCCGGGCGCGGTCTTGACTCGTCCACCCTTCGTTCATCGGTCCTCCTCGCTCTGCGCGCGGCGGGGTGCGTACGGCTCATTGGCCGCCGCCCATCGGGACCGGCTCGCTCAGGCCCTCGACGTCGCGGACGATCGGAGGCTCCTTGATCCACAGCATCGCGGCAGCGGCGACGGCGAGGAGCACACCGGCGAACCGGATCGCATTGGTGGGGTTCTCGCCGAGCAGGTTCTTGTACACGGCACCGAACGTCAGCGTCTGGATCAGCATCGGCACCACGATCATCATGTTGATGATCCCCATGTAGACGCCATAACGAGTCGACGGGATCATTCGCACGGCCATGATGTACGGCACTCCCATGATCGATGCCCACGCGATTCCGAGCCCGATGATCGGCACGAACAGCAACCATTTGTCGGTGATCCCGGCGAACACGTACAGGCCCACCGCCGCCAGCAGCAGGCAGCTCACGTGCACCAGCTTCGACCCGTACCTGCGTGCCAACGACACCAGCCCGAAGGCGACCAGGAACGTCACCACGTTGTACGCACCGTTGATGAGGCCGGTGTGGGCGACGGCGTCCTGGTACGCGGCGCTGCTGGTGTCCTCGGTGCCGAAGGCCGACTTCGCGACCGACAGCGAGACGTACTGCCAGTAGCAGTTCATCGCGTACCACTGGAACAGGTAGACCAGCGCGAGCTTGCGCAGCTCGACCGGCATCTCGACGATCGCCTCCCAGATCTCGCGCAGCGCGGCGCCGGCGCCGCCCTTGCTCGCCTTCATGGCGGCGAGCTCCTCGGGGGTGGGCGGGATCTCGGGCGTGGTGAGCACCGACACCAGCACGGTGCCGATCGAGCAGACCGCTCCCAGCATGAACGCGGCGAACACCCAGGTCGGGATGGTCGAGGCGGAGTCGGGCCAGACCTGCTTGAACGCCCAGAGGCTGATGTTGGCCAGCGTGATGCCGAAGCCGGTGAAGAACGACTGGGCCAGGAACCCCTTGGCCAGCTGCGAGGGCGGCAGCTTGTCGGCGATGAAGGCGCGGTACGGCTCCATGGCGGTGTTGTTGCTGGCGTCGAGCAGCCACAGCAGCACCACGGCCATCCAGATCGCGGAGGCGAACGGGAACAGGAACAGGCAGATGCTGCAGCCGATGGCCCCGATCAGGAAGAACGGGCGGCGGCGGCCGCCGAGGCGCGGGCTCCAGGTGCGGTCGGACATCGCCCCGATGACCGGCTGCAGCAGCAGCCCCGTCACGGGCCCGGCGAGGTTCAGCAGCGGCAGCGAGTCGTGCGAGGCGCCCAGGAAGGTGTAGATCGGGTTGATCGCGGTCTGCTGCATGCCGAACGAGTACTGGATGCCGAAGAACCCCAGGTTCATCAGCAGGATCTGCCGCATCGACATCAGCGGCTTCTGGCGTACGACGCTGACGTGACCGTCGTTCGGCTCCACGGCGGTCACCGGGTCACCTCTGTCGGGCCGGTGTGAACACCGGGGCCGCTCGGTCCGTCGAGCAGCGCGGCCAGGCGCCCGAGCTCCCGGCGCCACCCCTCGCCGTGCCAGTCGGCGACGTCCGGCTCGTACGGGCCCTGGATGATGCGCACCAGGGTGCCCCGCCCCTCGCGGCCGTACCGGGTGAGCTCGACGCGCAGCTCGAGGACCGCGTTCGGGTCGATGCCCTCGTCGCCGGTGATCTTCTCGGCGGAGACGAAGACGTCGGGGTCGAAGAACTCCGTGTACACGCCGGTCGTGGTCACCCGCACCGTGGGGTCGTCGTCGCGCACCTTGACGTGGGTGTGGTGGCCGCCGAGACGCGGGTCACCGGTGCAGCTCTCGGCCTCCACGTGCCAGCCGGGCGACCCTCGCCAGCGGGCCAGGGTGGCCGGGTCGGTCCAGGCCCGGAACACGGCGTCACGGGGATGGTCGAGCCGTCGCTCGACCGTGACGATGACGTTGGCCACCATGGTGTCCTCCTCTGTGGAGGGGCCGGCGGCGCAGGGTGCGTCTGCAGGCCCCCCAGCAGGAGCAACGCTAGGCACCAGGCGCCCCCGATGTGGCCGGTGGGTGAAAAGTTCCTCCGCTCAGGCGGCCTGGCGCGGGCGCAAAGAAATCGTCTTCTCCTCGGTAGGCGCCGCTGTGGCGCTGCCGGACAAGGGCAAGAACCGCTGCGCGACGCTCGTTGGTCACCGGTTGGCCACCTGTGATGAGCCATGGGCCGGGCCATGCACAAGCGGAGGTCTGGGCACCGTTTCCAGGCGTTAGGCTGACCGCAGTCGCGATTCCGGGAAGGGTGGGCCTGGGGTCGGATCGAGCGCACGGAAACGTCTCGCGTGCGCACTGGCAATGAGGCCGGAGCTGACAAAGGGAGAAGTCAGAGCATGACGGAGAAATGGGTCTACGACCTGTCTGAGGGAGATATGTCCATGAAGCCGCTGCTGGGCGGCAAGGGGGCGGGGATCGCCGACATGGCGAGGATCGGGGTCCCGGTCCCAGACGCCTTCACGGTCACCACCGCGGCCTGCGTGGCGGCGATGAACGCCGACGGTCGCTGGCCCGCCGGGCTGGACGAGCAGGTGGCCGACGGCCTGGCACGGCTCGAGGAGCGTACGGGCCGCAAGCTGGGCTCGGCCGAGCGCCCGCTGCTGGTGTCGGTGCGCTCGGGCGCGGTGCAGTCGATGCCGGGAATGATGGACACCATCCTCAACCTCGGCATCTCCGACGAGTCGCTGCCTGGGGTGGTCGCCGAGTCGGGCAACGAGCGCTTCGCCTACGACTGCTACCGACGGTTCGTGCAGATGTACGGAGAAGTGGTCGAGGGCATCGAGCCGCACGTGTTCGAGGACGCGCTGACCGCGATGAAGCGTGACCGTGGCGTCTCCCTGGACACCGAGCTGGATGCGGCCGACCTGAAGGAGCTCACCGAGACCTTCACGCGGCTCGCCGACGAGGCGCTCGGTGGCGGCTGGACGTCTGACCCGCGCGAGCAGCTGCGGCGCGCCATCGACGCCGTGTTCCGGTCGTGGCTGAACCCGCGTGCTTATGTGTACAGACGGGCCGAGGGCATCTCGCGCGACCTCGGGACCGCCGTCAACGTGCAGCAGATGGTGTTCGGCAACCGCGGCGAGACGTCGGCCACGGGCGTCTGCTTCACCCGCAACCCGTCGACGGGCGCGAAGGAGCTGTACGGCGAGTTCCTCACCAATGCCCAGGGGGAAGACGTGGTCGCCGGCATCCGGACGCCCCGCCCGCTGGCCGAGATGGCCGACGTGCTGCCGGAGGCGTACGCGGCGCTGCTCGACACCATGGCGAAGCTCGAGCAGCACCACAAGGACATGCAGGACATGGAGTTCACGATCGAGGACCGCGCGCTCTACATGCTGCAGACGCGCAACGGCAAGCGCACCGCGGCCGCCTCGGTGAAGACGGCCGTGGACATGGTCGCCGAGGGGCTCATCACCCGTGACGAGGCGCTGCTGCGCATCGAGCCCTCGCAGCTGGACGCGCTGCTGCACCCGCGCCTGGACCCCGACCACACGGCGACGGCCATCGCACGCGGCCTGCCCGCGTCACCTGGCGCCGCGGTCGGCGCGCTCTCGTTCTCGGCCGACGACGCCGCGGAGCGGGGGGCGCGCGGGGAGAAGGTCGTGCTGGTCCGGTACGAGACCACCCCCGACGACATCCACGGCGTCATGGCGTGCGACGGGCTGCTCACCGCGCACGGCGGCATGACCTCCCACGCGGCCGTCGTGGCCCGCGGCATGGGCATCACCTGCGTCGCGGGCGCCCACACCATCGACATCGACCCGGTGGGGCAGACCGTCCGGATCGGCGGGGAGGTGTACGGACCGGGGGACACCCTCACGCTCGACGGCAGCACCGGGGAGGTGTTCGCCGGCGCCCTGGAGCTGGTGCCCGCCTCCATCAACGAGGACTTCCAGCAGGTCGTCGCCTGGGCCGACGAGGTACGCACGCTCGGGGTCCGCGCGAACGCCGAGAACTTCGAGGACGCCTCGAAAGCCCGCGAGCTGGGCGCCGAGGGCGTCGGCCTGGCACGCACCGAGCACATGTTCATGGTGGCCGAGCGGCTGCCCGCGGTGCGGGAGATGATCCTGGCCGACTCGGAGGAGGCGCGGGCCGCGGCGCTGGAGAAGATCCTGCCGATGCAGCAGGCCGACTTCGAGGCGCTGTTCACGGCGATGAAGGGGCTGCCGGTGACCGTACGGCTGCTCGACCCGCCGCTGCACGAGTTCCTGCCCGACCTGCCCGAGCAGGTGATGCTCGTGCAGCGGCTGGAGATGACCGGGGCACCGGCCGAGCAGCTGACGACGGAGCGCACCCTGCTGGCGCAGGTGAAGGGCCTCCACGAGCGCAACCCGATGCTCGGCACCCGTGGCTGCCGGCTGGCGATGCTCTACCCGTCGATCCCCGAGATGCAGGTGCGAGCGATCGTCAGGGCCGCGCTGGCGGTGCTGGAGCGGGAGGGCGAGACGGTCGGCGTCGAGATCATGGTGCCTCTGGTCGCCTACGAGACCGAGCTGAAGACCCAGCGCGAGATCGTGGAGCGGGTGGTGGCCGAGGAGCTGCGCGACGCCGGCGCGACGCTGGAGGTCACGGTCGGCACGATGATCGAGGTGCCACGGGCGGCGCTGACCGCCGACGAGATCGCGCGGCAGGCCGATTTCTTCAGCTTCGGCACCAACGACCTCACCCAGACCGGCATCGGCATCAGTCGCGACGACGCCGAGCGCGGGTTCCTGGGGGCGTACGTGGAGAATGAGGTGATCCCGCGCAACCCGTTCCAGTCGTTCGACCAGGCAGGTGTCGGGCAGCTGGTGCGGATGGGCGTGGAGAAGGGCCGGCAGACGAAGCCAGAGCTCAAGACCGGGGTCTGCGGCGAGCACGGCGGTGACCCGGACTCGATCGACTTCTTCCACCGGGCCGGGCTCTCGTACGTCTCGTGCTCGCCGTTCCGCGTGCCGATCGCGCGCCTCGCCGCCGCTCGCGCCGCGCTGAAGAACCCGGCCTGACCTGCGGCAGGAGGGGCGGCTGGTTCGATGTGCGCATGCTCGGCCTGCCGCTCCACCCCGTCGTCGTCCACTTCGCCGTCGTCTTGCTGACGCTGGTGCCGCTGGCCGCTCTGGTCTCGCTGGTCTGGCCGGCGCTGCGCGTACGGCTCGGCTGGCTGCTGCCCGTGGGTGCCGTGGCGGCGGGCGTCGCGGGCCTGGTGGCGGGCTCGTCCGGTGAGGACCTGTTCGAGTCCGTGCAGGTCGCGCCGCAGGTGGTCAGGCATGCCGACCTCGGCCACCTCACCGAGAAGGTCGGGGTGATGCTCGCTCTGCTCGTGGTCTGGTGGTGGGTCGCCACCAGTCCAGAGGTGGCCGGGTGGGCCGACCGGCGTGCTGCGTGGTTGCGATCGACAGGCATGAAGGTCGGGTCGACGGTGCTGATGGCCCTGGGAGCCATCGGAGCGCTGGTGCTGGTGACCCTCACCGGTCACGCGGGTGGCGTGGCCGTGTGGGGCGGCCGCTGACACCTGCCTCGGCCGATCTGCTGGAGACGGCGCCGTCGAGCCCTGGGCACGCAAGAATGACCGGACGCAGCGACGGAGGGGACGCGAGGCATGGAGAGCATCGGGATGTGGCGCGCGACGTACGCGCCGGGCCAGTGGGTGGTGCTCGCCGGACCCACGTCGTTGGTGATCATGCTGCCGGCGCCTCCGCACATGACCTCGCTGCTGACCGATCTGTGGCAGGACATCGTCACGTCGCGCTCGCCCGGGGAGTTCGCGGAGCGGCTGGCGGCCTTCCGGGTCGACCTGATGCCGAGCCTCGGGGCGTTCTTCTGGTCGGGCGACCAGATGCACTCCCTGCTCCGCGGGCGCCTGAGCGCCGTCGACGCGACCACGGGTGAGGTGATCGCCTCCGGTGAGGGTTTCCAGACCTGGCACGAGGTCGGCCTGGGCGCGGTCAGGCGGGTACGGGTCGAGATGGAGCCCGTCGCCCAGGGCTCGACGCTGCAGCTGCCGCTCGTGGTCGGGGCGGTGCTGGCCTCGGCGGTCGTGATCGACGCGACCGACGAGGCTCGGGTCTCGCTGCCCGTCGCCGTCGAGGCCGACGGCACCATCGTGGCTGCGGGCGAGGCCGAGGGCGGCGAGGACACGGATCCCCAGGAAGACACGGCGCCCGAGGAGGACACGACAGCGGGGGAGGACGCGACAGCCGGGGACGTCCGCACCACGGCCGGCACGGAGCAGGACCGCGACGAGGCCGCCAGTGCTGCCGGTGCCGCGGAGGCGAACCCCGCGGGCGTCACTGCCCTCGGCGCTGCCGTGCCCGGTTCTTCCGGGGGCACTGGGCTCGGGGGCGCGGTGGCCGCTGGCGCTGTGGGTGGTGCGACGGCTGGGGCAACGCTGGCAGGCGCGCTGCCCGCCGCATCTGCCGGGGAGTCATCCGCCTCCGGTCAGGGACCTGTCAGCGGCGATCGGGAGGGTGCCGCCGTCGGTTCCGGGGAAGAGCCCGCTCCCGCCGCGGACGGTCAGGCCGCTGACACCGACGCGGTCGCAGGGCGGGAGCTCGCCGTCGCCGAGGGCGACGGCCGGCCGGCTGAGGACAGCGACGCCGGTGCGGTCGCGGATCGGGAGTCTGGAGTCGCCGAGGACGACGGCTGGGCCAGTGATCCCACCGACGGCGACACAGAGACCGATCGCGAGCCCACAACGGCCGACGACCAGGATGTCGCCGAGACCAGGGAGAGCCGCACCGGCGCGGCCGGGGATGAGCCCACGACTGAGGCCGCGCCCGTGACCTCTGCGCCGACGACGGACGCTGCCGCGTCAGCAGCGCCGGCGACCGCTACCTCCGGTCACCCGGCTCACGTCTGGGGGGTGCGTGACCGGGAGGAGGTGGCGCCGGTCGGCCTCGACATGGACGACGACGAGACCGAGCGCTCCGCGGCGGCTGAGCAGGGGGACGTCCTCGCTCTCGACGACGACGACGAGGCCCCGCTGACCCAGGACGCCATCGCTCTCGAGCTCGCTGGCCCGGCCGACGACGAGCGGCCCGCCCCCCAGCATGCCGAGCCGCAGCCGGGACCGCGGTCCGGTGTGCAGGGCGGACCGGCACCGGTCGGCTTCCCCGGCTTCGGCGTCGCTCCCACCGTGACCACGGGCGGATTCCTGCCCGGGCCGATGCCCGGGCCCGGGATGCCGCAGGCGCCCTTCGGTGGCCAGGCCGGGCCCGCCGCCCCGTACGTGCCCCAGTCGCCGGCCCCGATGAGCGCCCAGTCGCCGAGCCGGCCCCCGTTCCCCGTG